>RPQH01000026.1 GCA_003820375.1 Ignavibacteriota bacterium
TTAAAATAAAAATGTTTATAACTTAATAACCTTCTTTCTATTTATTATGTTCTTTATTTTTCATTGTTTTAATAAAAAATAATAAAAAAAAGAGGCTATCCTTTTGAGACAGCCTCTTTTTTTTATTACATTCTTTGGTTATACGGTATGTTTATTAATGATAATGCCATTGAAGTTTGTATTTAGAAAAAATAAATTGCTGATAATAAAATATATATTGTTCATTTAATTACTCCATTCTTTTATCAATTTTTAAGGAAAGTGTAAACATATGAAAAAAGGTTTATTTTTATTATTAATATTTTCCTTTTTTATTTTCTTCACACAAACTATCAATGCAGGCCCCAGAAGAATGTTATTAGAGTTCGCAACAGGTACATGGTGCGGTTATTGTCCATGCGGTGATGCTGCTGCTGAACAGCTTCTTTTACAATATCCAAATACAACTATTATTGCCTACCATGGAGGCAGCAATGACCCATGGACAAATTTTAACGGAAGTACAATAAGAACATTGATGGGCTTTACCGGTTATCCGACAGGTTCATTTGACAGAACAAATCATCCAGGAAATAACGGACAACCTTACCCGTATGTTACTTATAATATGTGGGCAGGCTATACTGCTGACAGGTATACAACTGCTCCCAATTCTAATGTCAATATTGTTATTACGAGTAAGAATTATAATTCTTCAACAAGAGAGTTAAGTGCTGTAATAAATTCTACTGCTCTTGCAAATCTAACGGGACAATATAAGATCCATTTTATACTTACTGAAAATAATATTGTTTATCCTCAGGATTGTTTTCCTAGCTGCTGCACTGAAGGAATTATAAATAATTACATTCATAAATGGGTTGCCAGGTCAGTTATCAATGCTGTAACAGGTGATAATTTAAATACAGGCAGTACCTGGAACCAGAACCAGGTAATCACTAAAAATGTATCTACGATACTTAATACTTCATGGGTTGCAGCAAACTGCAATCTTGTTATAGTTGTATTTAAAGATTCGGCTGCGGGAATGTTTTTAAGCAGTGTTCAGCAAACATTACAGCAGTCAGCAACCAGGCCGATTGGTGTAATAACTTTAAGTGAAGCCGCCGTATCGTATAGGTTGTCACAGAATTATCCTAATCCGTTTAATCCAAAAACAAACATTGAATTCTCAATACCTGAAGACGGAACAGCAAGCTTGAAAATATATGATGCAGTTGGAAAACTTGTCGCAACTTATCTTGACGGGTATGTTAAAGCAGGAATATATAGTGCAGAAATTGACGGCACATCATTAACAAGCGGAGTATACTTCTACAGTTTAATTTCAGGCGGCTTTATTGAAACTAAAAAAATGATTTTGATAAAATAACCGAAAATTCAAAATTTTTGGAAAAACAGATAAAAACGCCTTTTTTTTGAGTATTTCGCAAAATATAAATCATGTTTTTTAATGACTTTTATCATGGATTTGCTTTCCTGTGAATATTATTATTGTATGGGATATTATAAGTTTAATTATTTTTTTCAGTTCAAATCTGAGAAAGGAAAAAAAATGAAATTCAAGTTTACATTTTTATTTGTTATCATTATTTTATCAACTCTTTTAATAAATACAGAGTCTTATTCCCAGGCACAAAGAAAGGTTATTTTTGAGAAGTGGACGAGTTCCACATGCGGTCCATGTGCATCTCAGAATCCCTCATGGCATGCATGGAGCCTGCAATACTGGGATACTATAACAACTGTAGCATATCATGTTGGATGGCCTTCACCGGGTAATGACCCAATGTATTTGCACAATCCAACTCAGTCATATGACAGAAGATACTATTACGGAATTAACTCAGTGCCTTGTGCAATGGTTGATGGTCTCCAAATGACAGGCGGATGTGCCGGATGTTCATATTCCAATAGTGAAACTTGCCTCGGAAATTATTACAGGGCAAGAAGAAATGTTTCTACACCTGTGGCAATCAGTGTTGTTGATACAAGAATTGCAGGAGACAGTATTAAAGCGGATATTACCGTAACCCTGCTTTCAAACCTGCCTGCAGGTAATTATTACCTGAGAGTAATGGCAATAGAACATTTGATCAAGTATGCAACACCTCCCGGTACCAATGGTGAGACACAGTTCCCGGATGTTTTCAGAAAGTCATTCCCAACTTCTACAGGGACATTAATACAAAACACAGCAGGTACATATAACTTTACATTTAAGTATAAAATAGATCCTGTTTGGGTTAATCTGGAAATGTATACCCTGGCTTTTGTACAGAATGACGGTAATAAGGAAGTCATGAACAGCGGAAGACCGCTTACTATGCCAACTGGTATAAAACCTTACAGTAATGAAGTTGCAGGTAACTATCAATTACTGCAGAATTTTCCGAATCCTTTTAACCCGTCAACTTATATTGCATTTGTGTTACCAAAAGATGAACATGTAAATCTGGAAGTTTTTGATATGCTTGGAAACAGCGTTAAAGTTTTAGTAGACGGTAATCATAGAGCAGGTACATATAATATTTTCTTTGACGGTGAAGGACTTGCAAGCGGAGTATATTTCTATAAGCTTACAGCAGGCAGTTTTACCGAAACGAAAAAAATGATGCTGATGAAATAAGCTATCGCTTATTTCAGAAATCCGGTCTGATGGTGATTGATGAAATTAAATCACGGTTTCTAAAATTTATTTTTGAGACCTGAAAACATGAATTTAGGAAATTTGAAAGAACCGCCAAGGTTAAAAATGGCGGTTTTTTCATAAAAAAATGGAATTTACACCTTTTTAACTATACAAAAAGAATTGTATTTAAATTTGAATAATCATATAATTATAAATACAATTTTTTAAAAATGAGGAATAAACTATGAAAAAATTATTTTTACTGCTTTTTATAGCATTTTCGTTATTTGCTGTAAATAAAGTTTACAGCCAAACCAATAATCCTATCCTTGAATTTTGTACAGGAACCTGGTGTCAATATTGTCCTTGTGGACACCAGATTGCTCAGAATATACAGAATATGCGTCCAAATGCTTTAATTCTTGCTTATCATGGTCCTTTAAGTTCTTCTGATCCATATAGAGTTTTCAATGGTAACGAAATATTAAATTACATGGCGTTTTCAGGTTATCCACAAGGAGTAGTAGGCAGACAGTCTGGTGTTCTTGACAGAGGTACTTGGCAAGGTTGGATGAATGTTACATCAAGTTATGAACCTGGAGTAAGTATTAACGTCACAAAAAATTATAATTCATCAACCCGTCAATTGCAGGTGACAGCAAATGTAACTGCATTAAGAACCATAGATTCTACTGCAAAAATAAATTTTGTAATTACTGAAGATAATTTAGTTTATTTCCAACAAGGAAGTTCCGGTTGTCCTGGTGGCTCGAACTATATTCATTCATGGGTTGTAAGAAACATGGTAACTGGAGCATTAGGTGAAGAATTATCAACCGGTACATGGACAATTAATACTGTAAAATCAAAAAGCTGGACTACAACACTAGATGCAGGATGGAATGACGGTAAATGTAATTTTGCAGTTTTTGTAAATCTTTCAACATCCAATCTTACATCAGGTAGTCCTGTTTTGCAGACTTTCAAGAATGGCGTTGTTGCACCGGTTGGTGTAGCAGAATCTGAAGTAATTCCTGCTGATTATTCTTTATCACAGAATTACCCTAATCCTTTCAACCCATCAACCAATATTCATTTTTCATTACCGAAGGAATCTAATGTTAGCTTAAAGATATTTGATTTAACCGGTCGTGAAGTTGCTGCATACATGAACAATAGTTCATTAAAAGCAGGTGAATATAATGTAGAAGTAGATGCATCAAGCTGGTCAAGTGGTATATATTTCTATACATTGCAGGCAAATGATTTTACCGCTACAAAGAAGATGATGCTGGTGAAATAAGCGAAACTTATTCAGACAGGCTTAAAATCCGCTTAATAAGTATGTTACAAAAGAAGCGTGTTAACTTTTTAACACGCTTTTTTGTTATTGAATATCGGACTAAATAATACTTATTTTATATAAAACACAAAAAACAGAAAGGATTGACATGAAAAAATTTTTTATATTAATTGTCATTGCAGTTTCTTTATTTACAACGGTACATATTTACGGGCAGTCAAACAATACCATACTTGAATATTGTACAGGCACATGGTGCCAGTGGTGCCCGTGTGGTGACCTGATAGCTGATAATATACTTCAAACAAGGCCCAATACATTGATTCTTGCTTATCATGGTCCCAACAGCCCGAGTTATAACGACCCATGGAAGGTTTTCAACGGTAACGAGATAATAACTCTTTTGGGATTGAATGCTTATCCTACTGGTGTTATCGGAAGGCAGTCCGGTGTCCAGAGCAGGGGTGCATGGTCGGGTTGGGTAAATGTATTGTCAAGCTATGATGCCGGAGTAAATATAAATGTAACCAAATCTTACAATTCAGGTACCAGGCAATTGCAGGTAACTGCTAATGCAACCGCTTTGAGAAATATAGACAGCACTGCCAAAATAAATCTTGTAGTTTATGAAGACAATCTGATTTATCCCCAGGTAGGCAATGGTTCCTGCCCGGGCAGCCAGACATGGGTACATAAATGGGTTGTAAGAAATATGGTTAACGGTGCTTTAGGTGAAGATTTATCAACAGGTACTTGGACAGCAAATACATTGAAGTCAAAAAGCTGGACAACAACATTAGATAATGCATGGTCAGCAGAAAACTGCAGGGTAGCCTTATTTGTATATCTTTCCGGCAGCAGCCTTACATCAGGAAGTCCTGTTCAGCAGACATTTAAAGATTACATTATAGCACCGACAGGCGTAGGCAATAAGAATGAAACAGCCACTGAATTTTCACTGTCACAGAATTATCCAAATCCGTTTAACCCGACAACCAATGTGCATTTTACTTTGCCGAAGGAATCTAATGTAAGCTTAAAGATATTTGATATATCAGGACGCGAAGTAGCATCATATGTAAATAATGAAATGCTTAAAGCCGGAACATATAATGTTGAAGTAGATGCATCAGGCTGGTCGAGCGGAATATATTTCTATACATTGCAGACAAATGACTTCACTGCTACAAAGAAGATGATGCTGGTGAAATAAGTGCAAGATTGCTTTTTGAAATCCCAAACACCGGGAAAGATAAGTATGGTTTTATTACACGCAGCAAAAAGCGGGTTAACTTTTGACCCGTTTTTTGCTGTTTTAAAAATCCGGTTAAACAGCTGTTTTAACATCCTTAAGCTATCTCATTGTGGAAGGGGAATAACCGGTAAAGTTTTACACGTTTGTGAGTCAAGTGGTTTTCCGGGTTTAACGAAAGATGGCTCCCGGGCTTCATTACAGAATAATTTTTTTTAATATAAACTAAAATTGAAAGTCGTTTTATGCATTTTTCATCTACAAAAAGTTTAGTGTTTTTATTAATGCTTCTTTGCAATCTTCTTTTGGCACAACCGGTTTGGTTCCAGCAGAATTCACCGGCAAGCCCTGATTTAAATTCCGTATACGCCGTTGATGCAAACATCGTTTATGCAGTAAACAGCAGCGGTGGGATTTTAAAAACGATTAATGGGGGAAACAATTGGGTTAGTCAAAACTCCGGCATTCCATATCCGCTTTATTCTATATTTTTCACTGATGCCAATACCGGTTTTGCAGGAGGTGCATTAGGTATTCTTCTCAGAACTACAAATGGCGGGTTAAACTGGAATGGAGTAAATACAGGTACAACTTATTATTTAAGAGATATACATTTTCCTCCAGGTGGTACAGGAAATATTGGGTTTATATCTGCTGGCGGAGGAAGTATTTTAAAGACAAGCAGCAATGGCGTAAACTGGAGTATGTTAACAACAAATACAACAAGCGAGCTTTATTCTGTTTATTTTACAGATGCAAATACGGGATATGCTTGCGGTGATGCCGGTATAATTATAAAAACAACAAACTCTGGAACAAACTGGATACCGCAAACAAGTACAACAAACTCTACTTTAAGAGCCATCCATTTTATTAATCCCACAACAGGGTTTACAGTTAGCACCAATAGCCGTGTCTATAAAACAACTAACGGAGGAGACACATGGGCTTTATTCTTTAACCAGGGATTGTGCGGATTGTATTCTGTATATTTTGCTAATGAACAAACAGGGTGGGTTTGCGGCTGCGAAGGTGCAATAAATGGTACTACCAATGGAGGCAGCAACTGGATTTTACAATCATTTGCCAGCACTACTTATTTATATTCTATTAGCTTTGCAAACACTTATACAGGATGGGCAGTTGGAGCAAGCGGGAAGATTTTAAAAACAACTAACGGGGGAATAACTGCCATACAGCAGTTTTCAAATGAAGTGCCCGTTGAATATAAATTATTTCAGAATTATCCGAATCCGTTCAACCCGACAACCAATGTACATTTTACTTTGCCGAAGGAATCTAATGTAAGCTTAAAGATATTTGATATATCAGGACACGAAGTAGCATCATATGTAAATAACGAAATGCTTAAAGCCGGAACATATAATGTTGAAGTCAATGCATCAGGCTGGTCGAGCGGAATATATTTCTATACATTGCAGACAAATGACTTCACTGCTACTAAGAAGATGATGCTGGTGAAATAGTAAATTATAAATTACAGGAAAAAAAAGCGGTTGAAAATCAACCGCTTTTTTTGTTCCACCATCTCGCAATATAATATTAACGCTTGCAGTATAAAATAAACACACATTTTAAATTGTAATGGAACTTTATAGACCAATTGGTTTTGCGCTTTTCTTTTTTTGTATTGTTAATGGAAGAATAATCAGTAAAATTTAGAAAAATAAGATATTCTTTTAGTGTAAATTTTAATCAAATTTAATTTAAATTATTTCAAAATATTTAGAAAACAATATGAAAAAAATAGTTACAATATTATTTTTCCTGTTGTGTATTGGTTTTACTCAGGCGCAAACCAATAATATTTTATTCGAAGGCTGCACAGGAACATGGTGCGGATGGTGCCCGTGCGGGCACGAGATACTTGCAGGTTTAATGGTTACATATCCAAATACCATTGCACTTGAGTATCATGGCAGCGGCTCAGACCCCTGGATAAACTTTAATGGCAACCAGATTATTTCCCTGCTCGGCTATACAGCTTATCCCAGAGCTACAATTGGACGCCGTGAAGGAAACCTGAACAGGGCTTATTGGGCAAGTGCTTTTACAAACCAGGCTAATCTTGTACCTGCTATTAATCTGTCATTTACTAAAACATATAATCCTGCTACAAGGCAGTTAATCATTAACGCAACAGCAACATCGTTAAGAAATATTGATACTGCAACTAACATTAATTTCGTACTATACGAAGATAATCTTGTATATAATCAGGTAAGCAATTCCGGATGCCCGCCCGGAGGTCCGAATTACATTCATAAATATGTTGTCCGAAATATGATAAACGGCGCTCTTGGAGAAGTATTCAGTACCGGAACCTGGACACAAGGTACCTTAAAAACCAAAAGCTGTACAACCACCGTAGATGCCGGTTGGAATGCAGCTAATTGCTCTGTTGTAGTATTTGCTTATTTCAATACCCCGGGAGGTATTCTCAATTCACAATGTGCAGTTCTTCAGGCACAAAAAGACCTGGTAATAACAGGAACATCCAATTCCGGTGAAATTGTTGATGGATTCAGTTTATCACAAAATTATCCTAACCCTTTTAATCCATCAACCAATATTAAATTTACTGTTCCCAAAGACGGGCATGTTACTTTAAAAGTTTATGATATTGTTGGAAATGAAGTATCAACCATATGCGATTATTACCTGAAAGCAGGAGCGTATAATGCAGGTTTTGAGGGGTCTGAACTTGCATCGGGTGTTTACTTCTATAAATTAACAATCGGTGAATACACAGATACAAAGAAAATGACACTAATTAAATAGTTTTTGCGTTTTTTATATAAGCTAAAATTTATTTAGCGGGTGATTTAAAGTCACTCGCTTTTTTTATCGGTTTTTTCATGCTGTTTTATTGCTCGTAATTTATTGTTATTTTTAAAAATGAATATTGCAGATACAAATGGATAGAAAAGAAAAAATCCTCAAAGTGCTGGCTCTTTTAAAAAAGGAGTTTAAAGGTTTAAAAACAGAACCCGGTAAATCTGACCCGCTTGATGTTTTAATTGCCACTATGCTGTCACAAAATACAACCGATAAGACAAGCTATAAAGCATTTGTGAATCTTAAGGAAAGATTCAAAGACTGGTATGAAGTTATGGAAGCTCCCTATACAAAGGTAAGGGATGCAATTAAAGTATGCGGATTGGCAAATCCAAAGGCAAGAAATATTCAGAGAATGCTTAAGGAATTAAAAAAAGAACACGGTAAGCTAAGCTTAAATCATATTAAGAAAATGGGCAACGATGAGATATATGAAGAGCTTACAAAATATAATGGTGTGGGCGTAAAGACCGTATCATGTGTATTGGTATTCTCGTTGGCAAGAGATGTTTTCCCGGTTGACACGCATGTTCACCGTGTATCAAACCGTCTGAGCCTGGCACATTCAAAGACACCTGAAAAAACTTTTGAGCAATTAAAAGATATAGTACCCGAAGGAAACAAGCTGGCACTTCATACTTTACTAATAAGATTTGGAAGAAAAATTTGCAGGGCAAAAAACCCATTGTGCAATAAGTGTCCGTTATATGACCTTTGTGAATTTGAAGAAAAAGAATATTATGCCGGGATTAACAAAGAAATTGGTGTTGAACCAAAAGAAAACAACTTCATTATTTTGGAGCATGTTTGAATATAGATAAAGATAAAATAAAAAAAGTATTAATTATCAAGCCTAGTGCTATTGGAGATGTACTGCTTTCAACTCCCGTAATCGAGAATCTTCGTCATAATCTTCCGGGTGCAGAGATAAATTTCCTGACACAAAAATACTGCCGCGATGTAATTACCGGTAATCCGTTTTTGAATCGTGTGTTAACATATGACCTTTCTACAGACAGCAGTAAGTGGCTTTTGAAAAATATCAGGAATCAAAAGTATGATATGGTGATAGACCTTTTCTGTAATCCGAGGACTGCTTTAATTACGTTCAGGAGCAGGGCTAAATACAGGATTGGTTTTAAATTCAGGTTTAGGTCATATGCTTATAATGTTGTCATCACTCCGAGAAGCAGTGAAGTACATAATATAGAATTTAACCTTGATGCATTAAGAGCAATCGGGTTTGAAGTAATTACAAACAAACCCCGTTTTTACACAAATATTATTCATGAAGAATTTGCAGACAAATTTTTTAATGAAAACGGTTTAAAACGGGAAGAGGTGATTGGTATAAATCCTGCAGGTACATGGGCAACAAAAGTATGGTATAAAGAAAAATTTGCTGAGCTGATAAAAGAGCTTAAGAAACAGTATAAGATATTGTTATTCTGGGGATTTGAACAGGAAAAGCAAACTGCTGAAGATATTAAACATATGGCTTGTGAAGAAAATATTTACCTTATACCTGAAATTGGCTTAAAAAATATGGCTGCTCTTCTTGAAAAATGCAGGATATTCATAACAAACGATACAGGACCTATGCATATTGCCTGTGCAATGGGTGTAAACACTGCCGCAATATTCGGACCCACAAAATCCCGTTTACAGGGACCTGTTACTTCTAATTCTGCAATAATAGAAAATGAAAATTTAAACTGCCTTGGCTGTGACCTGACAAAAATTGCAGATTGCCCGAATGAACATAAATGTATGGCTGAACTTGAGCCTGATGTTGTTTATTCTAAAGTTATGAAACTTATTAGTGCGACAAATTAAAAATGGAACTTAGCAGGAATTTTTTGCTGTTATGCTATTTAAATAACCCTTCATAAAAATAAATGAAAATTTCACTTAAGCCAGTTCAGTTATTATTTGCCCTAATGATTGTTTTCTTTGTATCCGGTAATATTTATGCACAAACCGGTAATTTTGAGGATGCTCTTAAACTTGCTAAAGAGAAAAATAAAAAAGTCATTGTAGATATTTATACCGATTGGTGCGGATGGTGTGTTAAAATGGATAAAGATGCGTACGGCAACAATGAAATTAAACAGATAATAGATGATAATTTTGTTATGGTTAAGCTTGATGCAGAAAGCTTAAATAAGATACATTACCAGGGTAAAAGCTATACAGGTGAAGAGCTGGCAGTAAAATTTGAGGCATCGGGTTACCCAACTACAGTGTTTTTATCACCTGATGGAGATATAATTGAGTATAATTACGATAAGTATAAAATGAAAAATCTTCCGGGTTATTTTGGAGCAAAAGAGTTTAAAATAGTCCTGGAATATATCAGGGATGACAAGTATAAAGATACAGATCTAAGTTCAATTTTGTAGTAATCTCCCTTCCCAATTAGGGCCGGTTTGAAAAGACCGGTCCTTTTTTTATTTCTTAATGACCCTAATCGATGCAGTGACACCCACCATCCCGCCTGCTGAAGCAGTCAGGAGTACTCGGGAGGAGCAAGCGGTTACTGCACTCCGAACACTCCATACACTCCATACACTCCATACACTCCATACACTCCATACACTCCATACACTCTATACACTCTATACACTCTTACTTACTTTTCTTTCCTGAATTTTTCTTTTGCTTCTTTGTTCATTCTTTCAGTAGCATATTGGAATATCAACCTGGGTGAATCGTCTTTCCATTTTTTCAGGAATTTTTCTGTTGGTGCCGGCTGCTTTTTCCATGCTTCCCTTAAGAACCAGCCCAGGCCCTGCTGAACTACACGCTCAGGGTCCATCATCAATTGGTCAATAAATTCAAACAAGGAAATATAATTTTTCTCAGTTTTAAGTAAAGGAATCATTGTTACAGGTACAACTCTTCGTTTCCATTTAGATTCCGAGAATCTCCATTTGTGCATTGCGTTGAGTGTAACAATATCTGTTTCAAAGAAATATGTCAATAGCCCTGATAATATGTCCGTATGCGCCCAATTACAAATACCATTTTCCAGCCAGCAGCCAAGTTCCTGAAATGTATCCTTTTTAAAGTCATCCCTAAATGCTTCCATAAAAGAAATAGCAAAAGATGCTTCTTCATACTTTCCTGTACTGATAAGCTTTCTTCCCAGCTCTATGAAGCCCTCCATTCCAAATTCACTTTTATATAATATAAGCCATTCATTTTTTTGTCTTGTAAAAAGATCCTGTGAAATACCAAAGGCATCATAACCTTCTCTGAAGTACCGCTGGTATTTTTCAACCAGCTTACAGTTGTAATTGTCTTCACAGAATGTTCTAATTCTCTTCGAAAGCGTTTGAGGTGTCATAGTTGTTTTATTTGATTGTAGTATTACTAAGATATAACATAAAGTTCAATCTTTCACTTCAAATATGAGGTAGAATGTTAAGTTTTTGTTAAATCGTTTCAATAACGTCTCTTATCAATAATTCTTCTTAATCAATTCCGAATGTACTTTTTATATGTAGTTAACATTCAAATGCAATATTTGCATATCTAAATGATTATGAATTTAACTAAAGAAAACTAAAAACATACAATTATGAAAGCAATTAAACTAATTTTCTATTTAACAATCTTCTTCTCTATGTTTAATGTTTACTCTGATGACAATGCAGGTAAAATAGTTGGAAAGATTTATGATGCTTCAAATGGAAGCGTTTTGCCTGAAGCAGTTGTGAAATTAGAAAATTTAAACCATGGCACTGCGACCGACCTTGATGGAAAGTTTGAGATTGATAATTTAAAAGCGGGTAATTATGACCTGAAGTTTTCATACATTGGATATGTACAGAAGAAAATGAATGTTGAGTTAAGAGCCGGTGAGGTATTGAACATTGAAATTATACTTGAGCCGGAAAACACTTCAATAGATACAATCAGTGTTGAGTCGGTTAGGTCTAAAAATAATGAAGCGGGGATGCTGCTGAAGCAGCAGAAATCCGAAAATATAATCGATGGTATCAGCGAACAGCAATTCAAAAGAGCACCTGATGCAGCAGCATCTGACTTGTTAAAAAGGGTTATCGGTGTATCAATAGTGAATGACAAATTTGTTTATGTAAGGGGAACCTCGGACAGGTACAGCTTAACTACTTTAAACGGTGCGTTAATTCCCAGTACCGAGCCGGATAAAAAAGCTTTTTCGTTCGACCTCTTTCCCTCAAATTTATTGGATAATATAATCATATCAAAATCATATACACCGGACCAGCCGGGAAGTTTTTCAGGCGGATTGCTCCAATTAAGTACTAAAGATTTTCCTGAGGCATTTACATTTAGCTACAGTATCACAGGCGGCTATAATACCAATACGTCAGGGAAGGATTTTCTGACATATAATGCAGGACAATCTAAAATTCTTTTTTTCAATTCGGGGCTCGATGATGGCTTGAGGTCTATGCCATCCGTTTTTCCGCAGCAAAGAATGACAAATTCTAACTTTAGCAGCCAGGAGTTAAAATCATTCGGCAGAGCATTCAGAAACAATTGGGGACAATACAATATTTCGGCTCCCTATAATTCAGGTTTCCAGCTTTCTGTGGGAAACAAGTTTAATCTTTTCAAAAATCCCCTGGGAATAATTTTTGCATATTCATACAAGAACTCATTTTCAAACGACGAAATAGAGAGACATCAATATAACACTGATTTTTCATCACTGGAAGAATTTAATGGAAAGAAATCGGAGTATTCGGTTTTAAGCGGCGGGCTACTGAATATGGTTTATAAAATTGGTGAGTTTAACAAAATAGGTATAAAGAATACATACTCAATCAGCTCGGAAGATGAGACATCATTTTTAGATGGCTTTAAAATACTTCCTTCGGAGGAAAATGATTTCAGGTTATACCAGACTAAGTTTACAGAAAGAAGCATGATTTCAACACAATTATCAGGTGAACATTATTTTTCGTCATTAGGAAAACTGAACTTAACTTGGTACGGTTCTTATTCGGAGTCAAGAAGAAATGAACCGGATAGAAAAAATATGACATACCAGCGGGAAAGATTCAGCGGTGCAGAATATACAGCAAGGTTATCATCAATTGCCAATTCAGAAGCAGGTGACAGGTTTTTTTCATACCTAAAAGATATTAACAGGAATGGTGCAATAGATTTTTCTCTTCCATTTTTTAAGCTTGATGGTGAATCACAATCTAAAGTAAAAATTGGAATATTTGCATCAACTACATCGAGAACATTTGAGGCGAGAGATTTTGCACCTAAAAACCTTGGCTCTTACGTTATTGCTTTCCAGGGTATTGATACTATCTTTAATTCAATAAATATTGATACAAATAAAATAGAATACGAAGAAACAACACGTGAGGAAGACAACTACAGGGCAAGTGAAGAAAATTATTCAGGATATTTATTGTTTGATATTCCTGTTAAAAAATTAAGAATAAACGCAGGATTAAGATATGAATATAACATGCAGAAAGTAAACACATACGGAAGAATACTTGAGCCGATAAATGCTGACCTGATGAACAACGATATACTTCCTTCCATAAACCTGACATACAGCATAAATGAAATGATGAACATTCGGGGTTCATTTTCTCAAACAATCTCACGTCCTGAATTAAGAGAGATATCACCTTACGGATATGTTGATTTCAATACGGGAATAAAAATATCAGGGAATCCTGACTTAGAACGCAGTCTTGTTCAAAATTATGATCTGAGATATGAATACTTCTCAGCACCGGGAGAAATATTATCACTTAGCTTATTCTACAAAAATTTCGATGCACCTATTGAACAGGTTTATTCACCAGGAGCAAATAATCCTGAAATAACTTTTGAAAATGCCAAAAATGGTGCAAAGAACTATGGAATAGAGCTTGAAGTAAGGAAAAACCTGGGTTTCATAACCAAATATTTAAAAGATATTTCATTCAATGGAAATCTCTCAATAGTAGATTCAAAAATAAATCTTGATGGATTACAGTCTGGAGTTACAGAAAATACAAGGAGAATGCAGGGTCAGTCACCTTATACAATAAATCTAGCTTTGTATTATGACAATTATATTCTTGGAACAAGTGTTAACGTAGTCTATAATAAATTCGGCAAGCGGGTTTCAGAAGTTGGAAGAAACGGCTACAACGATATTGAAGAAATTGGCAACGACCTTGTTGACTTCAGCATTAGCCAGAAATTGTTCAAATATTTTGAATTAAAGTTTACTGCAAAAGATATCTTGAATAAAGACAAAGTATTTGAGCAAAAGATAGGTGATGAATTAAAAATAATCAGAAAAATTAAATCAGGAACTAATTTTTCTTTAACCGCATCATATAAGTTTTAACAAATTAATAAAAAGCATTTATAATAAATTTTTTAATAAAAAAGATAATAGGAGAAAAATGAAGAAACCAATATTTCTATTTTTTATGTTAATATTTTCTGTAGTACCACAATTTGTATTTGCACAAGTTGATTCAACAACATTAAATGGGTCAAACATAACAGGTACAGTTACACTTAATGCAAATACGACTTACATATTAAAAGGTTTTACCAGGGTAAAGAGCGGCGGTGTACTTGTAATATATCCGGGTGCACTTATACTTGGTGATAAATCAACAACAGGGACTCTTATTGTTGAAAGAGGCGGGAAGATATATGCTGATGGAACAGTTGACAAGCCAATTACTTTCACAAGCAGGTTTCCGGCAGGTCAAAGAAATCCCGGTGATTGGGGCGGTATAATAATACTAGGCAGGTCAGGTATTAATACAGCAACAGGTCTTGATTCTGCAAAAATTGAGGGTATGCCTGCCGGACAGGATACATATTACGGCGGACAGCCCGTTGTTCAGGATGACAGTTCCGGTGTTATGAGATATGTAAAAATTGAATTCCCCGGTGTCAACTTAACAACTGTAGCCGGTAATGAAATAAACGGTTTAACTATGGGCGGAGTTGGCAGCAGAACTGTTATTGAGTATGTTCAGGTAAGCTACAGCGGTGATGATGCTTTTGAGTTTTTTGGTGGTACTGTGAATTGCAAATATCTTATAGCGCTCGGTACGGTTGATGATGACCTGGATTGCGATAACGGGCACAGGGGAAAAATTCAGTTTGCATTAGTGGTCAGGGATTCTGCTAAATATGATGTTAGCGATTCTCATTTATTTGAAATAGATAACAATTCGAACAACCCATCTAATTACAATTCACCAAGAACCAGAACAATATTTTCAAATATAACAGCAATAGGACCAAATGTTTACGGAAACCCGGATTTCCTCAGAGGTGCACATTTAAGAAGAAATATGCTAGCATCAATTTTTAATACAATAATGATGGCTTATCCAAAAGGTGTAAGATTTGATGGACCAGGTGTAGGCAATGCATGCAATGGTGATACTATCCGCTTAAGAAATAATATTTTTGCCGGCTTCACCACTGCTTTAGCAGATACAGCAGGTGGTATTGGCTCTTCAGGATTTACTAATGGAACTGCATGGCTACAGACTGCATCATTTTCCAACAGAGTATATGCAAACAACAGCGATGTAATGCTGAGCAACCCATTTGGTATATATCCACTTCCTGCTCCTCCTGCAAATAATGTAAATAACTGGGTTCCAAATTCCGGTTCTCCTGCATTAACAGGTGCAAGCTTCAATGATCCGCTATTAGCAGGATTTGAAAACACTACATTTGTTGGAGCATTTGGTCAAACAAACTGGACTGCAGATTGGGCTAATTTTAATCCACAACAATATACACCAACACCGATTGGAGTTCAGCAAATATCAGAAGAAGTACCGGGTAGATTTGAATTGTCACAGAACTATCCAAACCCGTTCAATCCTTCTACCGGTATTAATTTTTCACTGCCTGTTTCAGGGTTTGTTACATTGAAGGTTTATGATGCTGTTGGAAAAGAAATAAGTATACTTGTAAATGAAATATATCAGGCAGGAATATATAAATTGAGCTTTAATGCATCAAATATACCAAGCGGTGTTTATTTTTATAAAATTACTGTTAATAATACAAAGAGTGTTGAATGGACACAAACAAAGAAGATGATACTTGTTAAGTAAGGACCCTTATTTTAGTTGTGATTTAGTTAGATACACCCCGTACGAAAGTACGGGGTTGTTTTTTGTTTTGTCTATTGTCACAATTGAAAATCCAATTAATCAATTTTTAAAAATACCTGTTTTAAAGTATATATAAAAATAGTATTTAAAATTATTTTTTGTTAATTTGAATTAGTAGGGAATACAGGATAACTTAAAAAAATAGGGGGTCCTATGAAGTCATGTATTCTATTAGTAACACTTCTTGTATTTTCATTTCTTATTTATGATTCACCGGTTAATTCACAGGTAGTTTATGGTACGAAAGCCAAATCACCAACATTTATAATTGAAATATCCGGTTCATATGATTTACCGATCATGGACGCCGGGGGTAATGTCAGTGATTTCTTTGCATTCAAAACATATGGAACAAGTGTGGGTTGGGGAAGTCAGTTCAACTTTAAATTCGGTATTGGCGATAAAGCACAATACCGTCCATATTTATCGCTTGGGTATTCACAATTACAGTCAAGTGATGAAAAACTGGCTTATATAGATTCAAATACAATAACTACAATCTACCCGCTGAAAGGCTCATCTCTATATGACAGTACAGCCGGAAAATCTTCACTTATTTTCCGCATGCCTTATATTGGTGTAGGCTTTGAATATGCTTTTGTTGAAACAAATAAAAAGCGAACTTTTATTCCATTTATCGGAGTGGGATTTACTGTAAGTATTATTACAGGTATGTACCGTCAAACCCCAATTGTCTCAAAAGTTCCTTCATCATCGGGGCTTGAGATACCTTTCACAATTAAGCCAGATGTAAGAGTAGGTATGACAGCCGGTTTAGGTGCCGATGTAAGGTTAACAAAAAGCTTTGGGTTAAACTTTGGAACAAAGTTTCAAATTGCTAATCTTATTGGAAAAAAATCAGATATAATGCATGAAGTAAATAAATTGAACTTGCTGGATGCAGCTGATACACAATTGAATACGAATTTAAACGCAAACAGGAGTATAGGCTTTATGGAATTTTATTTAGGTGTAAGTTTTTTAATGGGAAAATCAAAAAAATAAGAGAATTTACTGATTGTGGAATCTGCTGAGTTATTGGAAACAGGAACTGCAAAAAAGTACAATTTCACGTAATTGACAGAATTATTTCAATTTTTAAATTAATTACAAAGTAATATTTTTTTAAATAAAATTTGAATTAGCTATATATTATAAAGAAATAATTTCTTAATTTACGCTAAAATAATTAAATAACTTAATCTAAAAGCATATGAAATTAAATAATACAAAATTTCATTTCTTTACAATTCTAATCATTGCATTATTTTTTATAACAAACAGTGCAGATTCACAGATTAAATTTACATCAAAAAAATTCAAGCCATCAGTAATTACTGTTGAGCTGCTTTTTAATTATTCACAGCCTCTGCCCAGTATGTACGGCCAGGTAAAAGATTTTTTTGATTTCAGCACATATGGTGTAAAAACAGGGTTTGGAGGTCAGATAAATGTAAAGCTTGCAGCTAATAAAAAAGGCACTATACGTCCTTATGGAACAATAGGTTATTCACTGTTTTTAGGGAATGATAACAGCACCGCATATATAGGTCCTAATACAATATCCACGGCATATCCTTTAGCTAATAATCAGAAATTTGAGACAGCACCCGGAACTTCGAAGATATATATGCATATCTTTAATGCAGGATTAGGTTTTGGATACGATTTCGTAAATAAAACAAGATGGACTCCATTTCTGGGATTTGAAGGTAATTTGAATATAATTTTTGGAACATACAGACAGACTCCCAATATAACACCGCCAAATTCACCAAAGGGTGAAGTTACATTTACTATAAAACAAGCTGCACGTTTTGGATTTGGCTTTAACTCAGGAATAACTTTCAGAGTTCATAAGCTTATTGGTTTTAATTTCAATGCTAAATATAAATTTGCAAACCTTTTGGGAATAAATTCTCATAGAATTTCTGAAGAGAACAAGATGGAACTATTAGATAAGAGTGATCCATCAATTCATAGTTCGTTGACTAAAAGCAGAACAATACAATATTTCGAGTTTGGACTTGGTATTTCATTCCACATAGGAAGGAAATAATTAATTTATCCGGGTTAATTTAACATTCATAGGATCAGTTACATTTTTAAGCAGAAGATATCCGGATATAAAAAATACAGAAAGTGCTAAAGCTGCAAGGCGTTGATCGCCTGTCAGCCATGATATAATACCGAAAGTAAAAGGACCGAGAATCGTAGAGGTTTTTTCGAACAATCCGTAAAAACCAAAGAACTCGGTCTTTTTTTCGTCAGGAACAAGAGTTGACATGAAGCTTCTGGATAAAGCCTGTGAAGAGCCAAGCAGGAATCCCGCGAAAAATCCAATAATCATAAAAGTAACTTTATCGGTAACTAAATATACAGCAAGCGTAAGGATTGTCCATAAAATTATTATTAAGCTGATAGTCTTTTTTGTGCCTCTTTTATCTGCTATGTAGCCGAATATAAAAGAACCTAACAGTGCCGTTACCTGAACAATAACAAAAAAAATGACTAGTTCTGACATTGAAAAGCCAAGAGTAGTCTGTGCATAAATGCCTGAGAAGAATATTATAGTATTTACTCCATCAATATATAAAAAATAGGATAGTAAAAATTTTCTAAGATTTGAATAATTCTTTACATGTTTAATTGTATCGGCCGTTCTCTTTATACCGATGCTTAAGAATGAAGATATATTTCCAGTTCCTTTCGCGTGTGTGCTTCTTTCTTTGATAAAGATAAACATAGGTAAAGAGAATATGAGGTAAAGACCTGCACATGCAGCAAACATTAAAGGCGGATTATCCTGCAATACAAGAACCACGGCAAGTGCTGCTAACGAACCAATATATCCGACTGCATAACCGGCAGAAGATACTTTATTATAATTTTCCGGTTCGGTTATTTCTTTAATGAATGCATCATAAAATCCCAGGCCTGCCTGAAAGCCAATATTGGATAAAATAAACAGGAGCATACCCCATAATATCATTCCCTCCCTGACAAAAAACAAAAAAGCCGTTGTAATTATAGCGAGAAATGTAAAAAAGATAAGAAAAAGTTTTTTATTTCCGTAATGATCTGCTGCCGCTCCGAGCACCGGGGCTAATAATGCAACAATTATCATTGAAATATTAATAGATGAAGACCAGTAGAAATCAGCTACCGGTAAATTCAGTGCAACTACTTTTTTAAAGTAAACAGCATAAACAAAAGCAACAACAATAACTGCATATGATGAATTTGCAAAATCAAATAATGTCCACAGAAATACTTTCCCGGTGAACCATTTTCTGTCCGCGGAAGATACTGTCATTTGGTTAACTTTATGAAAAAATTATTCTTCGTTATCGGATTTTGTTGAGTGGGAAATTAAGCCTTTCCCGGTTTTCTGAATCTCATTACTATCTTTTAGCTTCATTAATAATGAATCAAGTATTCCGTTTACGAATTTACCCGAATTTTTTGTGCTGTAATCTTTTGCCAGGTCAATTGCTTCGTTAATTGAAACCTTGGGAGGAATTTCTTCAAAATAGAAAAATTCACATAAACACATTTTAATAATTATGAAATCTATTAAAGCTATTCTTTCTATATCCCAGTTATCAACCGTTGTTTTTATAAGGGTATCAAAATGTATCCTGTTCTCAACAACATGATGGATAAGCTTATCGGCAAAATACTTACTGTCTTTATCGGCAATATCCGAAAGAAGATCAACTTTGATCTTTTCGATAGGGTCCTTTGACAGCTCATGTGCGTAAAGGACTTGCAGTACTCTTTCTCTTATTTGTCTTCTGGTAATTGACATTATTTTTTTAGATTTTACCCTATTCCGAATAACCAGAAAAGGACAATTGCAAAACTCTCTTTTAAACTATAATAAAAAGTTGATTCTGTTGATAACGGTGTATCTGAAGCTACTGTTTTAACACTCATTCCGAAAAAATTACATATCTGTTTAGACCTGAATAAATGAAAATTATCTGTAATAATAGCGATTTCTTTCCAATTATTCTTTATGTAAAAATTTCTGTTAATATATATCATCTGCTCAAGCGTCGAATTTGATTTGTTTTCGACGAATATATTCGATTCATTAACCCCTTTTTTCAGAAGTTCGTTCTTAGAAACTTCCGCTTCAGTCATTTCACCCGGGGCTCCGCCCCCGGTTAACACTATACTTTTTATTAATCCTGAATTATATAATTCCGCACTTTTGTTTATTCTTTCCCTTAGCACAGGGGATGGCCTGTTACCTCCCCATACCGCTGCTCCTAATACAACTCCTGCATCAAGCTGTTGTTTGCTATTAGTTATCTTATCAAGATCATCACTGTAATAATATACAGATGCAAATATTGCTCCAACGGTTATTACAACAACAAAAATTGTTAACCATATACTCCTGAAAAAGTAATATTTTTTCAGAGCAGAGAACGATAATACGCATAAAGAAATAGTCAAAAAAAGCTCAGCTACTGCAAACAAAGATAATAAAACTATTTTTGTCCCTTTAGCGTTAAGCTGAATAAATTTAACCGTGTAGCTGTCTATTGCATCAGAGCTTGGAATATACAGCGCAAAAGTCAGCAAAGCAGTCAAAATTAAAGAAAATAAAAATAAAATTCTGAGTGCAGATTCGTTGACTTTTCCAATATAGATAAAAATATTTATTAAAGCCGCAGCAGACAATAAAAACAGAATAAGCCAGAATAAATTACCTGTATAAAAAATATTGAAATTGGAAGAAAGGTCTTTTAAGAATTGTCTTGAGAAAAAACCACTTGCAGAAAAGTTATTATAATATTTATAACTTTCCATAATAACCAGTACAGTAAGTTCAAATAAAATAAGCCCCGCTGCCAGCATTCTTTTAAATAAAAGTACCCTGCGGTTCGGTAATACCAATCTATCTGAATGTGAATATGCCAAAGATAACGGTTTTATGCTTTTTTCAGAAAATTACACAATATATTCCGTAAATTGATTAAAAACTTTTTTAATGTAAATAAATAAATAAATGACTATTAAAAGTTATATTTTACAGTATTTACGTACATCATGAAAATCGGACTTGTTTGGTCGTAATTTAAATTTTAATTTTGTGTATTATATTATTAATTATTGAAAGGGAAAACATGTTCAATTTTGTTAAATTTTCTGTCTCAGTTCTTCTTTTAACTTTATTTATGCTTCCATCTCAAATATCAGCCAATGAAAGAAAATTTTCATACATTTATGAAAGTTCTGTGCTTGGCAAGGGTTCTAAAGAAATAGAAATATGGACTACACCGCGTTTAGGAAAAGATGAGGGTTTTTACGCGAGGTTAGACCACAGAGTTGAATTTGAGGTTGGTATAAGCAATAAGCTGCAGGCAGCTTTTTATCTTAATTTCAGAAATGTTACAAGAGATAATAATACCGGTATAAACACCACACAGTTCAGATTCCAGGGATTCTCAACGGAATTTAAATACCAGGTATCAAGTCCTTCAAGAGATGCGTTAGGATTTGCATTATATGGTGAAGCCGGATTTAACACAGATGAAATTGAGCTTGAAACAAAATTAATTTTTGATAAAAGGATTAAAAAAACAACATTGGCATTGAATCTTGTATTTGAGCCGGAATGGGCATTAACACCCGGAAAATCCGAACTTGAAATGAAGCTTGAAGGTGTATTTGGCCTAAGTTATGCTTTTTCTCCTGTATTTTCTGCTGGATTTGAAACAAGGCAGGTAAATGTAATGAATGATGAAGGTAAAATTGAACATTCTGCTTTTTTTGCAGGACCTGTCATCTCAGTCTCTCAACCATCATGGTGGATGGCTTTGACTGTGCTGCCTCAGGTTGCAGGGTTAAAAGGAAAGCCTGAAGGTAAATCACTAAATCTGACTGAGTTTGAAAAATTCGAAACAAGATTATTAGTGGCATTTCATTTATAATAATTATGCTGAATAAACTCTTATTAATTTGTGTATCTTTGATTCTAATTTTGTTTATAAAAGTTACATTTACAGAATCTAATTTTTATTACGGCAATAATGCTTTAAGTGATTCAACTGCACCGGCTGTTGAAAGTGACTCCTCATTGATAATTGCAAGATTGCAGGAAGGAAAGCAGCTGTATAAAAAGAAATGCAGCACATGCCATACACTTTACAAACCAAAAGAATTTAAGCTGAATGTATGGAAGGAAAATCTTGAAGAAATGAAGGTCAAAGCAGACCTGAGCAAAGATGAATATAAACTGATATTTGATTATCTTGCAGCAAATTGTAAAAAATAGATAGATTGAAATTACTTAGAATAAAGATTATATTACAATAGTTCTTATAAATATATGTTTTTGGTTTAGGGAATCCGGTGCAAACCCGGAGCTGTCCCCGCAACTGTAAAAGAGAAAACCGGTCAAATTGCCACTGCGGCGCCACAACGTCATGGGAAGGCGTCCGGGAAATGCTCTTAAGTCAGGAGACCTGCCTGAAACATAACTTTCTATGAATCTTCGAGGGCAAAGATTATAAAGAAATAATGAGTTTATAAAACTCCCGTATTTTTTTCCATTGCTATTGGAGATGTAAAATAACGGGAGTTTTTTTATTGGAGAAAAGTACTCATCCTATGACTATATTATATAAATAAAGAAAGCTTTAAAGCTTATAAATTTTTTATTAATGAAGTCATAGGATGAGTAAATAACGGAAATAAACTAATGATAAAATATAAAGCGGTATTAAACTGGAGCGGCGGGAAAGATTCAAGCTTATCTTTATATAAAGTGTTAAAAGATAAAAGATATGATGTGTGTTCATTGTTAACAACAATTAATGATGAATTTAACAGGGTATCTATGCATGGTGTGAGAACCGAACTGCTTGAAGCACAGGCAAAAGCTATCGGAATACCGCTGACAAAAATAATGCTCCCTGAAGTATCGGATATTGAGACTTATAACAATGTTATGTTCAAAACAATGGATAATTTCAGGAAACAATTTATTTATACATCTATCTTTGGAGATATCTTTTTGGAAGACCTGAGGAAATACAGGGAAGAACAATTAGCTAAGCTTAAGATAAGCGCATATTTTCCGTTATGGAAGAAATCTACAAAGAGTCTTGTTAAAGAATTTATTGACCTTGGATTCAAAGCAGTTGTAGTTTGTGTAAATGAAAAATATCTTGATAAAAGCTTTGCCGGAAGAATAATTGACGAAAGTTTTCTCAATGATCTGCCGGCAAATGTTGATCCTTGCGGTGAAAACGGAGAATATCATTCATTTGTATTTGCAGGACCAATATTTCAAAAGCCGGTTAATTATAAATTAGGTGAAATTACTTACAGGCATTACACTGACCCTACAAACGGGCAAAGCTCACTTTCTTTCGATACGGGCTTCTGGTATTGTGACCTGATGTTGAATTGAATTAATGTTATTTAAATTATTACAAATATTATTTTTCATCCTGTTTGGCGGCGGTATTTTACTGGCACAGGGAATGAACGGCAGTAAGGATAGTATTGCGACAAATGAAATACTTGTTACTGCCAATAGAATTCATATGTCCGTTAAATATTCACCGAATAAGATACAATTATTGAATGAGGATTTTATTGCTAAGCTGAACGGCAGCAGGTTATCGGATGCACTAAGCTTTTCAGATGCTGTGTTCATTAAAGATTATGGTTCAAATTCAGGTTTAAAAACCATATCACTCAATTCAACGCAGAGTGAGCAGACAGTAGTGCTTCTGGATGGAGTGAAATTAAATAATAATCAGCATTCGCAGTTCGATTTCAGCTTGCTTCCGCTGGATGATATATCCCGTATAGAAGTATCCAAAGGCGGTTCATCTGCTTTGTATGGAAGTGAGGCAATTGGCGGAGTAATTAATATTATTACTAAAGAGAATAATAATAAACGTTTCAGTGCAGAGCTTAAAACAGAGCTCGGTTCGTTCGGATTGAAAAAGTTTTATATTAAGGGTTCACAAAATATCAATAAGTGGTTTAAGTATAAATTATCTTTCACAAACGAAGCCGCACCAAATGAATATGATTATTATTTCTTTGACGGATTTTCGGATGTGGTGAAGCAAAGGAAGAATGCAGATTATAAGACTTCTTCTTTAAACCTGGATTTTGATTTAAAACCTGATTTAAAATCTTCCATTAATGTTTTTACTATATATAATTTTTTTGAGAGAGGGCTGCCGGGTGCAGAGCTTGGCAGTACATCTTCACCTGCAAGAAGAATTGACAGGGATGTTATTTCATCAGCATCATATAGCAGAATATTTAACAGCTTTTTAAATTTAAAATCCAACATAAGCTATAAATATTCATTAATGAGCTATTATGATACATCAACATTTAACCTGTCGGCAAAGCTCAACAGCTTTTATAAATTAAATTCATATATCCATTCTTCCTCATTGTCATATGCAGGAGAAAAGGGATATGAAATTAATACAGGGTATGAAATAAGCCATAACCAAATAAGAAGTAATGAAACCGAAGAAGGAAAATTGTTCCAGGCAGCGTTATTTGCTGCAGGAAAATTTGAATTTAATAAGGATGGGTGGTTTTTTGCCCCCATTACTTTATACCCTTCTGTGCGTTATGATTACTATTCTAACATTTCACAGAAAAATGTTATAACAGGAAAGCTCGGATTGAATGTGCAGCCGTTTGGATGGATGAATTTAACATTAAAATCATCAATAGGGAATAATTTCCGTGCACCGAATTTTAACGAATTATACTGGCTTACGCTTGGCAATAAAAATCTTCTTCCGGAACGTTCTATCAGCTTTGATGCAGGATTATATTACAGCTTTGATTTATTGGGAAACGATGAAGTTGAGTTTTCTTATTTTTATATTGATACAAAAGACAGGATAATCTGGAAACCCGGTAAAGATAATTTATGGAGACCAATAAATATTGACAGGGTAAAATCGGAAGGTATAGATGCAAGTTTAAAAAGTACATTCGATATTTTGGAAAGAACAAGTATTTCAGCATCAGTGAATTATAATTATGGTACGGCAATAAAGAAGAACAGCGATTTTCCAGGTGACCCTGCATATAATAAGCAGTTAATATATATACCCCAGGAGTTTTTCAAATCATCACTGGGATTTAGCTATTTACCTAAGAGCAAAATAGTTAAATTAGTAACTTTACAGGGTTTTTATACTTTTACCGGTAAAAGGTATACCGATTTTAATAATTCAAGGTTTGTACCTTTTTATGAGTTAATTGATGTAAACGCAGGTATAATAATGGCTTTTTTTAAAACAGATGTTTCACTTAAATTTGCAGTCAATAATATCGTAAATGAAAAATACGAGGTAATTGCGGGTTACCCAATGCCTCTGAGAAATTATAAAATTCAAATTGGAATTAAATATTAATTCTATCTAAAGGAGAAATAAAATGATAAACCTGGTTTCCGCTATTTTACTAATATTGTTCGCGGCATTTTCACGGCTCATGCCGCACCCGGCAAATTTCGCACCGGTTGCTGCTATAGCTTTGTTTTCAGCAGTGCATTTAAACAACAAGAAGCTGGCATTTATTGTACCGCTTGCAGCTATGTTAATAAGTAATTTGTTTCTCGGTTTTTATGCCGGTATGGAATGGGTATACGGAGCATTTGCTGTAATAGTATTAGTCGGATACTGGCTAAAAGGCAGAATGGAAAATTCAAAAGGCGGAAAGAAGCTAGCTTATCTTTTCGGAACAACCGCCGCAGCATCAATTATATTTTTCATTATATCTAATTTCGGAGTATGGATGACCGGAACAATGTATGCTTTGACATTTGATGGGCTTGTTCTGTGCTATACAATGGCAATTCCTTTTTACAGGAACTCACTTGCAGGCGATTTGTTCTATGTTACAGTAATGTTCGGTATTTATGCTTTGGTAACAAGGTACGCAAAGACCCCGGTTTTAGTGAAAAACAAGTAAGAGTTCAGAGAGTTCTGAGAGTTAATGGAACTATAAAGATAAAGATTCCCCTCTTGAGAGGGGTGGATTCTACAATAGCGTAAGCTATTGTAGAAGACGGGGTGTGTTCGGGAAATTTTAAAATAATATTCTATCAAAGGGATTCCCGCTTTCGCGGGAATGGTTTTAAGAATGATATCAAAATTAATAGAACAGTTAAATAAAAGAATAGTTCTGCTTGACGGACCACGCGGTACTATGATCCAGAAGCGGATGCTTACTGAGGAGCAGTACAGGGGTAATATGTTTAAGAATCACGGTAATGACCTGAAGGGAAATCATGATATTTTGAATATTACTCAGCCGTGGGTTCTTGAGGATATCTTTGAAGAATATTTAAAAGCCGGCTCTGATATTATTGGTACAAATACTTTCAATGCCAATTACTTTTCACAATCCGATTATGGAACAGAAGCACATATCTATGATATTAACTTAGCTGCTGCAAAGACTGCAAGAAAAGCCGCAGACAAATTCACCACTATGAATCCTGAAAAAATAAGATTCGTAGCAGGTGCAATCGGTCCGTTAAATAAAACGCTTTCACTTTCACCTGACGTAAATGACCCCGGTTACCGTGCCGTAACGTTTGACCAGGTAAAAGATGCATATAGAGAACAAGCAAGAGGATTGCTTGATGGCGGAGTTGATTTATTATTAATTGAAACTGTATTTGATACATTGAATTGCAAGGCGGCACTATTTGCAATAAATGAACTTTTTGATGAGACAGGAAACAGGGTTCCGATTATGGTATCAGGAACAATAACCGATGCCAGCGGAAGGACTTTATCAGGGCAAACAACAGAAGCATTTTACAATTCTATTTCCCATGCAGACTTGTTCAGTGTAGGTTTAAACTGCTCACTTGGAGCAAAACAGCTTCGTCCATATATTGAAGAGCTTTCAAGGATTGCTTCATGCTATATCAGCTGTTATCCCAATGCCGGGTTGCCTAATGCTTTTGGTGAATATGATGAATTACCTCAAGAAACTGCGGATTTTTTGAAAGAATACGGCAAGAGCGGATTCCTGAATCTTGTCGGCGGGTGCTGCGGAACTACACCCGCACATATTGAAAAAATTGCAAAAGCAGTAGAAGGTATGCCTCCAAGGAAAATCCCAAATGTAAAACCGTACCTGAGATTAAGCGGACTTGAACCGTTAACATTTACTCCGCAAACAAATTTTGTGAATGTAGGTGAAAGAACCAATATTACAGGTTCATCAAAGTTTTCAAAAATGATACTTTCCGGCGACTATGAAGGTGCATTATCGGTTGCTAAACAGCAGGTTGAAAACGGTGCACAGATTATCGATATAAACATGGATGAAGGCATGCTTGATGGTGAAGCGGCAATGACAAAATTTTTAAAGCTTATTGCATCTGAACCTGATATTTCACGTGTGCCTATTATGCTTGATTCATCAAAGTGGTCTATCATTGAAGCAGGATTAAAATGCATACAGGGAAAAGGCATTGTAAACTCGATAAGCTTAAAAGAAGGCGAAGAAGTATTTCTGGAGCATGCTAAAAAAGTAAAAAGATACGGCGCGGCAGTTATTGTTATGGCATTTGATGAAAAAGGACAGGCGGATACTTTTGAAAGAAGAATTGCAATCTGCAAAAGAGCTTATGACTTGCTGACAGAGAATGTTGGGCTATTGCCGCAGGATATAATTTTTGACCCAAATATTCTCACAATTGCAACAGGAATTGAAGAGCATAACAATTATGCGATAGATTATATAAAAGCAGTGCAATGGATAAAAGAAAATCTTCCTCTTTCTAAAATAAGCGGGGGAGTCAGCAATTTATCATTTTCATTCCGCGGGAATAATATGGTAAGGGAAGCAATGCATTCGGCTTTTCTTTATCACGCAATTAAGGCTGGAATGGATATGGGTATCGTGAATGCCGGGATGATTGGAGTTTATGATGAAATTCCAGAAGACCTGCTTGAGCTGGTTGAAGATGTTATATTCAACCGCAGACCTGATGCTACAGAACGCCTGCTTGATTATGCAGAGAGGGTTAAATCCATTGGTAAGAAGATTGAAAAAGATGATGCCTGGAGAAATGCGCCTGTTGAAGAGAGATTAAAACATGCTTTAATAAAAGGAATTGTTGATTATATAGAAGCCGATACTGAGGAAGCACGTCAGAAATATCCGCGTCCGCTTGATGTAATTGAAGGTCCGTTAATGGCTGGAATGAATGTTGTAGGTGACCTTTTCGGATCGGGAAAAATGTTCCTTCCGCAGGTTGTGAAAAGTGCAAGAGTTATGAAGAAATCAGTTGCGATTCTTACACCATATATTGAAGCAGAAAAAGAAAAGAATGGTGATGGTGCGAAACGTGCTGTGGGGAAAATATTGCTGGCCACTGTAAAAGGTGATGTACACGATATTGGAAAAAATATAGTAGGTGTAGTGCTTGGATGCAATAATTATGAAGTTATTGATATGGGTGTAATGACACCAAGCGATAAGATACTGAAAACTGCCAAAGATTTGAACGTTGATATAATCGGGTTAAGCGGGCTTATCACTCCATCGCTTGATGAAATGGTTCATGTTGCAAAAGAGATGGAGCGTGAAGGATTTGACATACCATTATTAATTGGCGGTGCAACAACATCGAAAATGCACGCAGCAGTCAAAATAGCTCCGAATTACAGTCACCCAACAATACATGTGCTTGATGCTTCAAGAAGTGTGACCGTAGCACAAAGCTTATTGAATAAGGATACAAAAGAGAATTTTGTCAGTTCAGTGAGGCAGGAATACAGTAACTTAAGGGAAAGCCATAAGAACAGGAAGCAGGAGAAAGTATTTTTGTCGATAGAACAAGCCCGCAGGGAAAGATTTAAGTTTGACTGGAATTCATACGAACCTCCAAAACCATCATTTACAGGAGAAAAAGTTTTTACGGATTACCCGCTTGAAGAGATAAGGAAAAATATAGACTGGACTCCGTTCTTCCTGACATGGGAGATGAAAGGCAAATACCCGAGAATATTTGAAGATGCCGTGTACGGCAAAGAAGCAAAAAAATTATTTGACGATGCAAATCATTTGCTCGATAATATTATAAGGGATAAAGCTTTGACAGCAAAAGCAGTAATCGGGCTATATCCTGCAAATAGTATTGAAGATGATGTTGAATTATATACAAACGATAAACGGAACGAGGTATTGACTGTTTTCCACATGTTACGGCAGCAGGCAAAAAAAACAATTAACCAGCCGTATTATTGCTTATCTGATTTTATCGCTCCGAAGCAATCAGGAGTTAAAGATTATATCGGCGCTTTTACAGTTACCGCCGGTATCGGCATGGAAAAGATAGTTAAGAAATTTGAAGAAGAGCATGATGATTATAATTCAATCCTCACAAAAGCTATAGCAGACCGTCTTGCCGAGGCATTTGCAGAAACAATGCATGCACTTGTCAGAAGAGAATACTGGGGATACTCAAGGGATGAAGAGCTAAGCCGTGAACAGGTTATTAAAGAAGAATACCGCGGAATAAGACCTGCACACGGATATCCTGCATGTCCCGACCATACTGAAAAAAGTATTTTGTTCGAATTGCTTGAACCCGGGAAAAATGCAAATGTTACATTGACCGAAAACTTTGCAATGTATCCGGCATCATCTGTCAGCGGTTTGTATTTTTCGCATCCCGAATCGAAATATTTTAATGTTGGAAAAATCAATAAGGACCAGGTGGAAGATTATGCAAAAAGAAAAAATATGCCTCTTGAAATAATAGAAAGATGGCTTGCACCCAACCTGGCATACGAAACAACTGAAGAAAGTAAGGAGATTGAAGTATAAAAAAATGAATAGATATGAAGATTTAAAAGATTTTTTAAAAAAGTATAAACGGGTTATAGTTGCATTTTCAGGTGGTATTGACAGTTACTTTGTTTTAAAAGCAGCAGTTGATTCACTGGGAAAAGAAAATGTACTTGCGGTAACCGGAGATTCACCCTCATTGAAATCAGCTGAAAAGCACCAGACAAATATACTCGCATCGGAAATTGGAGCAGAGCATAAAATAATATTTACGGAAGAAATGGAAAATCCTGAGTACATTAACAATCCGACAAACAGGTGTTTCTTCTGCAAAGATGAATTGTTTACAAAGCTGGAAGGTGTAAAGAATGAATTGAAATATGACGTAATATTGGATGGCACAAATCACGATGACCTTTCCGATTACCGACCGGGGTTCAGGGCTTCAAGAAACCACGGAATAACTTCGCCGCTTGTTGACCTGAAATTTTCCAAGAATGAAATAAGGGAAACAGCAAAAGAGCTTGGCTTAACAATATGGAATAAGCCCTCTTCACCTTGTCTTTCATCACGTATACCATACGGGCAGAAAGTTACTGTTGAGAAACTTTCGATGATAGAGAAAGCAGAAGAAGTATTAATGCAATTAGGATTCAATGAATTCAGAGTTAGACATTTTGAAATACAACAAAACGGGAATGAAGAAAAACTGAAGCTGGCTAAGGTTGATATATCACTCAATGAAATGAAGAATGTATTAAATGAAGATATATTCAGCGAGATACACTGCAAGCTGAATGAAATTGGATACGATTTTGTAACACTTGATATGGGCGGATTGAAATCAGGTTCTCTTAACGTAAACATCAAATCATCACAAACAAATAATTGAAGGACAAACATTATATAGAAATGGGTTTCGCAAAGTATGACCTTAAAAGAGAAAAGATAAAAGGTTTCCCTGAAGTGATACTTGCTCTCGGTAAAGATGAAAAACACTTAACCGAAATTGTAGTAAAAGCCATTAAGCGGACGAAAAAATTATTAATTACACGTGTAATACCTGAACAATACGCTGCAATAAAAAAAGCTTTAGCAAAATCAAAAATAAAGATAAAATATTATAAGATAGCCAATCTAATTTATATAGGTGAAGAAGATAAAAACCGGATTGGAAAAATTACTGTAGTTTGTGCAGGGACAGCCGATGTACCTGTCGCTGAAGAAGCCGCTTTATGCTGTGAGTTTTTCGGTAGTAATGTGGAAAGATTATACGATGTTGGAGTTGCGGGAATTCACCGCTTGCTGAATAATGCGGATGTTTTTGAGGGATGTAATTCGGTAATTGTAGCTGCAGGAATGGATGGGGCATTGCCCTCAGTTGTCGGGGGATTAATTTCCTGCCCGTTAATTGCTGTACCGACAAGTGTGGGGTATGGCGCTTCATTTCGTGGACTTGCCGCACTGCTCACAATGCTTAATTCATGCTCGGTGGGTATGAGTGTGGTTAATATTGATAACGGCTTTGGCGCTGCGTACCAGGCGCATTTGATAAATAAAATGGTGTGTAAATAAAAATTATAAATTATGGCTCCAATTATTAAATCAAAATCATCGTCTCCTAAAAAAAGAGCACAAAAATTATTAAAAGAACTACCGGATGACTCTTCATTTGAGGATATTCAATATCATTTATATGTCTTGCAAAAAGTGGAAAAGGGCTTAAAGGATATTGAAGAAGGAAGTGTATTTTCACACGAAGAAGCAAAGAGAATATTATATAAATATATAACAATTTGTTGATATCAACAAATTGACAAAAATTATAAAATTTTACCATTTTGCTGATATCGTCAAAATGGTAATGAAAACAAGCACAAAATAATTGAACACAGCTTTATTTGACATATTTACCGGAATCAGCGGGGACATGACCATCGCTGCATTGATTGATGCCGGGGCGGATTTTGATTTCCTTAAACAGGAAATTGCAAAGCTCAACCTCATCGGCTTTGATCTGATTCTCGGAAGGAAAATGAGAAGCCAGATAAACGCCGCAAAGTTCGATGTTGTGATTAACCACCAGCCGCATTACCATACTCATTTGGAAGATATTAATAAATTAATTGACAGCAGTTCACTCTCTGATTATGTAAAATATAATTCCAAAAGAATATTTGAGACGGTCGGAATAGCAGAAGCAAAGATACATAATATACCGCTGGAGAAAATTCATTTCCATGAAGTTGGTGCAATTGATTCGATTATAGATATAATCGGCACATGTGTTTGCCTTGAGAATCTTGGAATAGAAAAAATATATTCAACACCCGTAAAGCTTGGCAAAGGATTAATTAAAACCCAGCATGGTTTAATGCCTAATCCTGCTCCTGCAACACTTGAAATACTCAATGATTACCCGGTTGAGTTTACCAATATAGATTTTGAGCTTACAACTCCAACAGGTGCTGCTATTATAAAAACATTATCGAGCGGTACATTTGATAATGACAGGATGGGCAATATTAAGATAAGTAAGATTGGTTTTGGTTCAGGAACATTCGATATACAAGAATCTCCGAACTTGCTGCGTGTGATAATTTGTGATTCACAAAATGAACTACAGAAAGAACAGCTTGTACAGGTTGAGACAAATATCGATGATATGAACCCGCAGGTCTATCCGTTTGTAATGGAAAAATTGTTTGAAGCAGGGGCGAAGGATGTATTCTATCATGATGTTGTTATGAAAAAAGGTAGGCCGGGAATTCTGCTTTCGGTTTTGACCGAAGAAAGCAAGCTGGAGGAAATTGTTAAGATAATTTACAGGGAAACCACCACAATCGGATTAAGAATCAATAAAGTCGGCAGAAATAAGCTTGAACGTGAGATAAAAGAGTTTGATACATCATTTGGAAAAGTGAAAGCAAAAGTGATAACAGGCGGTAACAGCCTGGATATAAATAAAGTAATGCCGGAATTTGAGGAGTGCAGAAGAATTGCAGATGAAATTAATAAGCCGCTGAACGATATATATAATCAATTATACAGGGAGCTTAATGGTTGACAGATGCGTATGCTATGAGAAAAAGTTTTCCGATATGAAAGCAGTGATAGATAAGTATGGTTTAAAATCGATTGAGGAATTAAGGAAATACATGATATTTGGTGAGAACTGCAAGATCTGTATTCCTTATATTCAGCTAATTTTTGAAACAGGAAAAACATCATTTGATGTAATAAATTTTAACATCAGTAATGAATAAAATAATTGCAGTAATTGGAATGTGCGGTTCGGGTAAATCCGAAGCTGTGAAATTCTTTGAACAAAACGGGTATGGAAAAGTTTACTTTGGCGAGGTTGTGATGAATGAGATGAAAAGCAAAGGACTTGATATAAACGAAAAAAATGAACGCGAAACAAGAGAAGCTCTCCGTAAGGAATTTGGCATGGGTGCAATGGCGGTAAAAAGTATTGACAGGATAAACGAATTGTTTGAAAAAGGGAACGTGGTTATCGAGAGCTTGTACTCATGGGAAGAATTTAAAATTGTTAAGCAGAAATTCGGAATAGCGTTTAAGCTGCTTTGCATTTACACGACAAAAGAAAAAAGATATAAACGGTTAGGTGACAGGGTGTTCCGTCCCTTATCAAGGATAGAAGCTGAATCAAGGGATATCGCGGAATTGGAAAATCTTGATAAAGGCGGACCGATAGCATTTGCAGATTACCTTGTAGTGAATGACAGCTCAATGGAGCAAATGAAAGAAGAACTCAATAATTATTTATAATCAGCAATGAAAAGAAAAGATTTCATTACCTGGGACGAATACTTTATGGGAATTGCACTGCTCTCAGCTAAAAGAAGCAAAGACCCTAATACACAGGTGGGTGCCTGTATTGTAAACCAGCACAATAAAATTGTTGGCATAGGGTATAACGGTTTTCCAATAGGCTGCTCTGATGATGACTTGCCGTGGCAGAGACAATCGGAAAATATAAACGACACCAAGTATCCTTATGTTGTTCATGCCGAAGCAAATGCGATTTTAAACTCAACCAAGGATTTGCACGGCTCAAGGATATATGTTGCGTTGTTTCCTTGTAATGAATGTACAAAGTTAATTATTCAATCGGGTATTACTGAAATATTATATCTTTCCGATAAGTACAGGGAAACGGATATTGTGAAAGCATCAAAGAGAATGCTTGAAATGGCAGGTGTAAAAATGACCCAGCTTGATATGGGAAATAAAGTTGTTGAGCTTGATTATAGTATTATTGATTGAATTAAATTCGAATTGCGGATTGCTAATTGCGAATTGAAAAGAAGATTGCAAATTGCAGATTGGAGATTGCAGATTACACCGGACCCCTCTTTCCCAAATTTCCATTTGGGAAAGTCTTTAGGAGATTTACAATCAATGGGCAGTGTCAGGTCTTATTTTGGAGGTATGGATTAACTTAGATTAACATATATATGTGATAAGGGAAGAAAGAACTTTAATTTCCGAAGATTGACCTGACTCAAGCGTTAGCTTAAGATGAACGAAGGATTAACAATGAATGACATTCAATGGGTCATTGAAATTGGGTACGAATGAAAGTTAATTATTAGGAAAGTTATGTTAATAACTCCAAGCGGACAATTTATCTTGTACCTCTTATCAATTAAGATGATTGCAGAATTTGAGATGATATATATTTTTTAAAATGAAGCGAAAAAAAGTAACAATAGAAGAAGCAAAAAAATCCGGCGGCTCAAAGTACAGGGATATGGTTCAAAAAGGGCTTGAAGAATATGAACGTATGCCTGATGAAAAAAAACACCAGATACAAGTATACTATGGCTACGGCAAAGGTAAAACCACAGCTTTAATGGGACTTGCAATGCGAGCACTTGGAGCAGGCAAAAAAGTTGCTATTGTGCAATTTGATAAAGGATATGACGGTGTGCATGAACATTACGGCGAAAGGCATGTAATACGCAAGCTGAAGGAAATCGGGTATAATATCGATATGTATATAACCGGCTGTGAAAGAATGAATGAAGACGGAACCTTCCGATTTAAAAATGCAGATGTTGATTTTGATGAAGCAAAAAGAGCTTTAAGTATAACCCATGAGTTAATTGTAAACGGTGAACAGAACCTGCTTTTGCTTGATGAAGTACTTGCTGCCTCTGCCTACCATTTAATTGAGGAAAAAGATGTACTCGATATAATTGACCTGTTTAATAAAAACAGGAGATTTGAAATGGTTATGACAGGACATAAATTATTTGACGGACTTGAAGAGCGTGTTGGCTTGATAACCGAAATGAGAAAAGTGAAACATTACTTTGACGAAGGAATTCAGGCGAGGGAAGGAATAGAGTTTTAGCTGTTTATCATAAATTGCGAACCGTTGACGACGAGTAATTTTAGTAAAAAAATATGTATTAAAATTAAATGAGGATTATTCAGATATGAAAGTGAAGCAATCCCATTAATGGTTCGAAGGATTTTCAATTTACAATTTTCAGGTTCTTTTAAAATATTAGTTTTCGGTATGCATATGTGCGGAGCGGGTATGTGAGGTAAACCGACAATCACCGGTTTGATTGTTGGGATTGCTTCGCTTCTTTTTTAACAAATAGAATAATATGTTTTACAATATTATTATTTATTTAGTATTTCTGTAAATCAAGGGCTCGCAATGCATTATATGTTAATAGGGAATCCGGTGCAAATCCGGAACTGTCCCCGCAACTGTAAAAGAGAAAACCAGCCTTGCTGCCACTGTCTGATAAGATACGGTAGCACAGACACTCCTGTCTGTGTTATTATTTTCAAGAGATGGGAAGGCTGCTGGAAAATGCTCTTAAGTCAGGAGACCTGCCGGAAATTTTTGTAACTTAGTCTTCGCGGGAAAGATGAAATGATATTTAAAGAGACCCCTGTTTCTTTAGCTGCATTTTACTTTTTAGCAGGACTAATGAAACGGGGGTTTTTCTTTAATTCATTTTAATTAATAATTTTAACCAGTTTTTCATCATGAAAAAAACCATACTTCTATTTGTACTAATCATTACTGCTGTGATTCAGATTTCCTGCACAAGAGATGAGATTATTATTACTACAACAACAATTACAAGAGGAGCTATTGTTCTGTATGAAGGTATAGGAACTCCCGGCTCAGGTGATTATTCTTTTATTAATTTTGATAATGATTCAATTTCAAATGATGTTTTCAGAAATTCAAATAATGGTGCTACACTTGCCGCTTTTCCCGATGCTGTATTTCTTTATGGGCTGGATATGTATATAGTGGCCCAGGGAAATTACGGGCAAATGGGAAAGATGTATAAAATCAGGACAAGCGATAATAAACTTCTTGATACCGTTAGCTTTGGAGTTAATCCTTACAATCTTGCTTTATCACAGGGTTATTTTTGGGTTACAAATACATCAGGTGAAACTGTAACAAAGCTTGACCTTGACCTGAATGTAAATGCAACTATATTAGTCGGGCAGAACCCGGCAGATATTATCCAGGCACAGGGAAATTTATATGTAGCCAAGAAAAGCTATACAAGCGAATATTCCGTTGCGGCAATAAATGCGTTTAACAATGAAGTTACAAAGACTTATTTTAATGCACCGCCTGTTTCGGTTGTTTATAACGGAGGTTTGGTATATGTTTCAACTTATTCATTGAAAAAATTATATGCACTTGATACTACATCGGTAGCCGCTAAAGTAGATTCAATTGATATACCGGTTACAGAGCCGGCAATCGGTGATATGGTGGCAGGTGATTACAGTACTGTATATGTACTTGGAGTAAGCGACACGATGTTTGCATCCAATATTGGCAAAACAGTTTATAAGGTCGATATTGCAAATAAGACACTGAACCCAATACCAATCATTACTTCTGAACCGGGAGGAGATATATATGGAATTTCTTATGACTACGTTAATAACAGGATATATGTAACCGATTCAAGAAATGGCTCGAGCGGGCAGGTAAGGATTTATAAACCGGATGGAACTCTGGTCAAGCAATATGATATTACAGGAAGCTTCCCGAAGAGGGTAGTTATTAAGTATGAGAATCAGTAGTAGAGTGCGTTGAGTGTATTGAGTGTGTTGAGTGCATTGAGTGTGTTGAGTGAGTGGAGTGTATAGAGTGTTGTGTAAGAAGAAAGACAAGGGGTAACCGTGTTGATATGGTTTATTATTGATTGCAAAGTAGTATATCTAAGCAGTCCAAATCGATAATTTACTCATTACCCCTTGTTCACTTTAATGATACGTTGATTGACAATCCAGCGTTTCATTGATAACAAGGGGTAATGTGTTAATAACAACCGGGAGTTGTTTACTCAAATAAAATTGATAATTGGAATTAACATAAATTAATGCAGTTACCCCTTGTCTTTGTTCTATTTCACACACTAGTTGAATTTTATTTTATTAATAACATTCTTCTTGTTTCAACAAAATTTCCGGCTTCAATTTTATAGAAATATAATCCCGAAGATAAATTACTTCCGTCAAATTTAAACTCATAGCTTCCTGCTTTCTTATATTCGCTTGATGAATATATTTCTTTAACTAAAATATCATATACTTTAAGTGATACCATTCCTTCATTAGGAATTTCGTATTTTATAGTTGTTGTTGGATTGAAGGGATTGGGATAGTTTTGATAAAGAAAATACTTTTCAGGTAATTGCTGAGATATATTGTTAATATTTACAAATTCGGAAAGTGGTCTGCGCCAAAGACCGTAACTTGTACCGGTAAATGCATAATTGTTATAAATAGATAATGAATACTGGTTAAAGAAAGTTAATGGATTAGGAAATCCTTCATTAACCTGTATCCAGTTTGCTCCATTATTAGTAGTCATAAACGAACCATTACTGCCGGTTGCCGCTAAAACAAAGTAGCCATCTGATGATAACGCAACGGTATTTGTTGTATTTGTGTTGCCTGTTGATAACCAGTTATTACCATTGTTAGTGGTTTTAAATGTGTAGCCTGTAGTTCCAGCAAATATATTACTGCCATTTGCTGTTAAAGAATGAATTGTTCCAACAAGAAAATTATCATGTACCCAGTTTGAACCATTATCTATTGAAGTATATACACCATTTTCTGTGCCGGCAAAAATAATATTATCTTTAAAAATTATAGTATTTACCATTTGAGTCAGTGATGAGGCAGCCCAGTTCAGTCCATTATTTGATGAGATAAATAGTTTTCTATCGTTGTATGGATAAAATAAACTTGCCCCGGCAAAAACATAATTATCCTTTACAGCAATAGAAAATACATTATAGTTGGTTAAACCTATTTGTGACCAGTTTACACCCAGGTTAGTAGAAAGATAAATACCCGCCTGCCAGTTACCGCTGTTATCTTTGCCTGAACCTGCATAAATATTGTTTCCATTTATGGCAATTGAAAAAATAGTACGGTTATTTAAGCTTGTCTGCTGCCAGCTTGCACCACTATTTGTTGAAATATAAACACCGCTTCCATCACATGCAGAAAATAAATTATTACCGCTTACAGCAAACTTATTTATATACCTGTTCGCAATCCCGGTTTGAACCCAGTTTATTCCATTATCTGAAGACATATATATTCCGCTTCCATTTGCACCAGCAAACAGATAATTCCCAATCACTTTTAAATTTCTTACGGCATGACCGCTTAAAGAAGTCTTAATCCAATTCGCTCCATTATTAGTTGTATAATATACATCAGTGTTGTTAATTGCTGAAAACAGGCGAGTAATTGCTGTACTTGCAAAAATATAGTTACCATTAAAAACTACAGAATAAACAAAATTGCTATCAAGTCCAATTGGAGTCCAGCTTAATCCATTATTGCTTGAACGAAAAACACCATGCCCTGCAGTTCCGGCAAGTATCTCATTTCCTCTTACATCGAATGATCCAATGCTATAATTAAATGGAAATATTTGCCAGGAAAAACCATAATCCAATGATACGTAGTATCCATTACTTGTTCCTGCAAATACATAATTATTGTTTGCTGCCAGTGCATTAACTTGAACCCCGCTAAAAGGTTTTGTCCAATTAAGCCCGTTGTTTGTAGATCTATATATACCGGAACCTGTTCCGCCGTAAACATAACTTCCACTCACTGCTAAGGGGTAAATATATTCATTGTTAGTATATATCACACTCCAGTTTAATCCATCATTTGTAGATATATACATTCCTCCGGATGGATTATCACCACCAGCAATAATATTATTCCCACTTATAACAACTGACCTGATAGATGTATTAGTTAATGAGGTTTGTGCCCAGCTTTTTCCCGAATCTAGAGAAATACAAATGCCTCCATCTATCACATAATAATTATTTAATTCACCTGCAAAGATTTTATTTCCTTTCACCGCAAAAGAAGTGAAAGTTCCTCCATATATCCCACTGCACTGTGTCCAATCTGCATTTGTAGTTTTAATATTTAGAAATAATAATATTAAGCTTGTAATAAGTATGTATTTCTTCATTTAACCACGATTAAATTGCAAAGTTCATTTATTATGGATTATTATTTGCTCAGGAAACTCTCGTATATAAGCAAAGTATCAGAAATACAAGGAAATTTGATTATAAGTTCCGCTAACGTAAACTACGTACAAAAAAAGTGTTGATTATTTGCTGAAAATGCCATAAATACTACGGCGTTTTTCTAATTTTCTAATTTTCTAATATGTTAATTAAAAATAAATCACTTACAGCCAACTTTTGATCAAAAATTTGAATGAAAAATGAGGATTACATGCAGAAATCGCAATAAATGGTGATTTTGCCATACAGTTAGCAATAATCGTTACTGCGACTGTTTTAGTCCGAGCTTAGTGTCGCTTGGGAAGGAGGGAAATACTCTCATATACTTCCGGAAGAGGGTAAGGGTGAGGTTTTTGATTCCAAAAATCCTGCATACATTGGAGTTAGCAAGGGGTAAGAGCTCAATCTGTGGCTTGGAGTTATTTACTTAAATCATTCATTTATTGATGATTATTCTAAATTATTTCAGTTACCCCTTGTCTTTTTACCTGTATTAGTTGACAAATGCCGTTTACTATATTATATTATAACTGTGGTAATCTGCTTTTGTTCTTTGTAATTTCGAATGGAAGTTTGTGATGTCGTATATAAAGGTATAGCATGATGGAATAATTTAACAGGATATAAAATTTTGTTTGAAACATGGAGTGATAAAATGAACTCACCTAAAAATTTTACATTATACCTCTTATTTTGCCGTATTTGTCCGGTTCACTATGCTTTAATAAATACTCTCCGATCAATATTGTAATTATTGCAAGAAAAACGCCTGCAATAATATCAACTACGTAATGATATCTTAGGTAAATTGTAGCAATTATCATCAGTACAAAATAAGGCATGTAAAATAAGAATGATTTTGATTTAATTTTCCATGAAAGATATGCAATAATAAGTGCCAGGGTTGTGTGGGCACTGGGCATTGCATCACTTTGTGCAAAGTCTCCGGGATTGGGAACAACATTAGATGGAATTGATTCACCGAAATCAAGAAACGCTCTGATGAAATCTGTCAAAAATATTCCGGGCAGTTGTGTTTTGATTGAATAAAAATCATGCAGGTAAAACCTGGGACCTACTGCCGGAAATATCATGTAAAGAATATATGATAAGTAAAAACCTGTGAAGATAACAAATATAGCAAATTTAAATTCCCTGTATCTTTTCCATAGGTAAAGCTCGAGTCCGTAAATAATTATCATTAAGTAATAAAAGAAATATATTACCTGCAGAAACTCGGTTAAATAAGGATTTTGAAATTGATACGCCCATTGAGTAGGATTTAATCCGAATATTTTATAATCGAGCCGGATTAAATAATTATCTAATGCAGGAGGACCAATGTAATGAATAAGTATATAAACCTGTTTGAAGAAAATTAAAATAAAAAAAACGCCATACCAAAACCTGAATATCCTGATAAAGGAGAGCTTCCCGGAATCATCTAAAGTATCAACAGATGTTTCATATTTATAAACGACATTGATTATAAAAAATACCAGGAAAAAATTAAGCAGTACCAGAAGGTACCAGTAAGGAACTACACTTGCCGAAACAATATTCAGAAATGTTAATATGAGTATAAAGCCAATATTAACGTAATCAGCAGGACAAAGATATTTTAACTTGGAGTTATTTATTAGGTGTTTTATTTTATTCAAAAGTTATATGAGCCATTTTAAAGCAACTGTAGCAAGGGTTAAAAATATGGTAATACCAACGACATCCTGGAAAGCAGTTTCAAACGGACCGACAGTAATTGCAGGGTCAAAACCAAGACGCTTTGAAATAAACGGAGTAGACGTGCCAACAAGTGCGGAAATATTAATTGATACAAACATTGATATACCTACAACCAGTCCGAATATAAATTTACCGTACCACATGCCGCCGATTATTCCAATGACCATTCCGCATACAAAGCCAAGTATCACGCTTGTCTGGAATGAGCGTTTGACCGGTTCCCACCACCTGTTTAATGATATGTGACCTGTTGCAAGTGCTCTGACTGTCATAGCTGATGCTTGCAAACCTGTGTTGCCCGATATAGCAGATATAATAGGCATAAACGAAGCAAGCAATATAACTTTGGTTAAAGTTGAATCATAGAAGTGTATCACCAGTCCTGCAAAGAACTGCATACCAAGAGTGATGAGCACCCACGGAAGACGCATCCATGCAATTTGCATAGGTGATTTACTTTGCAGTTCTTCAACATCCGAACCAACAATTCTTGCAACGTCTTCGGAAAACTCTTCTTCGATAACGTCTACGATATCATCGATGGAAATTCTTCCGACCAGTATTTTATGCTTATCTACTACAGGTACTGTAACAAGGTCATATTTCTGAAAAACCTTAGCAACTTCTTCCTGGTCTGTATTAACATCCACAGAAATTACTTCCGGGTCCATTATGTCCGCAATTTTTGTAGATGGTCTGTCAAGAGCAAATATTATATCTTTTAAAGATATTATGCCGACAAGACGGCGGTTATTATCCGTAACCCAGACATGATAAAAATTCTCGAAGTCTTTTGCTTCTTCTTTAATTTCTTTAACTGCCTGGTCAATGTTGTGTGTCTCTAAAACATCGACAAATTCCTTCTGCATAATACCGCCGGCAGTGTTTTCACCATATGTGAGGAGTTCCTTAACTTCGGTGGAATCTTCTGTTTCCATCAAGCCAAGAACATCCTGAGCAATATCTTCAGTCAGCTCTGAAATGATATCGGTTGCATCATCGGAATCCATCTCTCCTACAAGAGTGCTTATCTGGGGAATGCTGAGAGAGTCAAGAATATAATCACGCTGGTGTTCGTTTAATTCAAGCAGAACTTCGGGAGCAATGGTCTCAGGCAGTATCTTAAACAGATCTAAGCCGTTTTCATCATCAAGGTTATTAATTATTAAAGCAATGTCTGACGGATAAATATCGGCAATGATATTCTTTAACAAAACATCCGACTTACTTTGTATCAGGTCTGTAATATCATTCAGAAGCTGTTCATCAACTTCTATTACAGCCCTGCGTTGTTTTTTCTCGTTCACTTTAATAATTAATAATAATTAAAATTTATTATAATCAAACCTGGCAAATGCAGGCTTATAAATATTTTTTTCGAAATTACGGTTACGGGAATATTTCGAATAAAGATAGGCGGTATAACCTATCATTGCAGCGTTATCAGTTGAGTAAACCGGTTTAGGAAATGAAATTTTGTAACCTTCTGTTTTATATTTATTAAACTCTTCTCTTAACCGGGAATTGGCTGATACTCCCCCGGAGACAGCAATGTTTTTTACATTGAAATTCTTAGCGGCTAACATTGTCTTTTCTGTTAATGCTGTAACAACTGCTTTCTGGAACGAAGCACTGATATCGTTTAATGAAATTGCTGCGGGTCCCGCAGAGTTACTTATAAAATTTTTCTTTAAGTAATAAAGAACCGATGTCTTTATACCGCTGAATGAAAAATCATAAATGTTCTCTTTTAAGTACGACTTAGGAAAGACATGAAAGTTTTCATTTCCGTCTTTAGCAAGCTGGTCAATTAAAGGTCCTCCCGGGTATCCGAGGCCAAGCATTTTAGCAACTTTATCAAAAGCTTCGCCCGCGGCATCATCTTGAGTTTGTCCGAGAATTTTATAAGAGAAATAATCATTAACTAAGAACAATATAGTATGTCCGCCGGAGACTATTAATGCAATAAATGGAAATTCAATGATTTCCTGACCTATATAGCATGAATACAAATGTGATTCAATGTGATTAATCCCGATAAACTTTATTCCGGCGGCTATTGAAAAAGATTTTGCATAATTAAGACCAACTAATAATGAACCGATTAAACCCGGTCCAATAGTTGCAGCCACAATGTCAATATTGTTCTTGTTAATTCCGGAGCCGGAAATTGCTGCATCAGCTATTTTATCAATTACAGAGATATGAGCCCTTGAAGCTAATTCCGGAACAATACCACCATACTCTGTATGGAATTGCTGAGATGAAATAATATTTGACATTATTTGGTTATCCCTTAGAATTGCTGCTGAGGTTTCGTCGCATGAGGTTTCAATAGAAAATATCGTAATTGACATAATTTACAAAAATATGAATATTTTGAGCATTTTTCAATTGAACTAACTCTATAAATATTTAATTTATGCAATATTACTGTATGTTCTTATTTAAAAATATTAATACCAGATTCTAAGTATATTATAATATTAGACTTAGATAACGTTATTACGGTATTGTCATTAGTAACGTAAACTATTAATTTGTATAGCTATAATGATTGGTGATTTAAGCCATAACTCTCAAACTTTTATCATTTCAGTATCTTAATGTGCGCTGAAAAGATTTGTTTTTTGTTAAAATTTTTATTATAATGCTATGCATTTTATATACTTAGAGAATTTGGTTAAAGTAAGTTTTTATGTGTTGTTAAATCTATAACTAAACAATTGGTTAAATGTATAAAAAACTTTTTCTAGCTTCACTTTTTATCCTTTTAAATACAGCTTTATTTTATTCACAATCTGTCAACCTGGATTCTGCATATTATTTTCTGAATAAAGGTGATACAAAAACTGCAAGCCTTATTTTTGAGAATCATCTGAAGCTTAATCCAAAAGATACTAAAACCAGATTACAGCTTGGGTATATATATTATAACCAAAACCGGCTTAGTAAATCTCTTACAAATTTTGAATATGTCGGAAATCATTCCACTGATTCTAAAGATGTTGAAACATCCAAGTCTGCCGCTTATGTGATAAAAGAACAATTGGCATTAACTGCTCCCAGGGCGCTTGACCTGTATTTTTATAACTTTTACGAATCAAACCAGGATAATTATATTGCAAACTTAGTTGCGCATTATAATTTCAGAATGGCTCCGCAATTCTATACCGGTCTTTATGCAGATGTTTATACTGATTCACGCTCAAAACCCGGATTGATTTACAATGACCGTTTCGTTGAGCTGGGTGGATTTTTCAGATACAATATTTTAAAAAATCTTTTACTCGAATTCCGTTTAGGTTATGCCAGGAAGATTGACCAGGACAGCAGTACGATTAATGTTAAACCGATACTTGTTTATTTTACAAGATTCGGTGAAGGTAAAGTTTTTGTGAACAAATCATCTCAATCTAAAACCAGTATGTTTTTAGATTTGTATTATGCCCTTATGTATGATTTTAAATACAAGAATGCTTTTGCACAGGCTACTTTCAACGAAGTCCTCAGGTTCCATACAGGCGGATATTCATACATAGAATCATATCTTGTTCAATATGCTCAGTTTGACAGCCGTAAATTGGATTATAATAATTATGCCGAGTTCGGAACAGGTTTACGTTTTAAACCGAATATTGCAGTATTTCCTGTATTGTTTATAGAACCGACTGCAAAATTATATTTTTTCAAAGACCCTGTTACAAATATTAAAAAGGATAATACTTTTCAAATTAAAGCAGGTTTTCAATTTATTTTTAGAACACCCTTATGAATGAACTTTTTTACATCTTACTCTGGACATGCTCGGTACTACTGGTTATAAGCGGAATTGATGATATAATGGTTGATCTGCTGTATTGGTTCAACAGATGGAAATATGCAAGGAATTTGCCTAATATCGATGATGTGACCAGCGTAAATGAAAACGCCATTGCACTGATTATCTGTGCGTGGAGAGAATATAAAGTAATTGGAAGAACCCTGACATATGCTCTCAGCAAAATGAAATATTCTAACTACCAGATTTTTGTGGGCATATATCCTAATGATACAAAAACTCTTGAGGTTGTAAAAAGAATAGCTCAGAAAAATAACAGGGTTGTGATTTGCGTAAATTCACATGATGGTCCTACAACTAAAGCAGACAACCTGAATAATGTTTATAATTCTATTAACAGGTTTGAAGCCGATACGGGCAAGGCATTTGATGTAGTACTTATTCATGACTCTGAAGATTTTATTCACCCGCTTTCACTTAAGCTTTTCAATTATATCCTGATGTACCAGGGCATCGATGCAGTACAGATACCTGTTGTGCCTATAAAAGATAACAAGGGTAAATTTATTCACAGAACATATTGTGACGCCTTTGCAGAGGTGCATTCAAAAGACCTGATAGTAAGACAGGCATTAAAAGCATTCATACCCTTTGCAGGCACCGGCATGGCATTTAAACGTACAATTTTCAAACATCTCGAAGCACACTATACACATGTATTCAACGATGCAAATTTAACTGAAGATTATGAACTGGGTTTGAGATTGTACAAGCTCGGTTACAAAACAGCTTATATAAACCTGCTGTTAGATAAAAGTAATGCAAATTCAAGAATTGCTACAGGCGAATATTTCCCGAACAACTTTTGGGCTGCTGTCAGGCAAAGATCCAGATGGACTGCAGGAATCTGCTTCCAGAACTGGAGAATGCATAAATGGACAGGCAGCTTAAAAACTAAATATTTTCTTCTGAGAGACAGAAAAACGATTTTCAGCAATTTCATGGTTCTGCTTTCAAACCTGGTGTTTGCCTTGTTCCTTTTTTACCTGCTGGGATTTTCACTGGGTATAAGTTATATGGAATCAATTGTATATGAGAACAGTGCACTATGGGTATTTCTGTGGCTTTGTTTCTTCTTTATGGTTTGGAGACTGCTGCACAGGTTTATTTTTACTTACAATTGGTATGGCTTCAGGTATGCACTGTTTAGTCTTGTAAGGCTTAACTTTGATAACCTGATAAATTTCTTTGCTACATTTCGTGCGATGCGTGTATTTATGACCATGAAAAACAAGGTCGTTTGGGAATCTACTGACCATTATTAATAACAACCCTTTGAAAATTAACATATTATACAAAAACTTTTTAGGAAATTTTGAGATTACCCTTTTGAGTAATGAATAATGCTATTATGTCATTACAAATTAATTTTAAAAAAGGAGAAAATATAAATTTGTACAGGATAAACATTAATTGACACCAGAAAATTTAAATATAAGTCTCCTTCCGGAGAACTTTAAAAATAAAAAAGTTATAGTTATCGTATTTGGTACAAGACCGGAGATTATTAAGCTATTTGTACTTTACAGGATACTAAAAAAATCTGAAGAATTTTTCCCGATATTATACAATACTGCACAACAGAAGATATCTTCGGACATACTTTCAAATTTAGGACTTAGCTGTGATATTATAGCAGATGAGATACCGAACCGAACAACCGACCTTAATCAGCTTGTTGCACATCTTCTGAATGATTTCAATAAAAAATTCGGTGATAATTCTCCCATAAAAAAGGAGAATTTGCACGGTGTTATAGTGCAGGGTGATACAGCTTCGGCATATGCAGGAGCTATTTGGTCATTCTTTAACCAGATTCCCGTGTTCCATGTTGAAGCAGGATTAAGAACACTGGATAAGCTTAACCCGTTTCCTGAAGAGTTTGTACGCGAATCAATTGCAAGAACTGCAACAATACATTTTTGTCCAAAGGGTATTAACCGTGATAACCTTATAAACGAGGGTATCAGGACAGATAAGGTGTATGTTATTGGAAATACAATTAACGATGCAATTTTCACTCTTATAAAAGAGAAGAAGATAAAAGAACCTAAACGGAGCAACTTTATTTTAAGTACTCTTCACAGGCGTGAGAACTGGAACAATGTGATGACATATGCAAAAATATTGAATACTATATTGAATGGTCAGACTAACTATACAAACATACTTCATATCATGCATCCCAACCCGTTAATTCAAAAGAGCTTTGAAACTGTATTGAACGGTAAAGCTCACGAACATCTTGTATTAATGGAACCCATACACGATTATTTTGAGATGCTCGGTTATGTCAAAAAAAGCGGTACTATTCTTACTGATTCAGGCGGCTTACAGGAAGAATCATTATTCTTTAATGTACCATGCGGTGTATTGAGAAAAACAACCGAGAGACCTGAAGTATTAAAGAAAAATGCAAAGCTTCTTCCGTTTGAAACAGAGGAGATTTCAAGCTTTTTGAAAGATGCAACCCATTACAGGGAAATGCATAAATCGAAATACAATTATACTTACGGATTCGGTGATTCAAGCTACCTGATATATGAATTACTGAAGAAGTATTTCTGTATTGAAACAACCTTTACTTTCTGATTTTAAGGTAAAGATATTGCGATTTTGCCCGTTTGCGGATTGAAGTTAAAGCTTCCAATTGTAGACGGGTTTTGCTTTAGCAGTGGATTTGTTTAATATTTGCCATATTTCCGGCTCACCTTTTCCGCTAACCAAGAACAGTATAACAATTATGCAAAACGCTATTTTGTTACTTTTTTAGCGACGTCTTACGGGTGATAGTTTTCTCATTTTTGCCCCTTTACAACTTTTATGCCACTCGGCTCAATTTTAGGAAATTATTCTTCCCGGAAAAATCATAGCGAAATTAATTACTGATAAACTGAAGATGAGGTTTTTTGCGGTTCCGTTTATTAATCGCCATATTTAACCCAAATTTTGAGTAAAAAGTTGGCTGTAACTGCTTATATTATATATAACTTAACCCAAAACATGCTAAATGTAGTAGTATTGGGAAAGATTGGGGTGTATTGGATATGGATATCGACCGGATTGAGCAGAATATTGAATGTAGCTGCATGGGTTTTTACTTTTATTACATTTCTTATTTCACCAGCACCATCTTCTTAGTGCTTATATAATCACCGGCTTTTATCTTGTAAATATACACACCACTTGCATAGTTGGTTGCATTCCAGTTAATTTCATATCTGCCTGCATTTTTGAATTCATTATTTACAAGACGTGTTAACTCTCTTCCTAATAAATCATAGACAACAAGCGTTACATTTGAATTCTTTTGTATATCATATTTAATAGTTGTTTTTGGATTGAACGGATTTGGATAGTTGCTGTATAATTTATAATTTTCTACAGCTTCATTTCCTGAATTAGAAATTCCAACATACTGCCCGCCTGTGGTTGTATGTAAAATTGTTCCGTAGTTACCTGCACACCATCCAATATTATCTGTAACAAAAAAAATTGAACCAAAAGGTATTGTATCAGGTGTGAATTGCTGTATCCAATTGTTGCTGCCATTAGTGGTTTTGAAAATAATCCCACTCCCAAAACCCGAACATGCTACCCATCCGGTATTAATATTGCTGAAAAAAATGCTTTGACTATGTATAGAAGGAGTTGTAATTATTCTAACTGTACTATCCCAGTTCGTACCAAAATTTGTTGTTTTATATACTTTATTATTTGTTCTTCCTACAATCCAACCGTTATCACCAATAAATGAAAAATCAAGAAAATCTGCTGATTCTGAACCCAAGGGTACATAAATCTGATACCAGTTTGTTCCACCATTCGTAGTCTTTAAAACAACTCCTCCATCGCCACATGTTACTCCATTAAATTCATTCTTAAAATATATATCTCTTAGATAATTTCCGTATTCATAAAATGAATCAATTGTATTACCTCCATTAGTCGTTTTAAAAATAAGTTGGTCTGTACCGCTGTACCAGCCGGTGTTTTGATTTATGAAATGAAGTGCATAATAACTATGTCCCTGTCCCAAAGGACCGTTTTTTATTATCTGCCAGTTTACGCCACCATTAGTTGTTTTTAAAAATGTTTCAAAACTTCCTACGCAATAAACAATGTTTTCATCAACAGGTCGTATTCTCCAGAATGGCTTATTATATATATCTGTAAATTGCTGTACCCAGTTTGTGCCGCCGTTTGTAGTTTTAAGTATCAATCCGTTTATCCCGCATGCCCAGCCGGTGTTTTGGTTTATAAAACGGATTTCTGTCAGATGTGTGCTTGTCCCGCTGTTTTGCTGTATCCATTGTGTGTTTGTACTGCATATAAAAATCAACAAACAATAAATTATTATTTTTATATTTATTCTACTTCGCATAGCAAACTCTAATATTTTACTAAATCTAAGATTATATACATTCTTTAAAAAGGATAAA
>RPQH01000027.1 GCA_003820375.1 Ignavibacteriota bacterium
ATAAAACCAATGAATGGATAAGAACCCGTAAATTTAAACGTTAATTGAATGCATTCGAACATTTCCAAATGCTTAAATAAAATATGAAATACAATATCCTTATAATAAAATACTTTTGTAATGCCTTTAACTTCTTTAAGTTCAACTGGGTATGTAGTCCTACCATCTACATCAATCAACATCCAGCGGTTTTGAGAGTCTTTCTCTAAATAATTTTCTAATAAATTTATCACTTCATCCTCCGTACCCCCATCAAACTTTCCACCGTATTGAAATTCTGTCAAATCTTCTTCAGATAAATCTCTAGTGAAATATCCCCATATTTCCAGTTTTGATTTAGTCAAAAATTCGGAAAATATATCAAAATCCAAACTAACACGCTTTGTTAACTGTTCAGTAACAAAACCAATTGCTTTTTCATTTAAATATATTTTTTTTAATGGCATAGTAATATGTATTTTTTACTAAGAATAAATTAGGTCTATAAAAATAAAAATGAATAAATATATATTTTTCTCATTATGCGGTAATGCATAATATGAACTATTACTTCATCAAAATTAATTTTCTTGTTTGACTAAACACCCCTGTCACCAATGTATAAAAATACACACCCGATGGATAATCACTTGCATTCCACTCAATCTCATATGTGCCGGGAGAAAGCTGTTCATTTACCAGTACTGCTATTTCTTTACCGAGTATGTCGAATACTACCAGCTTTACAACATCATCCCCCCTGCCCCCTTCGAAGGGGGAGTTTTGTTGGGGAATTGAAAAGCGAATCTTTGTAGATGGATTAAACGGATTAGGATAATTTTGATACAAATTGTATGATGATGGTACTTCTGTGCTGATGGGTGTGATGCCAATTGGGGGTCCTCCGCCATCTGTGGTTTTTATTACAGCACCATTATTACCACAGGCATAACCGGTATTATCATCAATAAAATAAATAGTTCTTAATGTGCCTACTGGACATGCCTGTTGGTACCATGTTTCACCTATATCAGTTGTTTTCAATATTGTTCCACCAAAACCCACAGCATAACCTGTATTAACACTTGGGAAATGCATCGAATATAAGAAACCTTCTACTGGAAGACTCTTAGAAACCCATGTAGTTCCTCCATCCGTTGTTTTAGCAGCTTTTATACCAACTACTATACCTGTCATAGAATTAACAAATGAAATAGCAGAATAACCTGTACCAGTAGGAAAATTTTGTACATTCCAGTTAAGACCACCGTCAATTGTTTTTATTATTACACTTGGATTACCTGACGTTGTATAACCAGCAGCAAAACCTATATTGGCATCAATAAAATAAATACAATTTAAATAATAAGAGTTTGATATTGGTGAAGTAAGCAATACCCAATTTATTCCGCTATTAGTAGTTTTAATTATTTTAGCCAGTTCTCCGCATGCGTAACCTGTGTTCACATTTATAAAATAAATACCGTATAAAACAGAAGTACCAGTTGGATTTGGCTGAAGTACCCAATTATCACCTAAATTTGTTGTTTTATATATTCCCGTACCAGTCCTCCATCCTATATTTGGATCAGGAAACATTATTGCATAACTGCTACCTGTTAATGGCTGATTCCAATTTTGTCCTCCGCTAGTAGTTTTAAATTTATCACAAACTCCTATGTTTATATCTTTAAAATATAATCCATACAATTCCTGTGTTGCAGGGCTTGTGACCTGGTACCAGCCGGATTGTGAGTATATAAAACTTGTTAATATTGATAGAAGAATTGCTGTTAGTAAGAAATATGTAAATTTATTCATGGCTGTAAAAAATTTAATTTCTTTAAAAACTCTCACTGTTTTCGTTCAATAATCAGTGCCAGATAAAGCATTGTTTTAATATATATTTAAATGTTTAAAATATAAACAAATAAATTAGCGGCAGTTTGAATCAAATTAAGAATTAACTCCGGCCAGGGCAGCAAAGTGTGTCAGATGTGTTGAAGTTTTAACCATATTTATCAGGCAGCAATTTGGATGATGGCACACTCATTTCTTAAGGTTTTATTTGTTTTATGTTGATTAATACAGCTATTCCTTTTTATCTATTCTTTTACTGTTTTATTCTTTGAAACTTATCATTAAATTGATATATTATTTTAAAATTAAATTATTTTTACATGAATAAATTACATTATGTTATAGTATTGCTGGTTATTGTGGGTTTTGTTTTTTCAGGATGCAGTAAAAAAAGTGCAGATAAGCTCATGGGCAAATGGCAGGCAACTGAGTTTGAAGATACTACTTTTAAATCAATGGATATAAAAGTAGGTTATGAATTTACTAAAGATACAATAATAAATACTGCTACAGTGCATGGTGATTCAATGCCTATGCTGAAAATTGGTTATGTTATAAAAGATACTACACTTGGAGATACATTAGTGCTTGAGGCTACACATCCGCAGTCACAGCAGAAAGGTATGTTCAAAATCACTTTTGACGGCAGTAAGATGAAACTGACAGACCCGGGTAATACAAGAATGACACTTGAAAAGCAGTAAGTATTCAGGTAAAAGATTTTTAATAGGGAAGGGTTTGCCTTCCCTTTTTTATTTTGCATTTTTTAACAACCGGTAATGTCAAGTTTGTTAATTTCTGCGTACTTATTTTTATATTTCAACTGCTGAGAATTTAATGAGTGTGATATAAGTATTAGCAATATACTGTTAAAATTGAGAAGATTAATGTTTTTTCCATCAGCAATTCATTTTTCTAAACATATGTAATCTAATTGTAAATGAAGACAATAATAATACAAAATCAGCTAATTGTATTATTTCAATTGAATAAACAATCAATTAAATCTATATTAGTGGATATTTCAATTATTAACTATCGTCAAAAAATTAATGGATATAGAATTTTCCCCTCAAAAGCTAAACAAGATATTTAACAAGGTCAAAGATAAGCGTATTGCAATAATCGGAGATGTAATGCTGGATAAATACGTTTATGGAGAAGTAAGCAGGATTTCCCCTGAAGCTCCCGTCCAGGTTGTGGATATAAACAATGTAGAATATAAACTTGGAGGTGCTGCTAATGTTGCTAATAATGTTAAAACTCTCGAAGCAGAGCCTATTCTTATCGGGCTCGTCGGGAATGATTTTGATGGCGATGTATTTATTGAAACAATGAAAGAACACCGCCTTTCTACTGTTGGTATTTTTAAAGATAAAGCCAGACCAACTACTTCAAAGACAAGAGTTATTGCACACTCACAGCACATCATAAGAATTGACAGCGAAATAAAGCAGGATGCAGATGAAAAAGTATCAGTTAAGATATTAAACTTTTTAAAAAGACATCTAAAAAGCTTTGAAGCGGTAATACTTCAGGATTATAACAAAGGCATACTTTCCACAGAAATGATATGCAAGGTAATAGCTATGTGCAAGCAGGCTAAAATTCCTGTTTATGTAGACCCAAAGTTTGATAACTTTTTCGAATATAAGGATGTAACAATATTTAAGCCAAACAGGAAAGAGATACAGGATGCAATGGGAATCAGGATACATGATGAAGAAGACGCCGAAGCTGCAGGCGTTCAGTTAATTGAAAAAATAAATTGTGAATGGCTTGTTTTAACAAGAGGTGAAAAAGGTATGATGCTGTTTGATAAAGATAAAGATAATATTATTATTCATAATATTCCGACTAAAGCAATAAAAGTAGCAGATGTATCAGGTGCAGGAGATACTGTAATTTCAACGCTTGCTGTTGCACTTTGCGGAGGAGCAAACATAAAAGAAGCAATTATACTTGCAAATCATGCAGCCGGGCTTGTATGCGAAGAGGTTGGAATTGTACCTATTTTCAAGAAAAATTTAATTGAATCTTTTAACAGTAAAGGATAGTATAATAAGTGGATAAGCCGGACATATTTAAAAGAGGCACAAGGCTAAAAAAGTACGTTAAGGAAATCCATGATTTTGGCTTAACCATTGTGTTTACAAACGGGGTTTTCGATATAATTCACAGAGGTCATGTTGAGTATTTGAATGAGGCAAAATCGCTGGGCGATATATTAATAGTCGGATTAAATTCAGATTCATCGGTAAAAAGAATAAAAGGCAATAGCCGCCCGGTAAATAAGGAGAATGACAGGGCTTTTGTGCTTGCAAACTTAAGGGCTGTTGATGCTGTTGCAATTTTCGAAGATGACACACCTTATAAGCTCATTAAAGATATAAAACCCCAGGTACTTGTAAAGGGGGGAGACTGGAAACCGGAAAACATTGTTGGTGCCGATATTGTTCTGGCAAATAACGGAAAAGTTAAAAGTTTAAAGTTCGTAGATTCTTATTCTACAACTAATATAATAAAAAAGATAGCAGAAACTTAATAGCATATAAATTGCTTATATTATTTAAAATTGGGCAATAATCGCTATATTCTGTTGTGTTTTTAATGTAATATATGTCGGACCAGACGAATAATAAAAAGGAAGATAAAACCAATATTCCAACCGGGAAAGAAAGTAAACCTAAATCCAAGAAGAGCTTTTTACAAAGACTTCCTAAGATAATCCTATACATTGCAGGCAGCTTTATTTTGCTGCTTGTTCTAATCTTTGTTTTTATTCAAACCCCCTGGTTTAACAAGATTGCACTTAACTATTCACTTGGGCAGGTCAATGAATCATGGAAAGACAAACAGAGTGAAATTACTGCAGAATCGATAGATGGAAATATTCTCACCGGTGTCCGACTTAATAATGGAGCGTTAACAGTTCAGAAAGATACACTGATGAAATTTGGATACCTGGATGTAAGGTATGATGTCTGGGGATTATTAAGAAAAGAAATTGCAATTGAACATATTGTGCTTAACGAACCCGAAATAAATCTTGTACAGGTCAAGGGATTAGGTGACAGTATTTTATGGAATTTTAAATATTTATTTGGAACAAAGGAAGAGGAGGTGGATACTTCCACAACACCTTTTGACTGGGGAATAATAGTTGAAGATTTAAAAATTCATAACGGTACAATAAGAGTAGTTGATTCAAACCTTGTAAATACTTCGGTAAGTAAATACCCGTTTTCTCAAATGCATGAGCTTAACACAAGTGCATTAAAAATATCAAATCTGGAAGTCGACCTTGCAGCGAGATATTTTCTTAATTCTAAAATATTAAACCTCAAAAAAGTTGCATTTAACACAAACTCGCCTTTTAACCTGAAGAAGTTTTCAGCAGATGCCGAAATAAATGTTGCCGATACTATAAGTCATATAAAAAATTTAGAATTTATTACCGACCGGACAAATTTATTAATTAAGGAAGTTTACATGAACCATTTCAATCCGTTTGATACTGTGGTTTATGAAAGATTCAAAGATAATGATGTAAGATTAGAACTTTTTACTGAAAAATTTGATATTAAAGACCTGACATTTTTTATTCCCGAAATAAACTTCTTAGACAGTACTGTAGCACTGGATTTGAAAGCTGACGGTAAATACGGTGATTTGAATTTACGAAAGCTCGTTCTGAAAACTGCCGATTCATATTATAACTTCCAGGGAAAAGTTAAGAACCTGCATGACCCGTTGAAATTATATTTTGATGTAACTGCTAATGACATGGTAATAGACCCGAAGGACACAAAAAATATCCTGCCGGGTTTGCCAATTCCCGATTACAGCCATGTTGGAAAAATATTTGCTAACATAAGATATGTAGGAGAACCGCTTGATTTTAATTCCGACTTCGATATACGTACTGCATATGGAAACACAAACGGCTCGGTTTATCTCAATTTAAATACACCTGTTTACCAGTACAAAGGAAATGTTGAAACCCGCGGGCTGAACATCGGAGCTATTTTAAAAGATAAAGAACTGCAGAGCAATTTAAACCTGAGAGCTGAGGTTAACGGAAGCGGTTTTGATGTGAATACAATGTCAGCAAGAGTTAATTACCAGATAACCGGTTCCAGAATATTAGACCAGAATATAATTCAATCTTCTGGTGTAGTCGGAATAGCGGGCGGAAATGCTACGGCTGACCTTTCTATTAAAATGCCGACTTTAAGCTCATCAGTTAAAGGCAGAATAAATATAAATAATACAGCAAATGCAGAATACGTGCTGGTAGGAACAGCAAACGGGCTTGATATATCACAGTTCACAAAGAATTCTGAAGATAAAAGTAATATTAATGCAACATTTAATATTAACGGCAGAGGAACCGACCTGGATAATATTTCGGGTACATTCAAAATGAATGTAGACCGGTCATATTACGCTTCTTATAATATACCTCCTACGCCGGTTGATATTGAAATAAGAAATAATAACAGGAATGGGTCGGTAAAAGTTATAACCGATTTCTTCGACTTTAATGCAAGAGGTTCATTTAACCTTGGTGAAATAGCAGATGTTATTCAGTATAATATAGACAAAGTTGTAAATGAAGTTGACAGGCAGCTTAATACAGATACTTTAATGTTTGCAAGTTCTCCGGGTTCAGCATCAAATACTTTAGAGCCTGAGAAGAATTTCAGCCATTTTGATTTCGAATATGATTTTGTTACAAAGAACATGGAAGCTTTAACCAAAGTATTCGATACAAGCGGATTCAAGTTTAACGGCAATATCAGCGGCAGGTTAAGCAATTCAAATGATGATTTTTCTTCATATACAAAATTTAATATACGTGATTTTATTTACCGGGATTCACTTTATATACTGAATAATGTTAATGGTCTTATAGATTATAAGAATGATTATAATAAATACACTTCTGTAGGTGTAAGTGCATTATATCCAATTACGGCAAAAGTTTTAATAAATGGTCAAAGAATAAAATTCGGACAGAACAATTTTGACAGTGTAAATGTAAATGTAAACCTGGAAAATGCAATGCAGACATTCCAGGTTAAGGGCAGGCAGGACACAGCTTTTGTTGTAAACGTAAAAGGAAGTACTAACCTGGCTAAAGAAGTTATCGGGGTCAAGCTTGATAGCTTATTCCTCAAATACAATAAGTTTATCCTAAATAATGACGGACAGCTTGTATTTAAATATAATATGAACCCGGATGAACAATCGATAACATTTGACCGGTTCAATATAAAAAATGAGCTGATGAAGCTGAATGCTAAAGGCAAGTTTTCTATGGCAGGAGAAAGTGATTTGAATTTAGATGCAACCGGGATAAAAGTTGCCGAAATACTTGAGCTCCTTTATCCGCCTGATACATCACTGGATAAAACCGCAGAATCAAAATACAAAACACCGGTTTCCGGAAATATAAGAAGGTTATCATTAGTCTATAAAGGAGATTATACCAATCCCGAAGTTAAGCTCGAAATGAATTCAGGCCTGTTGAGATATGAAAATAGTAAAATAGGGCGTATAGATGCATTTGTAGATTACAAGAATTCAGTTTTAGTGACAGACGTACTTGTAAGCAATGCTTCGGGTAATGGCAAGTTAAGATTAACAGGCGATATACCGTTTGACAATCCCATGGATGGAGTGGATACAACAGGAGCTGAAATTGCAAATATTCCTGTTAATTTCAAGCTGCTTGCAGAAAATTTCCAGTTAAATTTCTTTTCAAAGTTAATTCCAAACTTTGCTGATTTAAGAGGATTTTTAAACGGGGAAATAACAACAACAGGCACAGCAAGCGCACCTGTTCTTGCCGGAAATATGGATATATTAAAAGGAAGATTTCTTTTTGGCTTAACCGGATTATATCATAGATTTGAAACAAAACTTAAGACAGAAAATTCTAATTTAGTTATTGAAAACTTCCGTATATATAATGAAGAAGACAATATAAGGCACATTAATGCATGGGGAACAGTTAATTTTGAAGGGCTTAAAATAAATAATATTGACATTTCAACTTCAGGAGATATTGAAGTTCTTAATTCATCAGCAGAAGACAATGAGTTAGGATTGTATGGTGACCTGATAGTTGGAGTCGGCACACCGCCTGTTACCTTAAAAGGTAATCTTGAAAAAATGACACTTGCAGGTCAGTTTGTAATAAAGAATGCAAATGTCAATATTGCAACAATGCCGGGAGGCGGTTATGACCCTGCAACAGATAATTTTGTTTACCGTCTTATCTCGGATTCAACAAAGCATATAGATACGGTTATTTATATTTCACCTGAAAAGATTAATCAGGTTGATCCGTTCATGCGTACTTATGCTGTTTTAACCGAACCCAAAGCCAGTGTAACAAATCTGGTATACGATTTAAATATAAGAACAACAAAGAATGCATATGTATCTGCTGTATTTAACCAGCTGACAGGGGAAGAGTTGTTTGGTGAATTTAATGTTAACCTGGATATTACCAATGAGAATTCAAAGGAAATGAATATATATGGAGATGTGAACATAGTTGGGGATTCGTATTACCGTTTTTACAGAAACTTTAAAGTGGGACAAAGCAAAATTACATTTAACGGTCCTGCAGACGACCCATACTTAGATATTCATGCAGTATATCAGAGCAGAGCCGGCGGAACCAACACGTTCGGACCGCAAAATGCACCGGATGAATTGCAAACATCAAATGAGGGGGTTCTAATCATACTCGATATTAAAGGTAAAAAATCACAACCTGAACTCACATTGAAAATATTCGAAGGTAATTCTGAAGTAACCGGTACTGACGGTCAATCGGAAGCAATATCATATCTGTTATTTGGTGTATCAAGAAATGAGCTAACAGCACAGCAGCGAAATACACTGGCAAGAAATGTCGGAGCAAATGTCGGTTCATCGTTCCTAAGCTCAGTAGTAGGTAATGTAATGAGAGAAATAGCCCCATTTATTGTAAGCGCAGAGGTTAATTATGATCCCAGCGGAAATGTTTACAGCGGAACTGATGTGAGGGTAACCTCTGAATTCGGTGATGCTACTGTGAGAATCGGGGGAAAAATATTATCGGGAATTAATAATACTGAAGTTAGTGTTCAATATCCATTGAACCGGTTGTTTAATATTAATGTATCTAATAATTTAATTCTGGAATTATCCCGTGAAATTGATGATGCAAGCTTAAGCGGCGAACGGCAGTTATTGTATGGACTTAAATTAAGTTATAAAATTACATATTAAAATTAAAAGGAAACAAACTGGCTAAAAAGAAACAAATAGACCTAAAATCACAGGTTTTAAACCACTTTGAAAGCAATCCATCTTCATCTGTAAAATTCAACCTACTTTTCAAAAAATTAAAACTAAATAAAAGCGATAAAGCTTTATTACGTGATGCATTAAGAGACCTGACCTCGGATAAACAGCTTGTAAAGAACGGAAAATACTATGAGCTTTTCCAGAAGCAGGAAATGTATGAAGGCAAGGTGGTTCTTGATAAAGAATTGGAGTATGCTGTTGAAGTTCAGACTGAAGCCGGATTTGAAAGATTAAAAGTTAAAAAACGTAATCTTCAGACCGCATTAGTCGGGGATTCGGTTGAAGTATCTATTGTGGAGTATGCAGATAAACAGTACAAGGAAGCAATAGTTGAACGAATTGTTAAACGGGAAAAGCATTTGATAGTCGGTAAGCTGGAGTTCAGTTCCGGAAGCAGCGATTATGCATTTGTTATACCTGACGATAAAAAATTCAGGAAAGATATTTATGTGCCAAGGAAATTTGTTAAATCAGCAGTAGACGGTGACAAAGTAGTATGTGAAATCACAAATTGGGAATACCAGGACCTTTCTCCCGAAGGCAAAGTTGTTTCAGTTTTAGGTAAAGCAGGAGATGTGAAAACCGAGTTTAAAGCTCTTATTAAAAAATATGGCTTAAGCAAAACATTTCCCAAGGCAGTGAGAAATGAAGTTGAGAAAATGGAAGAAGAGGATAAGTATGAAATTGCTGATGAAGAAATAGAAAAGAGAATGGACCTGAGAGAGAAAACTATTTTTACGATTGATCCTGTAGATGCAAAAGATTTTGATGATGCAGTTTCTTTGGAGTTCACAGACAGGGGCAACTACTATCTTGGAGTTCATATAGCCGATGTAAGCCATTATGTAAGAGAAGGAATGGAACTGGATGCTGAAGCCCTTGAACGGGGTACAAGCGTATATCTCATGAATGATGTAGTACCAATGCTGCCGGAAAAGCTTTCAAATGATGTGTGTTCTCTCAAAGAAGGCGTTGACAGATTAACTTTTTCAGTTTTTATGGAGATTGATAAAAAAGGGGATATCCTGGATTCCAGGATTTCGAAATCAGTCATTCGAAGTAAAAAAAGGTTTACTTACCAGGAAGTGCAGAATATAATTGATAAACAGGAAGGTGAATTCCTGGATGATATAAATAAAATGTATGAGCTTCACGGGATACTAATGGAAAAGAGAAAAGAAGAAGGAAGCCTTGATTTTGAAACACAGGAAGTTGAAGCTGAAATACACAAAGGGATAATAAAAAATATTAAGCCAAAAGTCCGGTTGGATTCTATGAGGTTGATTGAAGATTTCATGCTTTCAGCAAATAAAAGCGTGACATTGTTCATTCACAGGATGGATCCTATACCGCCATTTGTTTACAGGATACATGATATACCTGACAGGAATAAAATGAAGGAGCTTTCTTATTTTGTGAAGCAGTTTGGTATCCATTTAAATCCTGAAAGCAAAGAATCTATACAGGAAATGCTTGAAAAAGTCAGCGGAAGACCCGAAGAATATCTTATTAATGAAGTTACTATCCGCTCTATGTCAAAAGCAATTTATTCCGAAGAAAATATTGGTCATTATGGTCTCGGGTTTACACATTATACACATTTCACTTCCCCGATAAGAAGATACCCTGACCTGATTGTTCACAGAATTATTTACGATGTTCTGAATAACTTTAATGCAAACAAAGCCGAACATTACCGCAGTATTTTACCGGACATCTGCAAGCAATCAACAGATATGGAAATTAATGCAGTACATGCAGAGCGTGAAGCAATTAAGATACTTCAAATACAATATCTGGAAAAACATCTCGGTGATGAATTTGATGGAATTATTTCAGGAATATCAGAATACGGAATTTATATTGAGCTTACAGAAACACTGATAGAAGGAATGGTAAGGCTGCGTGATTTAAAAGATGATTATTATATACTTGATGAGCGTAATCATCAATTAAAAGGAAGACACAGGGGTAAAACGTATCGTCTGGGTGACAGGGTAAGGGTGGTAATACATAAGCTCAATAAAGAAAATAAATGGATAGATTTTCTTATTGCAGAATAATACACAATAACTTAAACTAAATAATGGCTTATTTTTCCGGTGGATGAAAATACCTGACTGACTTTATTTATTAAGTTAGATATATCGAATGGTTTATCAATAAAATCAAATACTCCAAGCTCATAAGCCCTGCACTTTGTTGTATTATTTCCGAAAGCAGATATCATCAGTGTCTTTAATTCCGGAAAATAATTTTTTGTATTCTCAATTACCTGGATACCGGACATCTTTCCAAGCTTGTTATCGATTATCATTAAATCATATTTTTTATTTTTTATCTCATTAATCGCTGTATTGCCGTCATAAACTTTGTGTACAGTATATCCTTCATTTTTTATTATCTCATAAATGAGATTACAGAGGTCTCTGTCGTCATCGACAATCAGGATTTTTCTCTCGTTTTTCATCAATGGAACCATAGATTTTTTGTGATATTTTACAAATGTAAACAGCAATAGACGTGCCAGTTTTTTTAGCAAAATTTTGTAATGATTAGGCAAATTTTAAAACAGCTTAAAAATGGATATGGGACAAGTGTGAGAAAAAGTCAGCTCATGTGTGGCATTAGGAGAGTATCTAATTGCAGATTGCAATCTGCAATCTCTAATCTGCAATCTCTAACCTGCAATCTCTAATCTGCAATCTCTATCCTGCAATCTCTAATCTGCAATCTCTAATCTGCAATCTCTAATCTGCAATCTCTAATCTGCAATTTCTAATCTGCAATCTGCAATCTGTTTACAGCCCCAGGTTTTTTATCTTTCTGTACAATGTCTTCCGGTTCATCTGGAGCAGCTTGGCAGCTTGGATTTTGTTGCCTTCTGTTTGCTCCAATGCTTTCTTTATCAATTCTCTTTCTACCTGTTTAGTTGCTCCGTGCAATGAATTTTCATCTTCAGATACATCAATATTATTTGTATCCTGATTTGGAACTTTAATTGATAAAGAATCAGGGCATATTAATTCTGTTTCGGATAATAGAACAGCTCTTTTAATTACATTCTTCAGCTCGCGTACATTACCCGGCCAATTATAGTTTAACATAATTTTGGATGCTTCGGGTGAAAATCCTTTTGCATTCTTATTTAACTCACCGTTAGCTTTATCCATGAAATACTTTGCAAGAATAGGGATGTCATCCTTTCTGTCTTTCAGCAGGGGAATATCAATATGAAATTCATTTAACCTGTAATACAGGTCACTGCGGAAATTCCCTTCGTTCACAGCGTCAGATAATTTAATATTAGCCGCGGCAATTATTCTTACATCAACATCTATTATTTTTTTTCCGCCCAATCTTTGTATTTTGCGTTCTTCAATTACTCTTAACAGTTTCATCTGGTTTGCTTCTGTCAAATTCGTAAGCTCATCAAGAAATAATGTACCTCCATGTGCCTGTTCAAATTTCCCCGTCTTTGGTGCATCAGCTCCCGTGAAAGCTCCTTTTTCATGCCCGAAGAACTCACTCTCAACCAGTGTATCGGGTATAGCGCCGCAATCAATTGCTACAAGCTGTTTATCGCTTCTTTCGCTTAATTTGTGAATAAGATTACAAATCACTTCTTTGCCTGTCCCGCTTTCACCCTGTATCATAACAGTCATTGTTGTTGGAGCAATTATCTGTACCTGCTTTAGCACTTGTTTAAACTCCGGGCTTTGCCCGATAACTTCATCCAGTAATTTTTTCTCGTTAAGCTGCTTCCTCAATGATTGAACTTCTTTGCTCAGGCTGCTGGTATTAAGAGCTTTTTTTATTATTATAATAAGCTCTTCATTATCAAAAGGTTTTGTAATGTAATCAAAAGCACCAAGCTTCATTGCTTTTACTGCTCCTCTTACTTCTCCAAATGCAGTAAGCATAATAACAATTATGTTATTATCTATCTTTTTAATTTCTTCCAGAATTGTCATACCATCCATGCCCGGCAGCCGCATATCAAGAAGCACAAGGTCCGGAGATTTTTCTTTTACAATTCTGATTGCGGTCTTGCCTTCTCCTGCTGTCAGTACATTGTAATTTTCCGATTGAACTATGTTTGATAAATTAAACCGGAGGTCTTCATTATCATCTACAATTAAGATAGTTTCAGTATTACTCATTAATTTAATCGAATATTATTTTTAATAGGTAGTTTTACACTAATTTTAGTACCTTTTTGAAGCTTGCTGTCTATTGAAACCTCACCTGAATGTGCAGAAATAATATGGTAAGCTAAGCTTAATCCTAAACCTGTTCCTTCATCTTTTGTTGTAAAGAACGGTTCAAATATTTTATCCTGGTCTTCCTGTTTAATTCCATATCCTGTATCAATAAAATCGATTAATACATTTTTATCTTGGCGGCTTGTTTTTATAGTAAGTGTTCCGCCTTCAGTCATTGCTTCAATCGCATTTGAAACGAAGTTCATAAAAGCTTCTTCAAGTTTTTTCTCATTTATCCTGATAGCGGGAATATCTTCGCTTATTTCTTTGTGTAAATTAATATTGTGTTTCATGCATCTTGGCTTTACAAGCTCGCATATCCTATCAATGACATTTTCAATTCTGCCTTCATTCAGCAGAATTTCTCTTGGAGAAGCAAAATCCAAAAGTTCTTTTATTATCCTGTTTGCAGTATCGGCATTTCTCAAAATTACATCGAAATGCTTCTTCATATGTTCATCAAAGTTAAATTTGGTCATACAGAACTGTGCCGATGCACTTATATTTGCAAGAGGATTTCTGATTTCGTGAGCTATACCGGCAGAAAATCTTCCAAGTGCAGCCAGCTTCTCATTCTGAATAAGAGCTTGCTGTGTTTTCTTTAGTTCCGAATAGGCATTCTTTAATTCTTCTTCACTGTGTTTTCTTGCCGTTACATCGCGGAAAATTATTTGTGCAGCTGTTTTTCCTTCAAATGGGAAAGGTACCATTGCTACTTCAACGTCAATTTTATTCCCGTCTGTCTTTATAAATTGACCATCTATAAATGGCAGCGGGAGGTTATTTTCATATATGAATCTAAATTTCTGTTTGGTAACTTCATGTCTCTCAACCGGAATAAGCTCCATTATATTTTTGCCTAATAGATATGTTTCAGTATTTTCACCTATAAGCTTTACGGCAGCAGGATTTACAAAAACTAATTTACCGTTATGTTCAACAGCAATTCCATCCGGAGAATATTCAACCAGCCTGCGGTACCGCTCTTCGCTGTCAAGCAGCTTGGCTTCCATCCTATGTTTGTAAATAGCCATTTCGATTGTGGTATGAAGATCTCTTTCTTCGAATGGTTTCAGAATGTACCCGAGCGGCTCGGTAATTTTTGCTCTTTCTATTGTATCGTCATCTTCATATGCTGTGAGGTAAATGACAGGAATTCTTTGCTCGGTGCGGATTCTGCGGACTGTTTCTATGCCATCAATATCACCTTTTAAAACAATATCCATTAATATAATATCCGGCCTGATTTCACGGGCTTTCTTTATGGCTTCTTCTCCATTTGATGCTATGGCGGGTACATCATAACCTAACAGCTTTAATGTATTTTGTATATCCCTGGCAACAATACGTTCGTCTTCAACAACAAGGATTTTTACTTTAGTCAATTGCCCTCTGTTCCGAATATTTTTATGAATAACATTATGTTAAATATAAACTACTGTAAACATATGAAAAAGGCAAATTTATAACGTTTTACGGTATTTTTAGAATAAGTAAACTGTTGATATTTATGGAGTTGTATATCTGGCATGCTTAAGTCCGATTTATTTTGAACTAAATTATTGTCGTTGATATATTTTCAATACGCTACACTCTTTTGCGGTAGTCCGGTTTTGAAAATATAATATTAAATTCTGTACCTTTTTTATTTGTAACTTGAATTCTGCCGTCAAGCTGTTCGGTCAGGGTAACCACTAACTGCATGCCTAATGAAGTTGTGTTTTTGTAATCGAATTCAGGAGGGAATCCAATTCCGTCATCTTTTACGATAAGTTTATACATATTATCTGAATCCAGGTGCATGCTAATTGTAATATTACCGGTTCTCTCAAATGGAAATGCATGCTTTAATGAGTTTGATACCAGTTCATTAATAATTAATCCGCATGGAATGGCAGTATCAATTTCCAGGAACACATCTTCCGCCTGTATACCGAAGCTGATGCGTTTATCATTGATTCCATATGCATTTATTAAATTATTGGTTAGCTTCTCTAAATAATCTCCAAAATTAATTTGGCTAAGATCAGTAGACCTGTATAACTGCTGGTGGATTAAAGCCATTGATTTCACACGGTTCTGGCTAATTGTAAAATATTCATATGATATTGGGTCTTTAACATAGCTGGATTGCAGTTTCAATAAGCTGGAAATTATTTGAAGATTGTTTTTTACTCTGTGATGTATCTCTCTTAACATCACCTCTTTTTCTTTCAATGAGCTTAGTAACTTTTCGTCTTTTATTTTCTGTTCTGTAATATCTTCTTTCACAGCCAGGAAATGTGTAGTTTTTCCGCTTTCATCTTTGATTGGAGAAATTGATGCCGATTCCCAGAACAGCTCCCCGTTCTTTCGTTTGTTATTGAACACACCTTTCCATTCATTGCCGGCTGATATAGTATCCCACATTTTTTTATAGTCTTCATCTTTTGTATATCCCGATTTTAAGATACGGGGATTCTTTCCTTTGACTTCTTCTGCTTCATAACCTGAAACTTTTGTGAAGCTGGGATTTACATATTCAATATTTCCTTTCAGATCGGTAATTATTATGGAAGCAGGGCTTTGCTGAACACCCTGGAATAATTTTCTGAGCTGTGCTTCAGCTTGTTTCCTTTCGGTAATATCTACCGTAATGACAACAACTCTATCGACATTTCCCTGTTTATCCTTTATAGCATAAAAATAGTTTGATATCCATTTGGTTTTCTTAGACCTGTTTGTTATTATTTTTAACTGCGGAATATATAAATTACCGCCTTCTGAATAAATCTTTTTCAAATCATTATGCCATTGTGATATATATTCATCTCTTTCATCAAAATGCAGTTCTTTTCTTTCTTTATTCATATCAAATTCAACATCTTCATCGTTTTTTTCAAGTATTCTTTTCCACGCAGAATTACAGGTTAAAAGCCGTCCGGTACGGGATCGCACGGATATACCCAGCGGAGAGTTCTCATTTATAGCCCTGTTGAATTCTTCGCTTAATCCAAGTGCTATTTCTGATTCTTTTCTGCCGGTAATGTTTTCATATATACTTACTATCTGGTCAGGTAAGCCATTAGCATCTCTCCGGAATACACCATTTACTTTTCTTATCCAATTCCATTTCCCTGAAGCATCTTTTATCCTGTATTCAACGGAATAACTTTCCCCATCGCTCAAATGTTGTGTATTCCCGTATTCTTCTTCAAGGATTTTCAGGTCATCTTTATGAATCAGGTCTATCCTCCTAAATCCCGCTGTTTTATTCTTATATTGATTAATAAAATTTTCATCATATCCCAGAGATTCAAGAAGTGATTTATTTTTATATATATTCTTTTCAGTCTTTAAATCGAAAACTGTAATAATAGTGGGAGAATTAAATGTAATTTTTTCAAGAAGCAGCTTGGTTTCTTTTAATGCTTTTTCAGATAGTTTCCTTTCAGTGATATCTCTTACGATTTTCTGTATGTAAGGAGTACCTCCAAGCTCTATTTTGTTTAAGCTAACGTCAACGTCAAATGGGGTTCCATCAAATTTGATATATTTCCATTCATAAAATTGTTCTTCGCCTTTGTATGCTTTTTCTATTACTACGGATGTTTTATCTTTAGAGATGCTTCCATCAGGCTGCAATCCCGGTGAAAAATCAGCGGGTGTTTTTCCCAAAATATCCTCCCGTTCACAACCAAACATTTTTAATGCTTTAGAATTGCAGTCAATAAATACCGTATCTTTTAATAAAAATATTGCATCATTAGCAGATTCAAAAAGTGTTTTATGTTTTAGCTCACTTTCACGTAAGAAATTAAGTACTTTTTTCTTTTCTGTTATATCGTGAACAATCACCTGTATTGCATGATAACCTTTTATTTCCAGAGGTAAAGCTGATACCTCAGCATCTATTACGGTGCCGTCTAAACAAATAAGCTTTTCTTCTATGGTAGGTACTTTTGTCTTTTTCTCATTTATTTCCTTCATTCTGCTAAGAGCTATATCCATAGAATCCGGATGCAGGAATTTAACAATTTCTTCACCAAGCAGGTCTTCAGCCCTATCAGCTTTAAATAACGATGCTGCTGCTTCATTTGCAAAAATAATTTTTCCTTCATAATGCACCAGTATTGCTTCAGGAGATGTCTCTATAAGAATTCTATATCTTTCTTCAGAATCTTTCATCTTTTCCTCTGCAAGCTTTGCTTCTGTTATATCTTTAGCGAAAATTATTACTTTGTTTATTTTTCCTGAAGCATCAAAGACCGGATAAATTGTAGTATCGAAATGAAACCCATCTCTTGTATCCTGGAGTTTAACAGGTAGTTTGGTTTTTACTACTTTCTTTGCCTGCTCTCTTCTGTTTTTTGCAATCTCCGCGGGGAAAAAATCATATATATTTTTCCCGATTAGTTCTTCCTTAGTTTTGCCAATTCGTATGGCTGCGGTGTCATTTAATGAAAGCAGTACTCCATTAGTATCATGCATTAAAATACTTTCGGAAATAGTATTTAAAAGTGCCCTGGAAGTCTCTTCACTCTCAAGTAATGCTTTGAAATAAGCTTTCTTTTCAGTTACATCTCTTATAATACTTAAAAAGCCCTGTATCTTATTTTCTTCTCTTATTATAGTAGTATTTGCTTCAATTATTGCTATTGAACGGTCTTTTCTTTTTACTTCTATCTCAATAGAATTAAATCCTTTACTTTCGGGGTCATGAATTCCTACACTTTTTAATGTGATTTCTTTAAACCTTTTTGTAATTTGTGAAAAGACCTTTCCTGGCAGCAAATTAAGAGTAAAGAAGTTTTTACCGACCAGGTCTTCACGTTTATATCCAAGTATCTGTTCTATCTTTTTATTTACTTCAAGTATCTTGCCGTATTTATCAACATAAGTAATTATATCATTTGCATTTTCAAAAATACTCCTGAACTTTGCTTCATTCTCTTTAAGCATAAGTTCGTACCTTTTCCTCTCGGATATATCTATTATTGTTCCGAAAATTCTAATGACTTTACCTGATTTATCACATACCGGGTATCCGATACTATTAATGTATTTTATACTCTTTTTCTTATAAATTATTCTGTATTCATAATTGAATGGTTTGTTTTCTTTAATGGAATCAGGTATTGCAGCTTTAACAAGATGTACATCATCTGTATGAATAACACTGTGGTATTCTTCCTGTGAAGGGACCTCCGTCAGATGTTCAAATCCTGTTATTTTAAATGTTTCGGATGACCATGTATATTTTCCTGTAGAAACTTCATATTCAAAATGACCGAGCTTAGCAAGCTTTTGTGCTTCAAGCAGTGAAGATTCACTTTTCTTTAATTTTTCTTCTGCGCTTTTTCTGTCATTAATGTTTTCGAATATGCTTACAAGCTGTGAAGGATAACCGTTTTCATCTCTTGAAAAAATGCTGTATACTCTTCTTATCCATTGCCAGTTATTATCTTTATCAAGTATTCTGAATTCCATCTCATAGTTTTGACCATCTTTTATAGAATTAAGGTTTTCATAAAACTGTTCAACTTGCAGCAGGTCATCAGGATGTATTGTATGTAAAATATTATCAGACGGAAGTTTTAGTATTTCTTCAACTTCAATTTTTGAATAACCTAACGTAAAAAGAAGTGAGCGGTTCTGGTAAATATTCTGTTCGGACTTTATATCAAATACAGAAATAATTGCAGGAGATGTTTTAGTTATCTTTTCCAGGAGCTGTTTTGTTTTTATAAGCTCATTTTCGGAATGCTTGGTCTCTGTAATATCATTAATATAAATGCGTATTGTCTTTATTTTTGAAGTAAGATAAATAAGCTCTTCAAATATGCATCCGTTTATTTTCTTTTCTCTTTTATAAACATTGTCTTTTCCATTGCATAGTTCCTGTATCATTGAATCTATATCATCAGGAAGAAATAAGTAAAGGTCTTGTGCAGAATCTAATTTTTTGAATATTTCGAATGAGGCTTCATTACAATAGGTTATGGTTTTAGCTTCATCAATTTCTATAATGGGATTTGGATTAAGCTCTGGGAATGAAGCAAGATGGTTAAGACGGCTTTGTTCATAATCTCTATCCTTTATAATCTTCTCATAAAAATATAGTTTATCTTTTAGTTCGTCTAATTCTTCCTGTATTTGTTTTTTTGTCTTTTTCGCAGATCCCATATTTTGTAATGAATAATAGACGCCAACAAATGCGGCATGGCTTTTAATTATTACGAATTTAATTTATGTATATAATCTATCCTATGATAAATGTCATATTATACAACAACATTTATTGCTTATACGAAATTGATAGGGTCAACATCGATGTGAATTCTTTCTGTTGTACGTAAGTTTATGTTTTCTATATCGCTCTTTATACTCTTTAACAGTGATTCTGTCCGTACTATTTGTTCGTTACCCTGTTTGAGTGATTTTACTATAATGTGAAAACGGTATCTGTTCTTTAGCTTATATATTAATGCAGGTGTGGGTTTCATTATCTCTATTGTTTTCTCATCATTCAAATTTTTCAGCTTCATATACAGCCTGGATGCAATTGAATTTGCTCTGCCTGCATCATTGCCTTCAACTTCGATCAGGCATAACCTTGAAAACGGCGGGTAACGGAAATTTCTTCTGAAGCTTATTTCCTTCTGATAAAATCCTTCATAATCATGTTCAATAATATACGGGAATATATAGTTTTCCGGGTGCATGGTTTGTATTATCACTCTCCCGTTATCACTGCTCCTGCCTGAACGCCCCGAAACCTGCATCATAAGCTGAAACGTTCTTTCATATGACCTGAAATCGGGTGTCAAAAGACCTATATCGGCTGAAACGACTCCCACTAAATACACATTCGGAAAATCCAATCCTTTCGAAATCATCTGTGTACCTACAAGCATATCAAACTCCCTCTCATGGAAGCTCTTCAATATTTGCCTGTATGAATCTTTTTTCCTCACTGTATCAGCATCCATGCGTTTTATTCTTGCATGCGGGAACAGCCGCATTATCTCTTCTTCAACTTTTTCCGTGCCTGTGCCTTTTAATAAGATATTACTGCTTCCGCATTTTGAGCACTTCTCCGGCAGCGGTATTGTGAAGCCGCAGTAATGACAGCGTAAATGGTTTTTTGCTTTGTGATAGATTAATGTAATATCGCAGTTCCTGCACATCTCAACATTGCCGCATTCCTGGCACTCAAGATATGCTGAATAACCCCTCCTGTTCTGCAGAAGAATTATGCTTTGCTTGTTCTTAATTGTCTGGTCTATCAGGTATATAAGCTTGGGGGAAAGAAATCTTTTTTCAGGCGATTCATATTTCACATATTTGCTTGACGGCTTTAATTCCTGTTTCATGTCAATAATTTCTACAGCCGGAAGCTTCGTCTTCATAGCCCTGTGAGGCAGTTCAAGGATATTATATTTTCCTGTCCTGGCATTGTAATAACTCTCCAGTGAAGGAGTGGCTGAGCCCATTACTACAACGGCATTATTAATTTTTCCCCTGATTATTGCGGAATCTCTTGCATGATACCGCGGTGATTTTTCTGCCTGTTTGTATGAGCTGTCATGCTCTTCATCAACTACTATCATCCCGATATTTTTGATGGGGGCAAATAAGGCAGAACGTGCTCCGATTATAATTTTTATATCACCCGATATTATTCTCCTGAATACATCGAATTTCTGACCTTCGGTTAATCTGCTGTGTATTACTCCGATTATATCGCCAAAATTTGTTCTGAACCTGTGTATGAGCTGTGGTGTTAATGATATCTCCGGTACAAGCACTATTGCAGTTTTATTTTGTGTCATGAGATATTTAATTGACTCAATATACACCTGCGTTTTCCCGCTTCCCGTTACGCCGTAAAGCAAATACGGGTTGAACTCTTTTTTATTAACTGCACCGATTATTTTTTTTATTACATCCTTCTGGTCAGAGTTAAGCTCAATTATTTTTTCATCATTGCTGAACTCCTGTTCATGTTTTCTCTGCACTTCTCTAACATCAATTTTTAGGATATCTTTTTTACATAATGAGTTTACAACTGCTGTAGAAGCTGCGGCATCCTTCAATAATTTTGTAAGCTCTATAACTTTTATTTTATTTACTATGAAATATTTTAATAAATCAACCTGTTTTTGTGAACGCATGTTTGTATCTTTTGCAAAGATATCAATCATCTCAGATGTAAAGCCGATAAAATCTTCCAGCAATTCAAATGTCACAAATTTCTCAATCTTAGCTTTTACTTTCGCAGACGCTTCAATATATTCGCTCTCAACTAAATTTTTGGTAATTAATGAATGGATTACACTTCTTGCTCCGGTATATTTCAGCTTGCCTTCTATCTGTTTTATTGTTAGCGGTTTTTTCAGAAGTAAATTAAATATTTCTTCCTGGTGCTCTGTCAATTCCATATCGCAATTCTGCGGCTCTGTTTTAGCTCTGAAGATTATCTTCGATTCCATGATAATGGATTTTGGAATAGCAGAAAACACAACTTCACCGATAGGAGAGAAGTAATATTTTGAAATCCATCTGCAGAACTCCAGCATTTCATTATTAATTATCGGCTCTGCGTCAAGTAATTTGCAGATTGGTTTTACTTTCCTGAGAGTGGTTGATGTAGGACAATCAATTACAATTCCTGTAATATTCCTGCTTCCCAATGGGGCAAGCACCCTGCATCCAATCTTTACTTCTCCTGTTAATTCCTTTGGAACAGAATAAGTAAAAAGTGAATCAATAGGCAGATTAAACGCCAGATTTACCAAATCAACATTCATAAAATATAAATATATGTAAAATTGAATTAACTTGCAGGAGGAAGGTTGCAGGCTGCTGGTTTGTGGCTGCATGTTGAAAAGTTGTAATAAAAAACCCTTTCCGATAAGAAAGGGTTTTTAAAATAAAGTTTTGAAAACTTTTTAATTAGTAAAATTCGTCATTCGTAATTCGTCATCCGTCATTGTCCTTAGTCTTCCTGAGATTCCAAATATCTTTCTGCATCTATAGCAGCCATGCATCCGGTACCTGCCGCTGTAATTGCCTGGCGGTAAACATGGTCTTGAGCATCTCCGCATGCAAAAACTCCGGGAACATTTGTCTCGGTCGATGATTTCTTTGTCTTGATATATCCGTTCGGCTCAAGGTCAATCTGTCCTTCGAATATACCCGTGTTTGGCTGATGTCCGATGCCAAGGAATATTCCTTCGCACTCATGAACAAATGTTTCCCCTGTTTCAAGGTTTTTGAACAATGCACCTGTTACTTTTTTAGCGCCCATTTCGGTAGTAACTCCAAGCACTTCGACCAATACTGTATTAGTCAGGAATTTTATCTTCGGGTTCTTTTGTGCTCTTTCAAGCATTATCTTCGATGCTCTGAACTCATTTCTTCTGTGAACGATGACAACTTCCTTACCGAACTTTGTAAGATAGTTTGCTTCTTCCATAGCAGTATCCCCGCCGCCGATAACAACTATCCTCTGGTTTTTGAAAAAGAATCCGTCGCATGTTGCACAGGCAGATACACCATATCCCATATATTCGGTTTCTGAAGGCAAGCCAAGCAGCTTAGCCGATGCACCGGTTGCAATAATTACCGATTTGGTTAAGTAAATCTCACCATCAACAAAAATTTTAAAAGGTGAGCTGCAAAAATCAACTTTTTCAACAATTTTAAATCTGCAGTCGGCACCAAAACGCTGTGCCTGTTTTCTCATTGTATCCATAAGTGCCGGTCCCATAATACCGTGTTCGAAACCGGGGTAGTTTTCAATATCTGTCGTTATTGTTAATTGTCCTCCGGGCTGCAATCCTTCAAAAACTATAGGGCCTAAATTTGCTCTTCCGGTATATAATGCTGCAGTTAGTCCTGCAGGACCTGAACCAATAATGATAACATTATGGATGTGTCCGTCTGTCATGGCTTTCATATTTATATTATTATTTTATTTATATTTTTCAACCTTATATTTTAAATCTTTATTTTCAGGGTCAAGTTCAAGCCCCAGGTTCCAGTACTTCAGGGCTTTGGATATATCATCCATTCCATGGTAAATATCTCCGAGGTGGTCATAAAGCACTGCATTAGCGCCTAAATTAACTGCCTTTTCGATATATTTTTTTGCATTCTTATAATCTTTCAGTTTATAAAAAATCCATCCGTATGTATCAAGATAAGATGCATTCTCAGGCTCTATTGTAACAGCTTTCCTTGACATTTCAAGGGCTTTTTCAAGCTTAATTCCTCTTTCTGCAAGATGATATGCATAATTATTCAAAAGCAAAACATTATCAGGGTGATATTTGAAAGCTTCTTCGTACAGCTTTTCACATTCAGCATCCATCATTAAGTCGTCGTAAATAATGCCAAGTGTGGAAATTGAATTAATATCTGAAGGATTTAGCTCCTTTGCTTTTTCAAGATAAGGAAGGCTTTCCCTCATTTTACCCAGCCGGTAATAAGTATTTCCGGTAAGATAGTTTAACCTGAAATCTGCAGGAAATTTTTCTGCTCCCTTAATAAAAGTATTAAGTGCTTCATCAAACCTGTTCCGTTCATAATAGAAAAATCCTATCTGAACATGTGCTTCAAGCGAAGTATCGGCACGCACTAGAATATCTTTCATTCTTTGCTCAGCCGCAAACGAATTATCTTTAGCATCAAGCAGAGCAAGATAATATTCGGGCATCCATTGCTGGGGATATGTCTGCTGAAGTGTTTCAAGAATAGACCTTGCAACCGGCAACGCAGATGAATCTTCCTGGCTTGCATCAAAGAATGCAAGAGCCACACCCAGCTTTGTTTCAAAATCCACTGTGTCTTTATCAAGCATCTGTCCGAATTTTTCGAATGCTTCGCTGTTCCTGTTTTGCCTGAAATATATTTTTATTACTTCAGTCTGAACGTCGCGGTTCTTTGGATTTTGCTGAAGTATATCTTCATATATTTTTAATGCATTATCATAATCGGGTATCTTTAAATAAGTAGCTGCAATACTGTATTTAATGCTGATGTCTGTAGGATTAAGAGCCAGCATTTTTTCCAATGTAGCGGCAGCATTAGCGTAATCTTTATAACCGTTATAAATTTCCAGCATCCTGTTCAATACAGTTTCATCATACTGGAATTCATCTGTTATCCTGTTATAATATTTTAGCGCTTCCGAGGGCTGCTTTTCGGCTTCATATAATCTTCCGACATTATAAAGTGTGCTTATATCATCCGGTTTCTTTGATGCAACTTCAAGCAGGTATTTCAAAGCAAGCTTGTAATCGTTTAGAATAATATAGACATCTGATACATTTTCTTTGTAGGTCAGGTTTTCAGGGGCAATCTTTAATGCTTCCAGCCCTGCTTCCAGTGATTTCTGGTATTGAGAGACATCATAATACAGCTTGGATAAAGAATAATAAATCCCCGGAGCCTGTTCAATCTTTAGTGCTTCCCTGTATTTATTAACCGCACCGATGTAATTATTTTGTAACTCAAGAGTCTTTCCTTCTATAAAGAGCTGAAGCGCTTTTGGGTTTGCAGGTTTATCTTGTGCAAAAACAGCAGTTACAGTCAGGAATAATAATAAAATTAAAAGTTTTATATTCATTTATAATGTAAATATAGGTTTATCACATTTTAATAACAATTTAAAAACCTTTTCTTATCCAGAATTTGTTCTGAAAGATACGAATAATTAGAAATTTGGAAATTAAAATATTTTCGAACAAGGTACGGTAATTTGTTATTTCTTACCCTGTTCCTGATATTCCGGTTCCATATGAGCCCAAGCAGGAAACCTCCGGTTGCTAATCATTCCCCATCAAAGCATGTGGAAATGACAAGTGAGGAAGTGAATGACAACTGGCTTATATCAATTATTACAGTTAAATTGTTGATTACGCGTTACAACCTGCAGCTTAATTTGCAAGGTTTTGAGTAAATTTTAGCACTTTAAAATATTGATTTATATTAGTAAATTGTTTCTCTACTTAAACAAAAATAATCCATTTAACAGGAGGAAAAATAATGGCAGATGTAGATATCGAAACTCAAATTAAAGAGGCAATTGTTGAAAAATTAGGAGTGGAAGAATCTAAGGTTACTCCCACAGCTTCATTTATTAATGATTTGGGCGCAGATTCACTTGATACAGTAGAATTGATTATGGAATTTGAGAATAGGTTTAATATTCAGATACCGGATGAAGATCAGGAAAAGATAGGTACAGTAGGTGACGCAATCAATTACGTCAAATCGAAGATTGCATAAATTACAATAAACTAAAAAATGAAGAAACGAGTTGTTGTTACAGGCATAGGCGTTATTACTCCCATTGGCAACAGCGTAGAAGAGTTCTGGTCAAATTTAATTGCAGGGAAAAGCGGTGCAGCTCCCATCACTTATTTTGATACTACCCATTTTGATACAAAATTTGCATGTGAAGTAAAAGATTTCGAACCCTTGAAATATATGGACAGGAAACTTGTTCAGAGGGTAGATCTTTTTACTCAGTTTGCACTTGCTGCTTCTGAAATGGCAATTAAAGATGCCGGTATAGATCTGGAAAAGCTGAATAAATACCGTACAGGTGTTGTATATGGTTCAGGAATTGGCGGAATGTGGACTTACCATAAAGAACAGGCAAAACTTTATGAAAAAAACGGTGATCCTGACAGAATAAGTCCGTTTTTTATTCCAATGCTGATAGCTGATATAGCCGCAGGCAGAATATCTATGCGTTATGGTCTGAAAGGACCAAACTACGCGACAATATCTGCATGTACTACATCGGCACATTCGATAACAGATTCGGTAATGCTTATACAAAGAGGCAATGCCGATGTAATGGTTACAGGTGGTTCTGAAGCAGTAATTTGTCCCATGGGTGTAGGCGGGTTTAATGCCATGAAAGCTCTGTCTACCCGAAATGATGATCCGCAAAGGGCATCGAGACCGTTTGATAAACAAAGAGACGGATTTGTAATGGGTGAAGGCGGCGGCACATTAGTTCTGGAAGAGCTTGAACATGCTCTCAACAGAGGTGCCAAAATTTATGCCGAAATTGCAGGTATCGGCTTAACCGGTGATGCTCATCATATCACTGAACCTGCTCCGGGCGGCGAAGGTGTTGTCAATGCAATGAAAATTGCAATTGAAGATGCCGGTATGCAGCCTGAAGAGATTGATGTTGTTAATGCACACGGAACTTCAACACCTCCAAATGACAGGGGCGAGACTGCTGCTATAAAAACTGTCTTTGGTAAGAGGGCATATGAAATGCCGGTTCATTCGGTTAAATCTATGACAGGACATTTGCTTGGTGCTGCAGGGGCGGTTGAATCAATTGTCTCAGTCCTTACTATTAAAGATTGTATAGTTCCGCCGACGATAAATTATGAATTTCCCGACCCTGAATGCGATCTTAATTATGTTCCTAATGTTGCGTTGAAAAAAGAGGTGAATGCGGTTTTGTCTGATAATTCCGGATTTGGAGGCCATAACACTGCGCTGATTTTCAAAAGATTCGTAAATTAATTTTATGTTCGGGATACTAAAAGTACTAAAAAAAATTATTCCTCGCCTGAAAAGAAAAAAGGAAGAAGATGAGATTCTTTTAGCTATTGCTTCCTTCGATTTTAAGGCGTTCCAGGATAGCATAAACTATGAGATAATTAATAAAAGAATTTTTATTAATGCTCTCACACACAGGTCCTTTTTAAAATCCAAAAATTTGAATGGCATTAAACTGACATCAAATGAGAGGCTTGAGTACCTGGGTGATGCAATTCTTGATTCCGTTGTAGCGGAATATCTCTATAAAAACTTTCCTTTATCGGAAGAAGGTGACCTGACCAAGTTCCGTTCGGTCCTGGTTAATCAGCGTTTTCTTGCCGAAAGGGCAAAAGAGATTGTACTGCAGGAATATCTTCTTGCTGCTCCAACTGCGCTTAAATCTATAGATGACGGGTATGACACAATTTTATCTGATGCATATGAATCTCTGATTGGTGCTATATTTCTTGACAGGGGATACGATGCCGCAAAAGAATTTCTCAATAACCAGATTTTTAAAAAGCTGGATGTAAAATGGCTTAACCAGTTTGATGAGAATTATAAAAGCAAACTGCTCGAATATACTCAGGCAAATACGGATTTTGTACCGGACTATAAAGTGATAGGACAGGAAGGCCCGGAGCATAACAAGCTGTTTACGGTTGAGGTTTCTATTAACGAAAGAGCTTTGGGAATTGGCAAGGGACGAACGAAAAAGCAGGCAGAGCAGGAAGCTGCCAGTAATGCTCTGAAAAATTTAGACGTTATTGAAAAAATGGGATTGAAGAAAAAGAAAAAGGAAAAATAAGTTAAAGATTCCCGCGGAAGCGGGAATCTTTTTATAAAACATAAAATCAATAGTATAAGAGGTAACCACGGTATAAGTGGTAACCACTTTCCCAAATTTTCCTTTGATCCCTGTGGGACTATTTGGAAAGAGGATGTTGACGATGCTTGGATAAGAGATTAAGCAATGATCTTTTCATTATTTGAATTTTTTATATTTTTATCGTTTTATTAATTATATTTATGAAATAATAATTAATGAAAAAGTCTGACAGAATAAAATATTGGATAAACATTGCAGATTATGATCTTAAAACTGCAAAAGCAGCTTGAAAGTAAGAGATATTTGTATGTCGGATTTATGTGCCATCAGGTAATTGAAAAAATATTGAAAGCATTGTATTCAAATATACATGATGATATACCTCCTTACACCCATAATTTATTTTTATTATCTGATAAATGTGGATTGATGAAAGATATGGAAATATCAAAAAGAAAATTTTTAGATGAATTACAACCCCTTAACATCGAAGCCAGATATCCAGATTATAAAAATAAGATTTTTAAAAATTTGAATGCAGCAGTAGCAAAAGAAATATTAGAAAAAACGAGGATGTTTTATAAATGGATAAAAGATATGCTGTAAAAATTGCAAAGAAATTTTCTAATGAGATAAAAGGTTTTTTTCCCATTGAAAAGGTTGTTCTATTCGGCTCTTTTGCAAAAGGTACTAACCATGAATGGAGTGACATAGATATCGCTGTTGTTGTTAAGAAATTTAATTTTGATTTTTTTGAAGCATACAGCAAAATGGGTGATGTTAGGTTCCGGCTTGATTTGAGAATAGAACCAATTATAATAGATAAAAATAAAGACTATAGCGGATTTTTAAAAACAATTTACAAAGAAGGCATTGTGGTTTATTCTGCATAACTAAAAATTCTGGTAATAATAAATACTTTACAATGCTGTCACCAAAATATAACCAATCAAAGAAACCTGTCAAAAAAATTATATTAACTTAATACTTGTTATAACTTATAAATATTAATAAAACTATTCCCACAAACCGGGATATAAAAAACTAAAATGAATACTTTCGAAAACACAGATAAATTTGTTAACAGGCATATTGGACCAAATGAAAATGAAGTAAAAGAAATGCTCCGTGCTGTTAACGCAGATTCCCTCGACGAACTGATAAACCAAACCGTTCCTCAGAAAATAAGGAATAAAGAAGAGCTTGACCTCGGAGAGGTTTACAGTGAACATAAATTAATTTTCTTTTTAAGAGATATAGCCGATAAAAACAAGGTCTTCAAATCATTTATCGGCATGGGGTATTATGGCACAATACTGCCGCCGGTTATTCAAAGAAATGTTCTTGAAAATCCGGGCTGGTACACTCAATACACACCTTACCAGGCAGAAATATCACAGGGAAGACTGGAAGCACTCATCAATTATCAAACTATGATAATTGATCTGACAGGACTCGCAGTTACTAATGCTTCACTTCTTGATGAAGGTACTGCTGCTGCCGAAGCTATGCATATGCTTCATGCGGCAACAAAAAAGAAAAATGCAAATAAGTTTTTCATTTCGGAAAATTGCTTCCCGCAAACAATTGATATTTTAAAAACACGTTCCGAGCCGCTTGGTGTTGAACTTGTAATTGGTGATTATAAAACCGTTGAGCTTACAGATGATATGTTCGGTGTTCTTGTACAATATCCTGACCAATATGGTGAGATAAATGATTATAAAGAATTCTTTGAGAAAGCTCATGCAAAAAATATATATACCATAGCTGCTGCTGATATATTAAGTTTAGCAATTCTTACACCTCCGGGTGAGTTTGGTGCTGATGTTGCAGTCGGCTCTGCACAAAGATTTGGCGTGCCTGTTGGTTATGGCGGTCCGCATGCAGGTTATATGGCTTGTAAAGATGATTTCAGAAGAATGCTTCCCGGCAGAATTATCGGGCAATCAATTGATTCATACGGAAACAAAGCTTACAGGATGGCATTGCAAACACGCGAACAACATATAAGAAGAGAAAAAGCTACAAGTAATATTTGCACTGCACAGGTTCTTCTTGCAATTATTGCCGGCATGTATGCTATATATCATGGACCAAAAGGATTAAAGCAAATTGCTGAGAGAGTACTTGGATTAACCAAATATCTTGAAGCAGGTTTAATACAGGCAGGTTATAAACAGTTAAATAAAAATTATTTTGATACAATAAAAATTGATGCCGGTGGTAAGATTGAATTATTAAAACAAAAGCTTCTTGATGCCAGGATTAATGTCAGGTACATCGATAACAAATATATCGGGATTTCATTTGACCAGGCTGCAGAATCGGAAGATGCTGATAAAATAATTTCCATCTTTGCTGAAGTATCAGGTAAAAAAGTAAGCGCAGTTGTTACGAAAAATGGAGATACATTCAAAGTAGCAGAACCATTTGCAAGAAAATCAAAATACCTTCAGCATCCGGTATTCAATACATATCAGTCTGAAACCGACATGCTTAGATATATAACAAAGCTGGAGAATAAAGATTTATCATTAACCATGTCCATGATACCGCTTGGCTCATGCACAATGAAACTTAATGCAACAACCGAAATGATGCCTATCACATGGCCGAAATATTCATTGATACATCCATTTGCTCCTATTGACCAGGCGAAAGGTTATTTTGAAATATTCAAAGGGCTTGAAGAATCACTGGCAAAAATTACAGGACTGGCCGCCGTATCACTTCAGCCAAACTCAGGTGCTCAGGGTGAGTACACAGGTTTAATGGTTATCCGTGCTTATCATAAGAGCAGGGGAGAAGGGCACAGAAATATTGTTCTAATTCCGCAATCTGCTCACGGAACAAATCCTGCAAGCGCTGTTATGGCAGGAATGAAAGTGGTTGTAACAAAATGCAATGATAAGGGTGATATAGATTATGCAGATATGAAATTGAATGCGGAAAAGTATAAAGATAATCTTGCAGCATTGATGGTTACTTATCCTTCTACACATGGTGTGTTTGAAGATTGTATAATGGATATTTGCAAAGTCATACATGATAATGGCGGACAGGTTTATATGGACGGTGCTAACTTAAATGCACAGGTCGGTCTTACAAACCCGGGCTTTATCGGTGCCGATGTTTGCCATATTAATCTGCACAAAACATTCTGTATTCCTCACGGCGGCGGCGGACCCGGTATGGGACCTATCGCTGTGGCTGAACACCTTGCTCAATTCCTACCGGGACATCCCGTTGTGAAGGTTGGCGGTGAAAAAGCTATTACTGCAGTATCTGCGGCTCCATGGGGTAGTGCTGATATTCTTCTTATCTCATATGCTTACATTAGAATGATGGGCGGCGAAGGATTAAAATATGCTTCTGAGATTGCTATACTTAATGCAAACTATGTTAAGGAAAAACTGAAAGATCATTACACTGCATTATACACAGGTGAACATGGAAGAAATGCTCATGAATTAATTTTTGATACACGTGAGTTCAAGAGAACAGCTCATATTGAAGTTGATGATATAGCAAAGAGATTGATTGATTACGGTTTCCATGCGCCTACAGTTTCATTCCCTGTACCGGGAACATTGATGTTTGAACCAACCGAAAGCGAACCTAAGAAAGAACTCGACAGGTTCATTGAAGCTATGATTGCAATCAGAGAAGAGATAAGAGAAATCGAAGAAGGCAAAGCTGATATGACTGATAATGTTCTTAAAAATGCACCGCATACTGCAGAGCATGCAATGGCAGATACCTGGACTCATCCTTACTCAAGAGAGAAAGCTGTGTTCCCGATACCAACAGTGAAGGAACATAAATTCTGGGTAAGTGTTGGCAGGGTTGATAATGCCTACGGAGACAGGAACTTCATGTGCACATGTGAGCCAATTTCGAGTTATATGGAAGAGATGGAAGCTAAGAGCAAATAATCCCGCCAAATGCGGGACTTCGATAAAGCTCAGCAAATAGTGAATTTTTTTTAAAAACGAGGGTGAAAGCCCTCGTTTTTTTATTACATTATTTCTCTTGATTTACTAAACATATTTTATTATCATATATGATAATAAAATATGTTTAGTAAAAATTTAGAGAAAATACTCAAATTAAGTAATCTTCCTTTTTTTACAGTTGAGAATGTATCTGATGCTCTTGGAATTACATACAAGTCTGCTTCAGTCTTTTGCAGCAGGTATTCCAAGCAAGGATTTCTCGTAAAGCTAAAAAATAACTTTTATACTACTTCTCAAAAATTAGAGAATATTAATAATAAAGAACTTTTTACTATTGCAAATATTCTTCAGGTTCCTTCTTATATTTCTCTTATGACAGCTCTTTCATATTATGAGATAACTACACAAGTTCAGCAAAATTATTTTGAATGTGTTTCACTCAAACGCACGGTTGAATATGAACCGGACGGTTTATTTTTCAAATATTACAGGTTTCAGAAAAAGTATTATTTTGATTTTGACAGGGTTAATGGAATATTTATGGCATCAAAAGAGAAGGCATTTATCGATGCAGCTTATTTATATTCATTCGGTAAATATAAATTTGATATTGATTCGCTTGATTTATATAAACTTGATAAATTTAAGTTAAAAAAGTTAACAAAAATATATCCTGAAAAAACAAAAAAGATTGTGAGGCAATTATGCAGCATTTAATAAAACAAGAACAATTTGAATTAGAAGTATTAGATAAACTAAACAGCAAAAAATTTCTTAATAACTTAGTCCTTAGTGGTGGAACTATGCTGCGTCTCTGTTTTGGACTTGACAGATATTCTGTTGACTTGGATTTCTGGGTTGTTAAGGATGTTGAATTTGATAATCTATATAAAGATCTAAAAGATTATCTCACACAATATTATAAAATAAATGATTCTGCCAATAAACATTATACTATTTTATTTGAATTAAAATCCTTTGATTACCCAAGATCACTAAAAATTGAGATTAGAAAAGAACAGAAGAAGATTAAAGTTGAACAGGGTATTGTATTTAGTGAACATTCAAATATTCAGATTATGGTTAAGCATGTTTCTCTGGAGGATATGATGAAGGCAAAAATTGCAGCTTTTTTGAATCGCAATACAATTAGGGATGTTTATGATTTGAATTTTCTTTTTAAAAGGGGAATAACTTTAGAAGCTGACAATGAAACATTTTCTGCATTACTCGATGGAATTAATAGCTTAACAAAAGAGGATTATATGGTTAAGCTAGGTTCTGTGTTAGAAGAAGCCAAAAGAAAATTTTATAAAGAAAATAATTTCAAAACTTTAAAAATGTATTTAAAAGAAAAATTGACAAGTTGAAATTCTTTTCTCCAACTTCATGATTTCTATTTGATTAGCATTAACACGGTTAATGCACTCCACACCTCCATACACTCTAAACACTCTAAACACTCTAAACACTCTACACACTATTTTTTGAAACCTTTCCATCTTCCCTCACGTCCTAACCGGTATAGAAACAAAGAAATAGTAACTAAATTATCAACAAATAGCCGAAATCCGGCATAATGACGGACGGCAAAGGAGAATTAAAATGGATCGTTTTGCAGAAGCTATGATTCCGATATTTGGAATAATTTTCACATTCGGTATCCCGGGATTGATCATTTTCTGGCACATACAGAGCAGGCATAAAGAGAGAATGAAACTTATAGACATGGGTTTAACTCCCGATGAAGTTAAGGCGTATTACACCAATTCCGAAAGAAAACCCCGAAACCCGTATAGTACTTTAAAATGGGGCATGTTGTTTGCCTTCCTTGGGCTGGGACTCTTTATCTCTTACATTTTGACAGAAGTGGCTGATTTCAGTGACTCAATTACACCTGCATTCTTATTGTTCTTTGGTGGTCTTGGATTTATTGTTTATTATATAATTGTAAACTCCAAGATGAAAAATGATGTCAATGGTACCACAACTGTTCAAAAACAATTATAATTAAAACGGTATTGGGAAAGAAAATGAAAACTCAAAAATATATATTAATTGCTCTTGCCTTTGTACTCTCATTAACCTCTATGGATTGCATAGGCAAGAGATATGAGAAAAAAGAAACTTCGGAATATAAAATTGGTATCAACGGTAAGAACAGGATATCAATTGAAAACGTAAACGGAATAATAGAAATCACAAAGTCAGATTCCACTGAAGGCGTATATGTTAAAGCTGATATGATTGCGAAGGTAAAGAAAAAAGAATTGGATAAACCTTTTAGTGAATTGAGTATTGAGATAGACACATCAGGCGATGTTATTAAAATCATTGGAGACTATCATAAGGAAAAACATTTCTTTAATTTTCAAGTCAATGAAAATCCGAAGATAGATTTTAAGATAAGAGTTCCTGAAAGTTTTAAAGTTGATGTAGACAACGTTAACGGAAAAATAGATGCCCGGAATATTAAAGGGGATATGAAGATAACCCTTGTTAACGGTGATATAAGAATGGATCAGACTCCTGGGAATAACATTATTGATATTACCAATGGTGATATCAGGCAAATTTTGGATTCAACTAAAGGATTCAGTATTGATGTGGTGAACGGGGATGTGTATGTAGATATATCGAAAAATTACCAGGGAGAAATCAGTGCAGATATAGTACACGGCAAAATTGATTTCAATAATCTTGATGTAATTGTCAGATCTGATGAGAAGAAATCATTCAGGGGATACATAGGTAATAGAAATACTACAATTAAGTGCGATGTTGTTAACGGCAAAATAGTATTTAACGGACGGTAAATAAGCTCTTTTAATAATTAAAACTGTAAAGATTTTTGTTTATATTTAATGGAAATAATACTGCAACTAACCGGATCAGGAGAGTGAACATAGAATCTTGCATGAATGACCTTGAGCAAAATATTATAAACCGCATAAAAAGCGGCGATTCGAATGCCTTTGAGCAAATTGTGGATAAATATAAAGATAAAGGGCTCACTCTCTCCATGAGGATACTTAAGAATAAAGAAGATGCCGAAGACTCGCTGCAGGAAGCTTTCATGAAGACTTTCAGGGCAATTGCTGATAACCAGTTTGAACAGCGTTCCAAGTTCTCAACTTATTTTTACAGGATAGTTTATAACACTGCTCTTGATAATTACAAGAAGCATAAATCAAGAACTTATAACGTATTGAAAATAGATGACAGCTGGAAAAATGACGAAGGTGATGACAGTGACCTTGCAGGATTTGAAACTAAAATAGATGATAACAGGTATTTTAATTCTGCAGTGTACAAGACGGATAAAAGAGCACTGGATAATGAAATTCAAACGGTTGTAAACAAATTTCTTGAAGTTATACCGGAGAAATATTCAGTTATACTGACATTGTTCTATATAAATGACCTCTCACATGATGAAATTTCGGATACACTGAAAATACCAATAGGCACTGTGAAGAACAGGATATACAGGGCAAAAGAAAAGCTGAAAGAGATTATGATGAAGAAGTTCGATTATGAAAGCATTCTTGAATTTATTTAATAATTCTTAAAAAAAGAAAATGGATTTCGATAAAATATTTAATACATTTATAGAAAATAAGCTGAGAAAAGCCGAGGTTAAAAAAACCTCAGATAACTTTACGAAGCTTATTATGCAGCGTGTGAATGCCGAAAGCAAAACTGCACTTGAAGAGAGCAAAAGAGACCGAATTGCAAAATATATAGTCGGTGCCTTCAGCCTTCTTACAATTGCTTTTACTGTATTGGCAGGTGTATTCAGTACTTCAGCTCCGCAGAGTGTATCTAAAAATATTTCCTTCGAGCCTGCAATAGATACATCGTCAAATTACTTCTGGCAGTTCTGGGATACAATAAGCTCATTTTTCACAAATACCCTTGGACTGTTTGGTTTTAGCATATCGGCAGAAACACTAAGCATAATCGGTGGATTGGTTCTTGTTTTATCGCTATTCTTCATAGCTGACAGGATATTTATAAGGGGAAAATTGAAATCTCAGCAAGGGTAAAATTATCGTTTGAATCACAGATTAAAGCACTTTAATTTGTGATTCAGACAAAGATTTAAATAAAAAAAGCAGGTTAATTTCTTAACCTGCTTTAATTCGCAACCGTAAATTCTCAAATCGAAATTAATTAATCTTCCAGGTATTACCCGAATTCAGCAATTTATCTAAATCGCCTTCATCCATAGTGTTCTTTGCTTTATCTATCTGATTTACCATTTCAGAATCATATGTCTTTCGGTCAATATCAAGGAAAACTCCGATTGGTGTCGGGTAACCCGGGTATTCGGTTAATTCCGATAATATAAATGCAAGCTCTCTGGATTTATCGTTATGTACAACCAGGTCATTGATAGAATATCTTCCGTCTTTCAATGAAACAACAACCGGTTTGAATCCATCAAGCTTTATTCCTTTATCATTTTCTTTACCAAAGACCATTGGTTTACCTTGCTGTAATACAAGAACGTTATCAGCTTTAGTTTCCTTATCGGTCAACAGGTCAAAAGCACCATCGTTGAATATATTACAGTTCTGGTATATCTCAAGGAAAGATGTTCCCTTGTGTGATGCCTGTCTTTGAATCATTTCCTGCATGTGTTTTGCATCTCTGTCAAGTGTTCTTGCAACAAATGTTCCGTTTGAACCGAGTGCAAGTGATACAGGATTAAAAGGATGGTCTATAACTCCCATGGGGGTGGATTTTGTTATCTTTCCATACTCTGAAGTAGGAGAGTACTGTCCTTTTGTTAAACCATAAATTCTGTTATTGAACAGAAGTATGTTAAGGTCAATATTTCTTCTGGTAACATGTATGAAATGATTTCCACCGATGCTGAGAAGGTCACCATCTCCGGTAGCAACCCAAACTGAAAGGTCAGGTCTTGCCATTTTAAGCCCTGCCGCAATAATCGGAGCTCTGCCGTGTATTCCATGGAATCCATATGTATCCATGTAATACGGGAATCTGCTTGAGCAGCCTATACCTGCAACAAATACAACTTTCTCTCTGGGCACTCCAAGTGACGGCATAACCCTTTGAACCTGAGCCAGTATAGAATAGTCACCGCATCCGGGACACCATCTTACATCCTGGTCTGATGCAAAATCCTTTGCTGTTAATACAGGACTTGCTTCGTTTTGTTTTTGGACTATTTCTTCAGCCATAATCTTATTTAGTATTTAGAATTTCTATTATCTTATTTTCAATTTCAATTGCCTTAAACGGTAAACCCTGGACTTTGTTAAGCGTTTTTACATCTACGAGGTATTCCATGCGTAAGAGCTTTGCAAGCTGTCCGAGGTTCATTTCGCAAACAAGAACATTTTTAAAGCGTTTTAATATTTCACCAAGGTTCTTCTGGAAAGGATTCAAATATTTTAAATGAACTTTCGAGAACTTGTAACCTTTTGTCATCATGTTCTCATATGCTGCCTGAATTGCACCATATGTGCTTCCCCATCCAACCACAAGAAGTTCACCTTCTTCAGGTCCCTCAACTTCAAGCAAAGGAATATCATTTTCAATATTCTTTACTTTTTGTGCTCTTAGGTTTACCATTAACTGGTGGTTTTCAGGAATATAACATACATTGCCTGTAACATTTTCTTTTTCCAATCCGCCGATTCTGTGTTCAAGCCCGGGTGTTCCGGGAATTGCCCACGGCCGTGAAAGATTTTCATCTCTTTGATACGGCTGGAAACCTTCGGGATTTGTAACAAAGTTTACTTTAATTTCGGGTAAACCTTTTGATTCCGGGATTTTCCATGGTTCTGAACCATTGGCAAGATAACCGTCTGTCAGGCAAATTACAGGAGTCATAAATTTCAAAGCAAGGCGTGCTGCTTCATATGCCATAGTAAAGCAATCGGCAGGTGTAGAAGCTGCAACAACAGGAACCGGGCTTTCACCGTTTCTGGCATACATTGCCTGCAGAAGGTCTGCCTGTTCCGTTTTGGTTGGTAAACCGGTGCTCGGTCCGCCTCTTTGTACATTAATAATGACAAGAGGAAGCTCAACCATAACAGCAAGTCCTATAGCTTCAGTTTTTAAAGCTAATCCGGGACCGCTTGTAGTTGTAAGGCCTAATGCTCCGCCGAACGACGCTCCGATAGCAGAACAAATACCTGCTATTTCATCTTCTGCCTGGAAAGTTTTCACACCGAAATTTTTATGTCTTGAAAGCTCGTGTAAAATTTCACTGGCAGGGGTAATCGGGTATGAGCCAAGGAACAACGGCAATCCGCTTTTTTGTGATGCGGCTATCATTCCCAGTGCTGTTGCCTCATTTCCGCTGATATTTCTGTAGGTGCCTTTTTCAAGCTTAGCAGGTGCTACTTCATATCTTGTCGTAAATATTTCTGTTGTATCGCCAAAATTATAACCTGCTTTTAAAGCAGTTATATTGGCTTCCATTATCTTCGGCAGTTTTTTGAATTTGCCTCTTATCCAGTCTATTGTTGTATCCATTGAACGGTTAAACATCCAGTACATTATCCCAAGGGCAAAGAAATTCTTGCAGCGGGTTATCTCCTTCATATTGAGACCGCTGGTTTGAAGTGCTGTGGTTGTGGTTTTGGTAATTGGAATAACAAAAAGCTGGTACCTGTCCAGTGAGCCGTCTTCCAGAGGATTTGTATCATACTTGGCGAGCTCGAGGTTCTTCTTGTTGAAAGCATCAACATTGGCAATTATCATTCCGCCTTTTTTAAGGTCTTTAAGATTAACCTTAAGAGCCGCAGGATTCATTGCAACCAGAATATCAGGTTCATCACCCGGTGAATGAATATCATCACTGCTGAACTGAATCTGAAAACCGCTTACACCGAAAAGTGTACCGGCTGGGGCTCGTATCTCTGCTGGGTAGTCTGGTAGTGTGCTTAAATCGTTTCCTAACTCTGCTGTTGTTTGAGTGAATTGAGTTCCAGTTAACTGCATTCCGTCTCCGGAATCTCCGGCGAACCGGATTATGGAGCTCTTGAGAACTTTAGCAGTCTTTTCCATTACGGAATATACTCCTTTATTTTAAAAAAAATTTACTCTCTTTCGACGCTGATTTTGATCGAAGATTTTACATTATTGTTTAACTTAATTTCAACGGTGAAGATTCCAAGTTCTTTTATCGGCTCCTCAAGCTCTATGTGTTTTTTATCGACTTTATATCCCATTTCATCAAGCTTTTCGGATATCATCTGCGATGTAACCGAACCGTAAATTCTGTCTTCCTCACCTGCTTTCACTTTTATATCAAGTGTAAGCTTTTGCAGCTCTGATGCCAGAACTTCAGCATCTGCAATCTCTTTATTGAGTTTTTTCTCTTTTTGTTTCTTTAGCTCTTCAAGAACGCGGAGATTTCCTTCTGTCGCTTTCATTACTATGTTATTGGGGATAAGAAAATTCATGGCATACCCGTCTTTAACAATAACGGCATCTCCTATTTTTCCGAGCTTTTCGTAATCTTGTTTTAAAATGACTTTCATGTGAGCTTAAATAAATAAAAAGTAGAGAGAGTGAGATACCCGCTCTACCTTATTGTTATAAATTAATATTTTACTAAAAACCTGTTATTATTTAGCATCTCCGAGAAGAGCTGAGTCTTCGGGGGAGAGGTGTTTTTCAAATGAATCATCTTCAAAAATTATTGGAACATCTTCATGTTCTTCCCCAGCGTGACCTTCAATTGCGTTTAATTTCTTATTTAAAAACTGAATTCTTCTTGCTTTAATTTCAACAATTGTTTTGCTATCGCCTTTTTCTGTCTTAAATGTTCTGCTTTGAAGCTCACCTTCTACTAAAACTGCATTACCTTTTTTAAGTTTGTCTCTGCAGCTTTCAGCCAGTTTGTTCCATGCTACTATACCTACATAACATACATCTTCCTGCCAGTCATCTTTGCTGTCTCTGTATCTTCTGTTGCTTGCAATTGAGAAGTTTACCACAGGAGTACCATTTGTTGTCTGTCTGAAAATAGGATCCTTTGTTAAGTTACCTGCAATGATCACTGAATTGAGTTCGGGCATCTTTAAATCAGCCATTATTTACCTCCAAAAGTTTACTGTTAAAAAAGTGTTAATGAATATAATCAAACTTGTTTATCTTCTTGTTGTTCCGTTTCCTGTGTCTTTTCTTCAACAGGTGCTTCGATCCTTTGCAGTGCTTGTTCCTGTGCTTCAGCAGCAGCAGCAGATTCCCTTTCCCTGTTTGCCATATCGATTTGCTTTCTTTCGAAGTAAGCATTTCTTTCCGTCAGGGTTTTCTTATCGAACGAAACAGTCAAAAATCTCAGGATGCTTTCATCCAGATAATATACTCTTTCAAGCTTGGCAATAATGCCGGGGTCTCCGGTAAACTCTATGGATACATAGTGTCCCGAATTCTTTTTCTTTATGGGATAAGCAAACTTTTTCCTGCCCCATTTATCGACTTTAACTATTGTGCAATCATTTTTGGTTAAAAAAGCGGTGTACTTGTTTAGCAGTGCTTCCAGCTTTTCATCTTCTAAAACTGCATCTAGAATAAATATCGTTTCGTAGTTTTTTTGTTCTTTTTTTACCATTCGTTAAAATATGTGTTAGCAAATATATCTCTTACTTGAGATATAATCAAGACAGAATCGTGATTTTAGTTGAATTTAAGCAAAATATAAAATAATTATAATAAAATGCAACGTAAGAAGCAGTCTTATTTTGTTATTTTTCATTGCTGGGCTAAGTCTCTTTAGTATATTGGGTTATATATGAGATAGACTGTATTTCCGGCATGGTTATACTTGGTTATATATAGAAAGACAGAAACAAAACGAGCAGTAACCCAATATGCCCGAAACCTCTTTTACCGGCAGTTTGGCCGTCAGGCAGGAATGCGTTAATTTTATCATTTATAATCACAAATAATTTACCCATTTTTGTGGTTTGAATAAACCAAATTAATGCCAAAAGTCACAAAGAATAATATAGGAAACGTTAAGGAAACGAAGGTATCTAAAGGAAAACCCAAAGCCGGGAAAGCTCTCAGTGAGAGTCTTCCGGATGTAAATACCCGTAACGGGAAATCCATAGTTATCAAAGGTGCGCGTGTTAATAATTTAAAGAATATTGATGTTGAAATCCCGCATAATAAGCTTGTTGTTGTAACCGGATTAAGCGGCTCGGGAAAGACATCGCTTGTGTTTGATACCATCTATGCAGAAGGCCAGAGAAGGTATATCGAAAGCTTATCATCATATGCCAGGCAGTTCCTGGAAAGAATAAATAAACCTGATGTTGATTCAATTACAGGACTTGCACCATCAATGGCAATTGAAGTTAAAACATCATCAAGAAATCCGAGAAGTACCGTTGGTACTGCAACTGAAATCTATGATTACCTCAGACTGCTTTTTGCAAGAGCAGGTAAAACATACAGTCCTGTTTCAGGCAAAGAAGTTAAAAGAGATACTGTAGAAGATATATTAAAGTTCTTTACTAAAATAAAACCCGATACTAGGGTATATATAGTATTCCCGATTCATCTTCATGAATCCAAATCAGCAAAAGATGAAATTGAAACGCTGAAGCAAAAAGGTTACTTCAGAATATTTAATGGTGAAGAGCTGGTAGACCTGAACACAAAGTATGATATTAAAAAAATCAAGCTCGAAAAAGTAAAGGTTCTTGTTGACAGGTTTATATATAAGAAGGAAGATGAAGAATTAACCCAGCGAATTTCTCAATCACTTGAGCAGGCGTATTCGGAAGGGGAGGGGTATTTAAATATCTTCATTGAAATCTCGAAGGATGAACCGATGGAGGTACATTCTTTCAATCTCCATTTTGAAAGTGACGGAATAAGGTTTGAACAGCCCGAGCCGTTATTATTCTCATTCAATAACCCGATTGGTGCTTGTCCCAGATGCCAGGGCTTTGGTGAAACAATAGATTTAGACCCTGACCTTATTGTACCGGATAAAACAAAATCAATTTTCCAGAATGCGATTCATCCGTTCTCGACTCCAAAGCACAGCAGGCATTTGAGCGACTTAATTGCAGCATCGAAGAAATATGACATAAGGATTCACATTCCGTTTAAAGACCTCTCGAAAGAAGAAGTACATATGGTATATAAAGGAGCAGGTGATTATATCGGGATCAATAAGTTCTTCCGCATGGTAGAGCGTGAAGCTGCATATAAAATACATTACAGGGTATTGCTGAGCAGGTACAGGGCATATACAACCTGTGCTGAATGTGAAGGCTCACGGTTGAGGAAAGAAGCATTGTATGTTAAATTCCAGAAGAAAAATATTTTCGAGCTGGTTAAGAGTAATATTGAAGAGCTGTATAAGTTCTTTAAAGAAGTAAAGCTCTCGGAGCATGACCGGCAAGTAGCCCAGAGAATACTTGATGAAATAAAAAACAGGTTAAAATATTTATTCGAAGTCGGGCTTGGATATATTACTATGAACAGGTTGACAAGCACACTATCGGGAGGTGAAAGCCAAAGGATAAATCTTGCAACATCATTGGGCTCATCACTGGTTGGCTCAATTTATGTTCTTGACGAGCCGAGTATTGGATTACACCCGCGTGATAATGACAGGTTAATTAAGATATTAAAATCACTGAGAGATATCGGAAACTCGGTTATAGTAGTAGAGCATGACCCGGAGATGATTACATCGAGTGATTATGTAATAGATATAGGTCCTAAAGCAGGTGAGTATGGCGGCGAAGTGATATTTTCAGGAACGCTGAATGAAATAAAAAAGTCAACAACATCGTTGACAGGAAAATATCTTTCAGGCAAGCTGAAGATAGATACTCCTGCTAAAAGAAGAAAATTAAATAATCATTTTATCACTATCAGGGGAGCATCTGAAAATAATTTAAAAAATATTGATGTTGATTTTCCGCTTGGAATGTTTGTTTGTGTAACCGGTGTAAGCGGATCAGGGAAATCTACTTTAATAAGCGATATTTTATACGGTGCATTAAAGAAAAGAATCGATGGCATATATAATGAGAAGATAGGATTATATTCCGAATTAAAGGGAGCAAATCTTATCAATGCAGTTGAGCTTGTAGACCAGACACCTATAGGACGCTCGCCTCGTTCAAATCCCGTAACATATTTAAAGATATTTGACCAGATAAGAGACCTTTACGGTTCATTACCATCAGCTAAAGCAAAAGGTGTAAGTCCGGGTAATTTCTCATTCAATATTCCCGGCGGAAGATGTGAAACCTGCGAGGGCTCAGGAGTGATTAAAATTGCAATGCAGTTCATGGCAGATATTTATCTTGAGTGCGACATTTGCAAAGGGAAAAGATATAAGAATGAAATCCTTGATATTAAATATAACAATAAAAGTATAAGTGATGTGCTTGCATTAAGCGTAACTGAAGCATTGGCATTCTTCAAGGATTTTCCGAAGATAACCGCTAAGCTTAAAGTACTGGATGATGTGGGCTTGGGATATTTAAGGTTAGGGCAATCAGCGACTACACTCTCGGGCGGTGAAGCACAAAGAATAAAGCTGGCATTCCATCTTTCATTCCAGAATTCGGATGAAAAAACTTTGTTCATATTTGATGAGCCTACAACAGGTTTGCATTTATATGATATTGCGAAGCTGCTTAAAAGCTTTAATGATCTAATTGAAAAAGGAAACTCAATTTTAGTGGTTGAGCATAATCTTGAAGTAATAAAGTGTGCAGACCATATAATAGACCTTGGACCCGAAAGCGGTGATAAAGGCGGGTATGTTGTTGCAAAAGGAACACCCGAAGAGATAGTTAAGAATAAAGATTCATATACCGGTAAGTTTCTGAGTAAAGTTTTGTGAGTTCTGAGAGTTCATAGAGTTCATAGAGTTCTGAGAGTTCTGAGAGTTCTGAGAGTTCTGAGAGTTCTGAGAGTTCTGAATCCCTCTTTCCCAAATAGAAATTTGGGAAAGAGGGTATTGTGTTCTTACAAACTTAAAGAACTTAACAAACTTAAAGAACTTATTACTGGTCAATACCTTCCAGATTTATGGTTGTTGTATATGAACCACGGATTATAGTTGCAATATCATCACACTCTCCTGAGTTTGGATAAAAATCAACATATGTTGCCGCAATAGTAGTACCGTTTCTAACCCACATTACTTTACCCGATACCGGATACCTGCAATTACCTGTTACAGTTAAGCTGTCCTGAATTGTATATGCAAACTGCACTCCGAACCTGTTATCTTTAACAACGCCTGTTCCTCTGAAAATATATTTATCATCATTGGTTGTGTTCATGTTGTTAAGGCTTGCATCAATTGTTAAGTTTGCAGCAATATCTTTTGTAATACCGGTATTGGTAGCAAAGACCAAACCTGCTTTTATAACACCGGCATATTCGTTATTACCGCCGGTTACTATTCTTCCCCATAATTCATTAGTATTGGAAGATGACGAAGTAATAGTCACTGAGTTTGTATCAGAACTATTAGCTACTTTATATACTTTAAGCGGGCTGTCACCAAATAATCTTAATTCACCATAAATAGAGTCACGGGCAGTGCTTACAAAAGCCAATATTTGATACTTTCCGCTTGCCCTGATATTTCGTTTGGAACTCTGGCAGGGTTCATTTCCGTAATTTATGGTGATTGTATAGTTTGTTCCTCCTGCTGTGTTTGACGAATCTAATGTAACAAAGGGACATCCGCTGGATAATTCCACTCTTCCCAGTGCTATTGCAGAAAGATAATAATAAGCATCTGAATTTATCCACTGAACCTCGCTTGTATTTTTCGAGGATGTTTGTTCTGCATCCACGTTATTATTTTCAACAGGTGGTGTAACAGAATCTTCTTTGCATCCGATAAGATAAAAAAATACTAATAGTGGAAAATAAATAAACAATAATTGGAATTTGAGCTTGTTCATATTATTTTAAATTAAATTGTATTGAAAATATAAAAAGAAAAAAGATGTTGATTTGTAAATTAAAAGTTTTCTTAATTATTTAAATATGCAGTACCAAACTACTAAAATAAATATATAAAAATACCACAAACAAGTTATTATTAAATAACGGTTTAAGAATCTAAATTATATAAAAATAAAGATTTTAATACAGGTAAGTTTTAAGCAAAAATGATGTAAAAAAGGAAAAAAAACAGCGAACTCTCTTTGAATTCGCTGTTGCAAAGTATTCGCAGGACAATGTCAGTTTATAAACACATATCCTAATTTTAAAATATCTTTACTATGCAGGCCACAAATTATCTGAATTATCAAACTGGGGCTGCGATTGCAGCAGTTTGATTGGTGTTCCTCCGGATATTGAAGTAATCCAAATATTTCCTTTATTACTTGCGGGATCGAAACGAATAAACGCCACCAATCCGCCATTGGGCAGCCATGTTGGATATCTTAGGTGTACATCTTGTTCCGCAGCTATATCTGCCGGTTGTCCGCTGTTTGTGGGATATGCGAGAGAAACTATTTTCCAAAAATCACCATTTGATTTATCGCTCTCAAATATAATTTTGTCACATGCAGGTGACCAAGCAGGATAACCGGAATTATTCGGATTGTAAAAAGTTGTGTTTATTGTTGTATCAAACGGATCAATGACATACACATCATGGTCAGTAGACGTGGCTGAACCCTGATACTCGTACGCAATTCTTCTGACTGAAATTCTTGGTGACCACTTAGGATTATACTCATCAGCACCTATAGTTGTAATAATTGCCCGCCTGTTTGCGACCTGGAGTGTATTGCCGCTTCCGGATATATCACCAATATATAGATCGCGGGAATCTGCAGTATCTACAATTCCGATAGGTGATGAGTTATCGTACCTTTTGTCCCATATCAAATATTTTCCATCCGGTGAAAAGTAAGGATTATTATCCCAGCTGCCATCTGAAGAAAACAGACGCTTGGGAATTTCAGTAATTGAAGTATCTAAGCTGCCATCAGAGTTAAAAAAATAAGCATAGATTTCCTGATTATCTCCCTGTACAGATGAAAACACCAAAACTCTTCCGTCCGGAGACCAGTTTGATTGTTTATCTGCGGAGTTATTGAATGAATGAGTAATATTGAACGGATTTGACTCAAATACAGTACCTGAAGTAATAAGATTCCCAATTGAATCAACCTGAGCCAAATAGATATCAAAATCGCCATCAAGATTAGACGTGAATGTTATGAATTTTCCGCTTCTGGTTAAATCTGATTTAGTTACACCACCTGGTGTAATAATGCCGTCATCTTCCCCGCAGCCCTAATATATTATCAACAATACTAACATTAAAAATAAAAATTTTAACTTTTTCATATTAGTTTTTTGTTTTGTTTGCAAATAAAGTTTGAAGGAATAAAATCTATTTAATCTTTAAAAATATCTGTGCTAAAATAAAATACATATTTATATAAATATGGCGAAGTGAAACAACAAAATAAACATATAAAATACCGTAAATTAGTAAAAAAAGTATTTCTTACATATGAACTGTTATAAATATGCCGGTGTTTGTTAAATGACTATATATAATAGAGTCGGTTTACATTTGAATGAGAAAAAAATGGAGTTTTGTACTGATAAATAAAAAAGAAAAAATAAACAGATAATATTATGATATACGCTGCAATAGCTTTTTTCTCCCTGGCAGCAATTCTGGGAATGCTGCTTCTATCGTATGTTTTGAGAGACAAAGAGACACCCAAAGGGATAGTCTTTACCCATGGTCCGCTTGCTGCAATTGGTATAGTTTTACTTATTGTTTATGCACTTGGCAACACACCATCTCCGGTAGAAAGTATAGTTTTATTTATAATAGCGGCAGCAGGAGGCACAATACTTGTGTGGCACGATGTAAAAAGAAAGCCAATTCCCAAATGGCTTGCAGTAACTCATGGTTTAATTGCTGTAACAGCGTTTGTATTTTTGCTTTATTTTGCTTTTAAATAAATAAACCCCGTTTTTGCGGGGTTTATATGGGATATGTCATAAAACAAGGATTAGATGATTATTTCATCGTCGTCGTCATCATCATCGTCAAAATCATCGTCGTCATCATCATCGTCATCCATTGTCATATCATCAGTATCATCGTCGTCGTCTTCTATTTCTTCTTCTTCTTCTTCTTTATCCAGCATTTCATCACGCTCTTCACTATTCTGCTTATTCAAATCTAAGTTTGCCTCATCCGTTACTTCCTTGTTGCCTCTTTCATCTGTATCATCGGTCCTGTTATTAAAATTGGTTCTTCCTTCATAATCCCTGTCTTGTCCCATGTTAATGTCATTTCCAATGGGATTCTCTGTTTCTCTTCTTCTTGTAGGCATTTATTTATCTCCTTATGTTTGAAGTTTATTTAATGTTAATATTGTTTTCATTCGAATTCAGTTCTTCTTTAACAGGCGTTTCTTCATAATCTTCATTAGCTATATCTTCTTTGAGATAAGCATAAGGAGCGTCTTTATCAGAATTTTTTTTGCCTGCAAAAGTTAACTTTTTTAATATTTCTATGAATTTCCGAAACATACTATCTTAATTTCAACTTTCATGCCTATTATTTAATTAAATATTGACGTGTAAATTATTGATTTAAATAAAATTTTCTATATCCACAATTGTTGTTTATATGCCATCCTTGTCTTTCGTGACGGATATGTCAGATATTCGGGAAATTACTGAAAGGAAATATATGAGACAAATTTGATGCATAATTGCGAATTACCGAAAATCTGTAAATGGAAATAGCTAAATTATTAAAATAATTAAGAAAAGTTTTTTGGCAAAGAATTTGTTGTGATTGAACTTAAGTCAACGAAAGGAGCGAATACGAAAAAAATAAAAGAGTTTAAAGAAGTTTTAGTATATGCATTATTTATACTAATTGTTTTTATCGGAGCTATTTTGTGGGGATGATTTAAGTAATAAATGAGAGGATAACCCCCTGTTTGATAAGCAGGGGGTTTTTTGTATTTGGACGAGTCATTCAATATTGTAAAATGCAGTCTTTATGTTTTAAGAATTAAAATAATAAATATCATTATGCTCTTTTATATGGATTGAAAATTAAGTGTAGATTGATTAAATTGCGTTTCAATTAAAATTCCTGAGTAGCTCAGTTGGTTAGAGTCCGGCCACTGCCGGATTAATCAGAGAGTCTGCTTGGATACAAAAGTTCAAATTATATTCCTGAGTAGCTCAGTTGGTTAGAGTCCGGCCACTGCC
>RPQH01000028.1 GCA_003820375.1 Ignavibacteriota bacterium
GAACTTATGATATTAGCTTTAAATGTTAATTTAGTGTTCTTTCAAACCTTTTATACTCCATTTTAATTTCCTTAACTTAATGCCATTGGGTCGGGGGGTGAGGACAGGAACTGAAATTAAATACAAATACTAAAATCTTACCCTATGATTACACTCTTGCGTAAGGTGAATTTATAAGTCACCTTACGCACTTTCGGTAAATTCAGTCCTGAGCGGAGTCGAAGGACAATAGTTATAATGATTCGAAATATTTTGGTGAATATAAACCCTGTATTATAAGCTATCAGAGATTATCCGTATCTACTTTACTATTGTCCTTCGACTCCGCTCAGGACTGAAATGTATAGTTTCTTGATTTTTGTGTAAGGTGAATTAATAAATTTATGTTCAGAGCCTTCGACTTTTTACTTTTTACTTTTAATTGTATATTTATCAATATGAGAATCGGTTTCGGTTATGACGTACACAAATTAGTAAGAGGAAGAAAACTAATCCTCGGAGGAGTTGAAATTCCTTACGGGAAAGGTTTACTGGGGCACTCTGATGCCGATGTGCTTATCCATGCTGTTTGCGATGCAATGCTTGGTGCTGCAGGATTAAAAGATATCGGGCATTATTTCCCTAATAACGACCCCAAATGGAAAAATATTTCCAGTTTAATTTTGCTGGATAATTGCCGCAACCTCCTATTAAAAAAGAAACTTAAGATTGGAAATATTGATTGTACATTATTATTGGAAGAACCGAAGATTAGTCCTTACATCGATATTATGAAAGAAAATTTATGCAAAATCCTAAAGATAAAAGATAATCAGCTGGCGATTAAATCAACCACCTGTGAAGGACTTGGATTCGTTGGCACAAAAAAAGGATGCTCCTGTTATGCTGTATGTATGTTAAAGTAATTATCATTCATGGCTAAATTTCTCCCGTCAAATCCAAGGTTAAGATCATTGATTCTATGCACCATATCAGGTGCATTGCTTGCTTTATCATTTCCCCCTTTTAAAACCTGGTTCTTCTCCTATTTTGGATTAGCAATTATGCTTTACCTTATTTTTAATTCGTTAAAATTCAGGCAGGTGTTTGCAAGAGGATATGTATTATTGTTTGTATTCAATGCAATTTCACTCTACTGGATTGCAGGATGGGAAAGTGATGATATATTCCTTAAAATCGGAGGAGTTGCAACAGTTATTGTTCATCCGTTATTCATGATTATACCTGTACTGCTTACCTATCTTATTTACAAAACTGCCGGCAGAATATATGCAATGTTTTTATTTCCGTTGTTATGGACGGGATTCGAACACTGGCATAACCTGACAGAGTTTTCTTATCCATGGATTGAGCTGGGTAACACCGAAGTATATAACCTGAACAGAATCCAGTTTGCTGAGTACATCGGAGTTCATGGGATAACTTTTCTTATCTGTGTAATTTCTGTTTTAATATTTCTTCTCGCATCAAAAATTTATAAACGCGAATGGAAACTTAATTCATCTAATACTATTGTCACAACTACAATTTTAATTCTACTAATTTTAATTCCGAACATAACATCCGGTATAATACTTAATTCTAACTCGAATAATTCTTACTACAGCAGTCCTGACAGCAGCAAGAATATTAAAGCCGCAATTGTTCAGCCAAATGTTGACCCGTTCAAAAAATGGGCTTCTGAAAATAAGGATGCAATTGTTACAAAATACATAAATGGACTGAATGCCGGTTTGAAATACAATCCTGACCTTCTTGTACTTCATGAAACTGCTCCTCCGTTTAACTTTCTGGAGGATTATAATTTAAATTACGCATCCAGATTTTTCGACTTTGTAAACCTGAATAAGAAATATGTGGTAATAGGAATTCCCCACATAGCTTATTACCCGGATACTTTAAGTGCACCTGAAGATGCAAGAATAATGAGCTATTCAAGGAGAAGGTATAAGCACTGCAATTCTGCAATACTTCTAGAGCCATTAAAAAATACGGATGAATATCAGATACATATGAAAGTAAAGCTTGTACCATTCAGTGAAAATGCTCCCTATAACAAACAGCTTCCTTTTATGAGTAATATAATTAAATGGGGAGTTGGCATAAGCGCGTGGGATAAGGGTGATTCATTGGTGATCTTTGACATGAACAATAGTGCATTGAACAAAAATTCGAAATTCTCAACTCTTATATGTTTTGAATCGGTATTCAGTGATTACGTAAGAGAAGCAGCGAAGAACGGAGCAGAGTTTCTGGTAATAATTACTAATGACGGATGGTTTGGTAATTCATTCGGGCCAATTCAGCATGAAAGATTTGCAGTACTGCGTGCTATTGAAAACCGTAAATGGATAATAAGAAGTGCACAAACAGGAATATCATGTTTCATTGACCCTCTTGGAAATATTTATGACGAGATACCTGTAAATACTGAAGGAATAGCTGCAAGAAATATTATTGCAAATAACGAAATTACTTTTTATTCATACCATGGTGATATAATAGGAAAAGCAGGATATTACTCCTGCTTTTTAACTCTAATAACCGGCATAATACTTTTCTATGCAAAGAGGAGGAAACATGCTAAGAGTGCCTGAAAACGCATTCTTTCTTTGTTTCGTAATTCTTCAGCTTTAACTCTTGCCTCTTCAATTGTTGAAAACTCACCAAACCGTGCCCTGAACCAAACACCTTTATCGCCTAAATCGGCTCTAACCACATTTCCTTTTAACCCGTTTATTTTAAAACCGTCCACAGCACTTATTCTCTTATTTGCCTTTGCATCTGAATCCCATGCAGATTCCTGGATGGTGAACTTTCCATTATCAAGCTTTATATATATCACTTTAAATTTCTCATCTGCCCAGCCCATTGTATTCTTTGTTACACCTGCAATGCTTGTTTCATCTTTCTGCTGCTGAGGTGGTTGCTGCTGCTCTTGCTGTTTTTGCTGCTGCGGCGGCTGTTGTTGATTTTGCTGCTGAGCAGCCGGAGGTACCTGCTCTTGCTGTTTTGGCTGTTCCTGTTGTTTTGCCTGTTCCTGGGTCTGCTGCTGCGTTGCCGGCGGCTGTTCCTGCTGAACAGGCTTATTTAAATCATTCGATTGCTGTTCTGTACTTTGTGTTTGGATTACCGGCTCCTGTACGTTGTTCTGAGTACTGCTTTGATCTGCTTCTTCTGTATTCTGCGGCTCTATCATTTGTACATTTTGATCCTCAGGAGAAAAGAATATTTTGTAAATAACCGGTGAAAATATCAACATGACAAGAACTATGGAGAAGAATACAATAAATGTTGATACGTAAATTCTTACCTTCGACTTATATTCAGCTTCTTTAGTTGCCTGGTACAGCAGTTCATATTCATAAGACATAGTCTGCGTATCACTGACATTCGCTTCGGAATCTTTATACCATATATAATACGATTTGTCTTCGTTAACATGTTCTACAGTTTCACCCAAATCTTCTGCAGCAGGTGAGCTCAGTACTATCTCTTCCTGCGGTGCAGAAAGATCAGAAATCAGGGATGGATTGATTACCGGCCCGGACAGAGGATGTGTAATTTCATTATGAAGCTCAACTGCTGATTGAGGTATAACATGCGGTTCCTGAGTAAAAGTATCATCAATTGGAGTAATTTCGGGTTCCGGAACCGTCTTTATTTCTGAAAAATAATCTGAAAATGATTTTTGAGATATATCTTCAGTTGTTTCAACCGGTTTTTCAGGTTCCGGCTCAGCACTTATTTCTTCAATTGCCGTTTCCTCAATTGTATTGTCGACTGTATCATTGACCTTTTCATCAATAATTTCAGTTTTTTCGGGTGGAATTTCTCCGGTGATTTCCGGTTCAGGTGTAACAGGCTCTTCCTTTATTATTGGAATAATTGCCGGTTTCTCACGCTGCTTCTTTTCCTTGGCAGAATCCTGAAGCGGGTGAATTGAGATCTTATTTAACAAAGCTTCTCTTTTTTTCCTGAACTCGTCTTCTATGGTCGAAGCACCGTTTACAGAACTTAATTCTTCTGTATTCATCGGCATTTTTTGTAAAGTTTCCAAACCAGGTTTTGTATTTTCTTTAATTGTTTGGTTTATTTCTTCTTCTAAATTTGTTGATGCCAGGAATTCAACTGTCCTTTTATAGCCATTGGAATGCTCACTGCTGCCATTACCATTTCCATTACCGTTTCGTCCATTATTATATTTAGTAACAAATTCACCGAAGTTTGTAACATCGGTTACATTGTCATCCTTAACTCCCTTTATGATAATTGAAAATATGTCATCATAAATTTTCTCAGCTTCAAACTGAGTTAACTTAAAATATTTGGATATTTTTTCAATTACTTCTTGTTTTATCATAAATTCCCCGTTAAGTTAGGAAATATATTTTTTATGAATTAATTATGTCCTTAAAGGGCTTATCAGGCATAAAAACAACATAATTTCTGGATACATTGCTCTGACTGCCAAAGCCGGTTGAACCGGTTTTTTTATTAACTATATTAAATGTACCAAAATCGTTTATTTTTACTTCTCCTTCTTTGCGGAGTTTGTCTGAAATTTTCTCGAAAATAATGCTTAATATCATTTCAGCTCTGCCTGTGGAGATTTTATTTGCTTCTGCTACTTTTGATAAAATATCTACGGTATTCATTGCTCTATTTTAAAATTAACATTTTTTTAGATTCTGAATACCCCGATGCCTGAAGCCTGTAGAAATAAGCTCCGCTTGGTAAATTTGAAGCATCAAAAACCGCTTCATATGTACCAGCTTTCATTTGTTCCGAAACAATTACACTAACTTCTTTTCCTGTTATGTCGTAAACACTTAAAATCACATAATCATTCACGGGGATATCAAATTTTATTTTTGTCGCCGGGTTAAACGGATTAGGGTAATTCTGGTAAAGTCCGAATTTTTCTGGAATTACAGTTGTAATATTGTTAATTCCGATAATTACAATTTGGCATGTGATTCCGTCAACATTATACACTCGGTTCTGACCGCTTGGAGCATCATTATATATGTAAGTCCAGTATGCTCTTGAAGTATCTGGCGCAGAAGGCAATTTTAAAATGGTTGCAATAATATTGGTTTGAGGATGGTTCCTTCTGAATTCCCTTCCTCCGGCATTTTCAACTTTAGCAGTTGATTCATCACTGTTGCAGAAATTTCCCCCAAGCGGTCTTAAAATAAGCCCCGATATTGGAGGAATAAATTGCCCTGAAACCATTGGAATTACATTAATTGTAATGTGAACTTCGTAAATGGAATCTGTTATATTTCTGTTTATGTAATAATAAGACCAGGTCATGGCTTTACCTGTTGAATCCAATTCTACATCCGAAAAAATAGCACATAAAACACCACCGGCATAGTGAGACTGAGCATAATTATTTGCCGTTGTTATTTGATCTTTTGCTTTAAACTTAGTTCCTGAGTATGAATCGATGTAAAGCGAGAGATAAACAACTATAATGATGAAATATGTAAAAAATTTCATACTAAAGTAATAAATTTAAAATATCCGTAACTGAAAAATAGCCAAAACAGCATCGTTTTTTCTTTTCATTTAAACTTTTACTTTAAGCTTGGATTGTAATTGCACTAATATAATGATTTATTTATAAATGTCAAATACTATAAGGGTTTACATACGTAAAAAACCCCGTATTTTGCCCCTTTTCCAAAGCCGTTTTTAGTGTAGTATAATTTAAATAATTAAATTGTAAATAGGAATACCCTTTTAAGTTATATTTGGAATGCGTACAAGGAGTGCGTAGAGTGGGTTGAGCGAGTAGAGTGAGTAGAGTGGGTTGAGTGAGTAGAGTGGGTAGAGTGGGTTGAGTGCGTAGAGTGGGTAGAGTGCGTAGAGTGAGTAGAGTTAGTGGAGTGCTTATAGTGGTTTGAGTTATTTAAAGCACATCAGTGTAAAAGGGTTATTGTTTGTCTTCTCTTTGGACAACCCGTCATTATCATTCTAAATTCTTCATTCTCTTACAGGCTTATCATTTCTTATCCTGAATCCGAGTAACCGGAGTTCGATTGGGTCCAGGAGACCTTCAGGCATAAATGTCCCTTTAGGCATGCCGACAATTTTCACTTTTGTAACCTGTTTATCGTTAAAGAACAAAGTAATAATTTCTCCGTTTGCTTTATTTGCACCGCCGGGTTCATCATTTTCAAAGCTGTAATAAATGCTTGCAGCATTTGTATCTACACGGATATAATCAATATTATTATCAACAAATTTCATAAACATGAAAATACCTGAAATCTGGTCAAACCTGTCTGCAAAACCCTCATGTGATTTTAAAGCAAATGCACTTTTGTTCACATATAAGCTGTCAATATCTTCCCTGAAATAAGCATAAATAGAATCACCTGTAACCTGCAGTTCATCTTTCCAGACAGCAGGGTCTTTTGCCAGTGATATTACCCCGCCTTTTCCCGATTCATTTCTAAAGTAATGTGCAATTTGTGATGATGCAAGAAAATCAGTTCTAATTACTTTTACACTGTCTGTTGCAACATATTTTTCAGGTTTATCTCTGAATGACTCCATCTTTTCACTGTTAATAAACAGGGTATCAACTTTATCATCCTTTATTTCAATTTGTACAAGCTTTGCTTTACCCCTGACAAATGCATAATTGGTCCGCTCATAGTTTTCGCCGTGCTTACCGGATATTACCGCATCCTCGGTTAGAAAATTTATCTTTACATTATTATCAGCAATTGATTTTCTTTCGCCATCGTAGTGAGTTAATGTATCGGATGTGATAATAGTGGAATCACTGTCAATCTTTACGTTCCCTGTTGCAGTGGAAATGCCAATCAGCTTTTCGTAAACCAGATTATCAGAAGTTATAACAGCGGAATCGGTTACAATTTTCACATTCCCGCTTGCATATGATTTGCTCACCGCCCTGTAGTAATCTAATGCATCGGAAGTTATTGTATATGAATTCGCATCGTTAATTCTGACATTCCCCTTAAAGCTTGCCAGGTCAGTATTAAAATAGTATATACCGTAATTTGCTTTTAAAGTTGCCTTTGAATCGTTTAATGTAGCACCATCAGGACAAACTGCCTTTGATTCATTGCCATAATAGATACCTGTAGGAGCGTAAATATTCAGTGTATCCTTAACCATATGAACATTCCCGAATAACTCCGCTTTATTCTGTTCAAAATATTGTATAACCCTGTTCGCAGTTATCCTGACATCGTTGTGTGTTATAGATACATTGCCCATTGCTTCACGCACTTGCTCACCGTTAATAATCTTTCCAACAAGACTATCTGCATTGTTGATAGTAATCTTGTCCTGTGAATAGATGCAGTTTATGCTAAGCAGAAATAATGTAATGAATATTTTATATGTAAACTTGAACAATAATGTACTTCTTGTAAATGTTATTTTTACTTTATCAGTAATCCTCCCGGTGTCAGCCGGCGCTTCTTCGGGATCTACGACTTGTCTATGTGCAATTGTAAATCCTCCGGTCATCTTAAGCTAACGCTTGCCTGACTGCCTCAGGCAGGCGTCAGGTCAATTAATGTTAATCCAAGTTCTTAATTTTCCTACCACACAAATCAGTTAAGCTGTATTCATCCATATTTTCAAACTAAGACCTGACACTGCCACATAATTTCGAATTTCGACTGCGTGCAGGGAGCTATTGCCAAATGCGAATTTAAAATCGAAATCTTCCAATTTTCCAACTTTCCAACCTTCCAACCTTCCAACCTTTCAACTTTTCAACCTACCAACCCCACATCTCAAATCAAAATAACTCACCGACTCCTGACTCCTGACTCTCCAACTCCTGACTCTCCAACTCCTGACTCTCCAACTCCTGACTCCCGACTCACAACTCTCCAACTCACTGCTGCACTTCCCCGCTTACTTTGTATATCACGTAGTTCTTCAGATTCTGGTCTGCTTCAAATCCGTATCCCTGTATATCATCGGTCCTGGTTGTGATATGTACAAACTCATCCGATTTAATTTTCTGCGTTTTATTCACCCACAAAAGTTTGTTTGTAGTTAAAACCGAGCCATCCTGAGAAACAAGCTTTACACTGTCATAAACTTCCACATCTTTTGAATTATCAAATATCTTGCCTCTTTTCCCGGTTAAAGTGGAATTATATACTCCGGCTTTATAAAAATCAACTTTTGCCCCGCTGTCTATCAAAGTGTAATTGAATTTCGAAAAGACTCTTATCCTTCCTGCATACAATATTGCCTTAACTTTGCCTGAATCAGAGAATGTAACAGTAGAATTAAAGCTTTGCTGTGTAGGAATGCTGTCTGAAGAAATGAAATCAGTTTTTGGCGGCTGTATTTTATCTGAACCGCAGCCGGTTGATATAAATATTAAAATAGTACTTACAAAACACAAAAAAAATAACCGATTCAAATACATACTTATTTAACCTAACCCTGCTTTTACAAGGTCATGAAGGTGAACAACTCCAACCGGGACTTTATTTTTATCAATAATTACTAACTGTGTTATTGAATATTTTTCCATCAGCTCAAGCGCTGTTTCTCCAAGCATATTTTCATTGATAGTCTTCGGGCTCCTGTTCATAATATCTTTAGCTTTAATACCGTTAAAATGATCTATAGTCTGCAGTAGCCGCCTTAAATCTCCATCTGTAATAATTCCTTTTAACCTTTTTTTCTCATCGATAACACATGCACATCCTAAACGTTTCGAAGTTATCTCAAACACAATATCTTTGAAAAGAGTTTTTTCATGAACCCTGGGAATATTCTCACCCCTCACCATTAAATCATTAACTCTCAGCAGAAGTTTCTTGCCAAGGACTCCGCCGGGATGAAGCATGGCAAATTCTGCTTTTGTAAAATCTTTCTTTCTCAACAGTGCAATTGCAAGCGCATCACCGAGAACCAGTGCAACAGTTGTAGATGTTGTTGGTGCAAGATTATGAGGACATGCCTCAAGCTTTACTGTTGCATCTATTATTATATCGGAATATTCATTCAGTTGAGAATCAAGGTCACCAACAATTGAAATCACCTTAACATCAAAATTCTTGATAGCCTTAAGAAGCTGGATAAGCTCGTAGCTGTCACCTGATTTTGATATACAGATAACAACATCACCGTTTCTTATCATGCCAAGGTCGCCGTGTGCTGAATCGGCAGAATGCAGAAATACAGCAGGTGTACCTGTAGAATTTAATGTGGCTACTATTTTTTGTGCAATAATACCTGACTTGCCTATTCCGGTTACTATTACCCGTCCCTTACATTTATATACTATTTCAACTGCATCTGTGAAATTCCCGTTCAACCTTCTTTCAACGTCGCTAATTGCTTTCCGCTCTATCTGGATAACCCTTTTGGCATCGGATAGTATTTTGTCTTTCTTCAATCAGTAGATTAGCTTAATTTAGAATTCTTTTTCACTATATAATAATGAAATTAGTATTTTATTGAAATAATAATATAATTCTACACTGTAATTAATTGTAACTTAGCTAAATATGCCTCAAAAAGACGAAATTTTAGAGTTAACCGTGACAGACTTAAGCTTCGAAGGAAAGGGAGTTGCAAGAACTTCCTCTGATTTTGTGGTTTTTGTTAACAATGTTATACCCGGAGATGTGATTAAAGCACAGGTCCGGAAAGTCAAGAAAAACTATGCTGAAGCAAAACTCACTGAAATTATTACAGCTTCAGCACTGAGAGCTGTGCCTTTATGCGAATACTTCGGTACCTGCAACGGGTGCAAAATGCAAAATCTTGAATATGCGCACCAGCTCGAATTCAAAAGAAAGATTGTGCATAATGCTTTTGAGCGGATTGGAGGATTTGAAAATATCAATGTACCCGCAACTATCGGCAGTGATGAAATATATTATTACCGCAATAAGCTTGAGTTTTCTTTTTCCAACAGCCGGTGGCTGACCAATGAGGATAAAGATAATGAAAAGGCTGACAGGTCTTTTGCTCTTGGCTTTCATATTCCGAAATTCATTGATAAAGTTATTGATATAAGAAGATGCTATCTCCAATCGGAGTTATCAAATAAGATATTAAATCTTACAAGAGATTTCTTTAAATCAAGAAAATTATCAATCTATTCTACCCACACTCATTCAGGTTATTTAAGATATTTAATTATCAGGCAATCTCCTGTTACAGGAGAGATAATGGTTAATCTTATTACATCCGAAGAAAAACAAAATCTTATAAATGAATTCTCAAAGGAATTACAGGAAGCAGTTCCTGAAGTAACAACATTCATTAATACAATTTCTACTTCCAAAGCACAGGTTGCATCAGGAGAGAAATCATTTGAAATCTTTGGCGAAGGCTACATAACCGAACAGGTCGGGAAATATAAATTTGTTATCTCTCCCCTCTCGTTCTTTCAAACCAATACACTACAGGCAAAGAAATTGTTTGACACAGTATTGGAGTTTGGGAAATTTACGGGCAAAGAAAATGTACTCGACTTATACTGCGGGTGCGGTGCTATTTCACTATATATATCTGAACATGTGAATAAAGTTATGGGTGTTGAGCTTAGCAATGAATCAATTCTTTCTGCTCACGAAAATGCAGAGCTTAATAATGTAACGAATTGTGACTTTGTATCTTATGATGTTAAAGATTACCTTGGAATAATCAAAAGTGAAAAATCAGTTCGGTATGATACATTTGTAATTGACCCGCCCAGAAGCGGTATTCATCCAAAAGCCGCTGAATATATACTTGAATACGAACCCGATAAAATTATTTATGTTTCATGCAATCCAACAACTCAGGCAAGAGATGTGAAACTGCTTGCAGAGAAATACGATATTACTGCAATCCAGCCTGTGGATATGTTTCCGCATACATACCATGTGGAGAATGTTGTGAAACTGGAGAAGAAAGTTCTTTAAGTTTGTTAAGTTTGTTAAGTTTGTTAAGTTTGTTAAGTATCCTATTCCCTCTTTCCCAAATTTTCCATAGATCCCTGTGGGACTATTTGGGAAAGTATATAAAAGATTTGCAATGGATGATAGACAAGTCGAAGATCCCGAATAAGTGAAACGAGCTTCGTGAGGGTTACTGATATAAATAATTATAAACTGCAATTACGATATTATCTTTATAAACTACTCCAGACATAAATTATCGAATTACCCCTTGAAAACTATCCGGTTCAAATGATTTGCAATCTATTAACCGGTTCACATCTACTCACTCTAAAACGCTCAAACGCTCAAACTTACAACCCTCGAACTCACCAACTCAAAACTCCCGAACTCACGAATTTTTCATTTTTTACTTTTTTTGTTTCTATATCTGACCCTAAAGCTAAGCCCAGAACAAATTAATTTCACGACCTGAAGATTATGATTTCGATATTGACAAAGAACGACAGTGAGTAATAAATTGCAGCAGCATTCACTACTATATAAATATAATATGGAGATTACTGCTTGTCAAACATTTCACGAAAATAGTTTGGAGTGTGTGGAGTGTTTAGAGTGTATTGTGTGTTTAGAGTGCTTTTTAAGCAATTTTAATTCAAGGATAAATAAAGAGGTAAGGATTCCCCTCTCGAGAGGGGAGGAAGCGAAGCGGAAGGGGTGTGTTAGGAATTGGTACGGATGAGCTTAAAGTATTACTTTAACTCTTAAATTATAGCGACGGTATATCGTTTATTTTGTTTATTTTTTCCCAAAAATCTGTGGGCAGGAGTACATTTTCAAAAACCTCATTTCCTGCTTATAATCGCCATATTTTGAGCCATTTTTGACACTTTGGTCAGGAGTTATCTCTTTATACTGCAATGAGTTACAGCCATTTTTCGAAAACTCCTGCCCAAAACCTGCCCGAAAACTGCCTGTAGAGTGCCCGCTGAGTGCCCACGGAGTGCCCGCTGAGTGCCCATTGGATGACCGCTGGTTCTTTTACTAATCCTATGCAGCATTTGGAGTAGAAGGAAGATTTATTACTTTGAATCGAAATTGGTAATTCAAAATCCGCAATTGTTAGAGGGGTTTGGTGTGAAATTGTAAATCTGAAACTGTATGTTTATTACTCTCGCTAACAAACTACTTAATACTTGCTTATTGTGACAGGTAAGTTCATAGCTTCTTAAATTTTACAAAAGAAAGGTTATGTGCGAATATATTAACTAATCATTTATGCTTGTGATGCATATTTGCTGTTTTATATGTCTTCTTTGTTTTTATTTCTTTTTCGTTAATAATATTTACAAATTCAGACTTGTTTCTATAGTATAATCTTGACAACTCTTCCCTTCTTTTTCTCATAAATTCAACTGCTTTGAAATTTTTTATATTCATTTTATTACCTCCTCAGGACTTCTGATATCAATAACAGGATAACCATATTTTAAGTTTACTGAGTTATACATTTTTATTTTATTTATATTAACCATGTGTTTAAAATTCCAACTAACTATAATATCAACTCTTTTTAATGTAGCTATAGCAATATGTAAAAAGCATCGGTAAAGTATTTTTGAGAAATAATTTTTTCATTTAAATATATATTTGCAATCGTTTCAGCGGCTTGAGTTAATTCTACAATTTCCAAATTCACCATCGGTATTTTATTGATTAACTCCCTGACATTTTTAGGAGCTGTTGATAATTCCTTTATTGTTACTTTGGAAATAATGATATCATGAAAACCTTTAAATATTTCATCAAATAGCAATACCGTATTTTCACTGAATTCAGGGTCAAAATAACCGCCAATTACTGATGTATCAAGATATAATTTCATTTACTTTGATTATAATAATAAATTACATTTATTTTTATAAATATTAAATCCATTCCGGTCTATTCACCATCTCTTTTTTAATTTCTTCTATTGTTCAATCATGTCTATTTTATTATATTTATGTTTGTATATAAAAAAATATATTAAATATGAGAGAATCAGAAGTACTTGCCAACACTTTTCAATCAGTCCGAAACCTGACAAAATTTTATTTCTCAATGTTTCCTGAAGAAAAGCTTCATGAAGAAGTATGCATTAACGGCAAAACATTAAACACTGCTTACTGGCTTGCCGCTCATCTTGTGTGGACAGAGCATTTCCTTGTTTTGCAGGGAGTAGGAAATACATCAATGGATATTCCCTGGCTGAAGGAGTTTGAAATCGGTTCTACACCCGAAAAAAAGGATTCATGGCCAAGCTATAGTGAGGTTATGGAAACAATGGATAAAATTCATGAAAAAGCTATGAAAGTAATTAAAGAATTACCTGATGAAGAGCTTGATAAAGAAAATTTTCTTGGCTATACGTTTGGCGGAGTGAACTCAAAGAGAGTAATGATAACACATCTTATAAGACATGAACCAATGCATGTAGGACAGCTTTCATGGCTTTTAAAATTATACGGTGTTGAAACTGTTTGAGCAAGATAATTTATATTCATAAAAAACCCGCTCGAAAAAGCGGGTTTTTTATAGCAAGAGTATTCTAAATTTTATTTTATTAACACCATCTTTTTCGATTCCGCATAATCGCCTACCTGCAGTTTGTAGAAATATACCCCGCTTGGGAAATTTGATGCATTCCACGTCACTTCATAAGTTCCTTCATTCATCCGCTCATTTACAAGTATTGCTGCTTCTTTTCCAAGCAAATCATATACTGTCAATCTAACTTCTAACTTCTGACTTCTAACTTCTTTCGGAATATCAAAACGAATCTTAGTTACAGGATTAAACGGATTAGGATAATTCTGGTATAAACTGAACTTATCAGGAACAATATTTCCCTGCTGTTCTATCTTAACCATCACGTTAGTTAAATAATAATCAATCGTATCCATACTGAATGTTGTTAGCTGTACAGGTCTAATTGCACTGTAATATCCCATGCGGTTACATATTATTTCATAATTAGACGCTGAAAGAGAGTCTATGCAATAAGCTCCTCCCGGAAGTGAAATGGAATACCCTTTGAAATTATTACCCACTCTTGCATACATTATTGCATCCTTTAAGCTTCCCCTGTCTTGTTCAGAATCGGTATAAACATGTCCTCCTATATGGTATGCTCCTGTAGTATTAATTATCCTGTAAACACCAATATCTATATTTGATAAATTACCTGTAGGATATAGCTTGACTGAATTTTCCCAATAGATAGTTGAAGGATGGTAAGTAGGCACAAATGACTGTTCTTCTTCGTCATCCTGGAATGCCATTATGTCAACTGTATCCTGGGGAACATGGGGAAGTACATAAGTACCGTTTGCCTGAATACCGGTTGAATCAACAGTAGTTATGATACCTGTGCTTCTGTCAAAATGAAATGCTTTCACATAACCTGATGATACAAGCTGCTGGTTATCCTGGAATTTTACTGTTCCTGAGATGGTGTAAGTTACTGGTACTTCATGCAACTTTACAGCAATGGCACCTAAAGCTGTTTCTGTCAAAGACATAGAACCTGCAATATAAACGTTATTTAACGTATCAACATCAATTACACTGCATGAAGAAGCTGTTTCATTAGGGGTATAGTAATCGTAGTCCCATAATATTTGTCCATCATTTGATAACCTTGATATTCTTATACATGAACCTAGTGTGGAAGCAAGATACAGATTATTATTCTTATCAAATGTAAGAGAAGATCTGGCTAGATCATGTCTCCAAAGAAAAGTACCTGAGCTGTCATATTTTACTGTTGACGTAGATCCAATTATGCAGATGTTTTCCGAATTATCAATTTCCATGGTATAAGGATAATCATTAGTAAAACCGTTGCTGTTAAAAGTTGATACCCATTTCATTTCTCCTGCAGAATCATATTTACTTAGCAAATAATCATAACCGCTGGATGAATAGTAACATCTTGAAAGAACATAAATTTGTCCATTGGGTAGTATTGACAATTTGTAATTACTAGATAGACTCATACCATCCGGTCTGTAATATGAATTCCACAACATCGTTCCTGAAGGAGTAATCTTGTACACATATAAACCGTGTGAAAAGCTGGAATCTAATGTTGACGCAATAACATAATTAGTATCATCTACTGCGAAATTATATACAGAAATGTTATTTGGAATAGTATAAGTGTTTAGGACTGCACCTGAGTTGCTATATTTGATTAAATAATCAACACCGGTATAATCGCTGCATAATCTATAGGCATATCCATTGTTATCTCCAATAATTAACTTACCCTCATATGGACTTTCAATACTCCATATACATGCACCTGTAGGAGTAAATTTTTGAACATAATATTGTTTTGGGTAATTACTTGTTACGACATCGGTATACATATTATAATTATTATCCATATAGCTGGATATAAGCGATAGATTGTAATAATAGCCATGATATCTTTGAACACCACTTGCATCATATGAAATTATAAAATAACTAAAAATTCGATCAATCCCTGTTCCAATGGAATGTCTTCCTGCAACATATGTGTTTCCGTTTGGTTCTACTTTAAGATTAGTATTTTCATATTGTTCTTGATTTTCCCCAGGAAGAATTGTTTTACACCATTGCTCTGATAATTGAGAGTAAGATGGATTTGCAACTATAGCTAATATAATGAGAGTATAAATAATTCTTTTCATTTTACTGCCTTTCTCAAAAGAGATTAAATTGTTTTATTGCTCTCACGCCTCAGTAAAATTAATATGCCGTGAACAATAAATAGTATTTGATGCGTTTATAAAAGTATTATTAATTGATGTTTATTTACGTTTTATAAATTTATTTTCTTATATCAAAAGAAAAATCAACTCTATGAAAGCAGTATCAACAGGAGGAGTATTAACAGGATTAAGAGTAATTGCTTTATAATTGATTCGTGATATTTATAGTACATATCAATCTAATTTATCGGTGTATTGTTTAATTGTCATTGCATTTTCCCAATAGTAATTGAACATATCCCTCATGTTATCAACAAAGTCAGTGTTTTTGATAATAAGGTCGGATTGTTTATTTTTTGCATTTGGAAGATTACTTGTTACATTTATTAAAACTATTTTACCGTCAAATATTCCTACATTAGGAATATTTGCATTTGTCAGCCTCACCTGTTCACCGTTTCTTTCAAACATTTCGCATAAACGGATAAGGTCTTCTTTTTGTGCATTAACAGCTTTGCCGTTTTTCATAATTTTAAAATCAAGACTTATCCTGTAAATGTATTTTACTACTCCGCCGCTTTCAAAAAATTTCTTGCCAAGGTCACTCAGTTCTTCTGTTACAATTCCTCTCAGCCGGTTCATTCCGAGAATTTCAATCTTTGCATTTTTAACAAGGTCAATATATTTTGCAACTCTGTGTTTGTTAAATCCCCTGATAAGCTCTACACTTTCTTCTATTCCCGGTCCTTTATTAAGTGTTGAACTGTATTGTTCCTGTATGGTTTTGAATGTGTCTTTTAAAGTTGATATGCGCGAACGGTTTGATTCATTAAATTCTCTTTCAATCTTATCAAGTATTACCTGTGGTTCTATTATCTGGTACTGAAGTATTGAGCTGGTTTCTATCTGGTTGCAGTAGCCGCGTTCAGCAAATGATTTTAAAATATCGTAAAGTGAATTCCGGATGATTTTAGTCTCATTTGCTATCTCGGTAGCGCTCATCGGTGTGCCTCTCAGAAGTACAAGAAAAACCTTGGCTTCATATTCCTTGAATCCAAGCGACTTAAATTTTTCTATTAATTCCTTTTGAATCAATTGTAGTACTTATTAAGTACTACAATTTATATTACGAATAAAGCCTTGTCAAGTCAATAATTTAATACAATTAAGTAAGAAAAGAAAAACCCGCTTTTTGAGCGGGTTTTGAGAAAAATATTTATATAAGACTCACTTTACAAGCACCATTTTTTTTGTATCCGTGTAGTCACCTGCCTGCAGTTTATAGAAATATACCCCGCTTGGATAGTCAGATGCATTCCATGTCACTTCGTAAGTACCTTCATTCATCCGCTCATTTACTAGTACTGCTGCTTCTTTTCCAAGTATATCATATACTGTCAATCTAACTTCTAACTTCTGACTTCTAACTTCTTTCGGAATATCAAAACGAATCTTAGTAGCAGGATTAAATGGATTAGGATAGTTCTGTTGTAATGAATATTTTTCGGGTACTTCATTAGAAATATTTTCAACGCCAATTGTTGAACCAGTACTTTTATAAACTCTCCCTCCATATGTAACAGCAAATAAATATCCTGCTGAGTTTAATGCTATTGAAGGAACAAAATGATTATACATACCACTGTTAACCTGTACCCAGTTACTGCCATTGTTAGTAGAGCAAAAAACACCTGAATAAAATCCCGAGGCATAAATATTTCCAATTTGATTTATGCATATAGCACTAAAGTGGGCAGGAATATTTAGAACATTGACCCAGTTATTCCCGTTATTTGTTGACTTGAAAATCCCATCATCATATGTACCGGCGTAAATATGTCCGGCTTGATTGATGGCAAGTGATATTACATTCTGATTTATACCTCCAACTTCACTCCAATTCACTCCATTATTTGTAGTTCTAATAACTCCTATCGTAGTTCCTGCAAAAATATGGTTAGAGGAATTAATTGCCAACGCATTTACAGAGTATGTGGAATATAAACCCGTCCAGTCATTGCCATAATTTGTTGAACGCACAACGCCAAATTCATTAGCCATTAACAACTCATTACTGGATTTAAAAATTAATGCATTAATATTTATTCCGATAACATAATAGATACAGTTCCAGTTTGCTCCATTGTTAGTAGAACGCAACAGTCCGGAATCTGCTGCAGCGAAAATATAACCGTTTGGAGTTTCTAAAATAGTGTTTACATTAGGATATTTTCCGGGGTCTAATATTTGAACCCAACCAATTCCATTATTTGTTGAGAGGAAGCCACCTGTAATTTCTGTTCCAATATAAATATTACCGGATCGACCAATTGAAACACTACCGGCATTTATAGATGTGATTCCATTATTGCTTTGCTGCCAGTTTACACCATTGTTCGTTGATTTAAACAATCCTTTCCTGTAAAACCCGGCAAAATATTCTCCCGATGTTTTTTTCACAAAAGAATATATCCGCTCATTGTTAACAATCCTTTGCCAGTTATCTCCATTGTTTGTACTTCTGAATAGCCCTGAATCAAGGCATGCAAACAGTACGTTGTTCTGGTCACAATATAAGTAATTTACACGAGAAGCAATTATACCATTATTAACATTAACCCAGTTTACACCATTATCGGTAGAACGTTTAATTCCATAAATATTGTTGTAACTGCCTCCTATAAATACTGTTCCCGAATTATTTACAACTGCTTTACAAGTATAAAATTCTGTCAGGGAAATTGGCACCCAGTCTAAACCGTAGTTTGTTGATTTGAACATAACTTTATTGGTATTACCTGTACATGCATACACTGTTCCGTTTGGAGCGGAAGCTAAATCTAAAACCGTAAAGTACTGGGGAAGTCCGTTACTAACATGTGTCCAGTTTGCACCGTTATTAGTTGAGCGGTAAATGCCTGCTCCGGTTGGTGTACCTGCATATATATAGCCGTTTGGAGTAAAGGTAAATGAGCTGACAATAGCATTGATAAACGAAGTTTGTGTCCAGGAATTTCCATTGTTAGTAGATTTGTAAACACCCTTATTATCAATAGCTGCATATAAATCATTGTTAACATTTACGCCTATATATCTTCCTCCCTCCATGTTGGGACCATCAGTACCTGTGTTTATCTCTACCCATGAATTTCCATTATCTGTTGACCTGAAATAACCTGCAGAATGAGTTGCAGCAAAAAGATGACCGGATGAATTGGTTAATATCTGAGAAATATAAGGTGCAGCATTAGGACCATTTAACGGCTGCCAGAAGTTTTGCGAATTTGAATTAATTGAGAACGATAACAATATAGTAAGAAATAAAACTGCTGATTTCATTTTATTTATTATATTTAATGTTAAGTTTGAGATAAACAATAAAGAACAAATCTATTAATACAACTTACTATGTTTTCATTCCTAAGTAAATGAAAAAACGACAATAAAAAAAGCCCGTTGAAACCAACGGGCTTTATAAGTTCCAAATAATTTCTTTACTATTTCTCCAGTGGTTCCTGCAGAGGCACCCTGTCCCCAAGCTCTTCTCTTCTCTTTTCTATGTCTTTCCAGTAGTGGCATGAAACCGTATGCATTACTTTTGCATCATCAACCTGCTCAAGAGGCGGCTCTATATTCCAGCACTTGCTTCCGGGATTCGGAATCTTGCTGTCAACATATTTACAGCGTGTTGCAAAGTGACAGCCAATAGGATAATTTGTTGCAGGAGGTACTGTTCCTTCGATTGTGTTTAATCTTGCTTTTCCTTTATTCAGCTTGGGAATTGAGTTTAATAACCCGAGTGTGTAAGGATGTTTGGGATTATAAAATAATTCATCTGCATATGAATACTCGGCAACTTTTGATGCATACATTACAGCTACCCTGTCACATACCTCTGCAATAACACCAAGGTCATGCGTAATCATAATAACAGCCATACCAAGTTCATGCTGCAATTTTCTAATAAGTTCAAGTATCTGTGCCTGTACGGTTACATCAAGGGCTGTTGTAGGCTCATCAGCAATCAAAATTTCCGGGTTGCATGATAAAGCCATGGCTATCATTACTCTTTGTCTTAAACCACCCGACAATTGGTGAGGATATTCACCATACCTTTGTTCCGGTCCTGGAATACCAACTAATCTTAGCATCTCAATGGAGCGTTTCTTTGCTTCTTCCCTTGAAACGTTCTGATGAAGTATAACGGCTTCATCGATTTGCTCTCCGCATTTAAACACAGGGTTGAGCGAAGTCATCGGTTCCTGGAAAATCATAGCAATATCATTACCCCTAACGTCCTGCATTTGCCGTTCTGAATTTTTAACCAGGTCTTCACCTTTAAAAATAATTTCACCACCGACAATTTTTCCCGGAGGGTCTGGTATCAGACGCATAATAGACAGAGCGGATACACTTTTCCCGCAGCCGGATTCCCCTACTAATCCAAGGGTTTCACCTTTATCCAGGTCAAAGGTTACATCATCAACAGCTTTTGCAATACCGTCATCCGTATAAAAATATGTTCTGAGATTTCTTACTTCTAATAATTTAGCCATAAAGTTTTGTATATATTTTGTGCAATTTAATCAAAATTCTTCAATAATTGTAATCAATAATTTTTGTAATTACTAGTCCTGAGCAGAGTCGAAGGACAAGTATTTTCAACTTTCAACTTTTCAACTTTTCTACCTTTCAACCATTCAACTTTCCAACTTTTCAACTTTTCAACCTTTCAACTTTTCAACCTGTAACCTCCAATCCCCAACCTTCACAACCACTTATTATCCACACCTTCAATAACATTACCCGTTATAAACTCATTTATTTCGTTCATGATATTCATTTGCAGTGCTTCTGCTTTATCTATGGTTTTTGCTTCGGATATTATTCTTATTATCGGCTCTGTATTGGATTTCCGGAAGTTCATCCATGAATCTTCAAAATCAACCCGTAATCCGTCTTCTTCATTAACAGGATAACCCTTAAATTTTCTTTTAATGAATTTAATAATTTTATCTGCCGGTACCTTATTAACATCAATTTTATTTTTTGATATTACATATTGGGGCAATGTATTTTTATATTCAGAAACCGTTCCGTTAAATTCAGCAAGCTCACTTAGTATTACTGCAATACCAACAAGTGAGTCCCTTCCGTAATGCACTTCCCGCAATATAACTCCCCCGCTGCCTTCACCACCTACAACTGCATTGTGCTCCTTCATTTTGCCAATCACGTTTATCTCCCCTACCGGTGATTTATACAACTGACCGCCATGTTGTGCAACAACATCATCTACCGCTCTTGTCGTTGAAAGATTTACAGCCGCAATTCTCCTTTTCCGCGGTGAATTCTTCATTATATGTTTTATAACAGTAACAATTGTATTTTCCTCACCATACGGTTTACCTTTTTCTGTAATCAAAACAAGCCTGTCAGCATCAGGGTCAACAATAATCCCTATATCTGCGCCGCTTTTTTTCACCGCTTTCATAGTACGTGCCAGGTTTTCGGGCACCGGCTCCGGTCTGCGTGTGAATATTCCGGTACAATCGCAGTCTAATTTTATTACTTTGCATCCAAGTCTTTTCAAAAGCTCAGGTACTATTATAGAGCCGGATGAATTTACACAATCAACAAGTACTTTGAATTTTCTTTTCCTGATTTTTTTTACATCAATCGTTTTGATGTTCAAAACCTTTTTAATGTGGTAATCATAAAAAGTAGGATAATACTCAATATGCTTTACATCTTCCCATCCATAAATTACACCGGATGTAACTTCCATATGGCTGAGAAAATCTTTATTCTCCTGTGCATTGAGGAATACACCGCTGCCGTTTACAAATTTCATCCCATTCCATTCCTGCGGGTTGTGCGATGCCGTAACAGCAATGCCGCCGTCTGCTTTTAACGCTTCTACAGCCAGCGTAATAGTAGGTGTTGGAGCTATGCCTAAATTTATTACCTGGCATCCGTTCATTAATAGAGTTGATTCAACAATTTTCTCTATCATATCGCCATGCAAACGTCCGTCGCGTCCTAATACAATCCTTTTCGGACCGATGTATTTTGCAAACGCAGCTGCAAACCGTATTATATTATCGGGAGTTAAAGATTCACCAAGCACTCCGCGTATTCCTGAAATTGATATTATTGGTTGTTTCATTTGTATATATCTTTAATATCTTATATGTTATTTAAAACTTCACTATTACTGATTTATGCATATTACTTCACACTACTCCTTACCAAATTTCCATTTGGTAAGGGTAAAACGAGTGATTTAAAATTCTCTTATAAACTTACCCAAATGGAAATTTGGGAAAGAGGTTTTTACACTGAAAGTACAGAGAATTAAAGAGTATAATAATTCTAATATTGCTTGTATATCCTAATAAAAAAAGGTGTAAGTTTTTGCTTACACCTTAAATATAAATTATTTATTCACATACCGGAGATTAATAATTTAACATTTCCTCCGATGCCTTTAATATCCATTCATCCTGGGGCAATGCAGTCTTTTCAAGATTAGGATGGAACGGAATATGAATATGCAATCCTGCAACTCTTTTTACAGGTGCATCAAGGTATTGAAATGCCTCCTCTGCAATTTGAGATGCTATCTCTGCACCAAAACCCATGAACTTTGTATCTTCATGGAATACTATTACTTTTCCGGTCTTCTTAACGGAATTCAGAATGGTTTCCATATCTAGCGGTACTATTGTTCTGATATCAATAACCTCAACACCCATTCCTTTTTTCTCAAGCTCTCTAGATGCTCTTAATGCTTTTTCAACCATTGCACCGTAAGTTACTATTGTCAGGTCACTGCCTTCTTTTTTAATAGCAGCTTTACCAAAAGGCAAATAATAGTTAGCATCCGGCTCAGGTGATTTAGCATATCCCTGCCTGTAAAGAAATTTGTGCTCCATAAACATTACAGGGTCTTTTAACTGACAAGCAGTTTTCAGCAGCCCTTTTGCATCTGCCGCATTGGAAGGATAAGCAATATATAATCCCGGGCATTTTGCAAATATTGCTTCAATATTCTGTGAATGGTAATGACCACCGCCGATATAACCGCCAACTGCAACACGGATAGTTACAGGTGCCGGGAATGCATTGTTAGAGCGGTACCTGTACATAACAAGCTCATCTCTTAACTGCATCATAGCTGGGAAAATATAATCAGCAAACTGGATTTCTACAACAGGCTTTAATCCTGTTAATGCCGCTCCAATTGCTGTTCCTACAATAGATGCCTCGGCAAGAGGTGAATTAAATACTCTGTGTGTTCCGTATTTTGTGGAAAGCCCCTTTGTTGCCGTGAATACTCCGCCTTTTCCATCCTGTATATCTTCACCGTATATAAGCATGTCAGGGTTCTTTTCCATTTCCTCATGCAATGCATGGTTGATCGCATCAACCATTACTATCGGCTGACCTGATGGAGTAGAAGCTTCATACTCGATTTTTGTCTGTTCTTCAGGCGGGCAGAAAAGATATTTTTCAATATCTGCCGGGTCAGGGTTTGCTTCTTTATAAATTTCATCTGCTGCATGAACCACATCATCGTTTATCTCTTTTCTTATTTCTTCAATATCAATTTCTGAAATAATTTTATTTTCAAGTAAATATTTTTCCAGCTTAACTATCGGGTCTTTTAACCTGTCCCTGTCAATCTCTTCCTTTGTTCTGTATTTTTCCTGTGCATCAGATGCTGAATGAGACCTTAACCTTACAACATCAGCATATATCAATGACGGGCCTTCACCATTTCGTGCAAGCCGTACTGCTTCTTTTGCAGTTTTATAACACTCAAGGAAATCCGTTCCATCAATATGGAACCTGTGAAGCCCTTCAAAACCTGAACTTACTTTGTAAACGGAACCGCCTGCTGTCTGCTGCTCAATTGGTACAGAGATAGCAAACCTGTTATTCTGAATACAGAACAAAACAGGTAATTTAGCTCTTGCCGCCCAGTTAATTGCTTCGAAATATTCACCTTCTGAAGTAGAGCCTTCTCCGCCGCCCACATAAGCAACCTCATCGGTTTCCCTGTAAACACAGCTTAATGCCGCACCCACTGCCTGAAGATACTGACTGCCTGTTGGTGATGATGCTGTTGGCATTCTCAGTTCTTTGCTTCCAAGATGCATCGGCATCTGTCTTCCGCCTGTGAATGTATCCGTTGCTTTTCCCATTATGTGACGGAAAATATCTTTCGCAGTTATTCCCAATGCTGTACCAATGGAGTTATCCCTGTAATAGGTAAAGAACCAGTCTTTTCCGCCCTTCATAGCCATAGCACAGGCAACCTGAACGGCTTCATGACCTGAACCCGATATTAAAAATGTTGCCTTACCCTGTTTAATTAAGGTATCTATCCTGTCATCCACAAAGCGTGAAAGCAGCATTGATTTATATGCGTGAATTAGCTGAGGTTCAGATAAACCATTATGTTGATCTTCACTTTTTCCCCGTTTTTCCTGTCCATTTTCATCTGCAGCAATTCCATTAGTTTTCCGCTGTTTATCCTTTATTATTTTCTCTGCCATTAAAATTTATTCCTTCTAGTTATGTATATATTATATTTATATTAATTAAACTCTCATATCTCTAAAACATATGTAAAATACAGTGAGTTTCGCAAAACTCACATTTCTAAACATTTATTTTTTATATATTTACAAAATGTGGAAAATTAGCTTATTTTTCACGTTTTTTGCAAAAAAAATTTAATTGGCAGGAAATATAATTAATCAAAAATTGTGATAAAAGGGGAAAGGAAGCTTAAATAAGTACAGAATTTACCGAGTTTTAAAGGAATACTTTAAGTTTGTTAAGTTTGTTAAGTTTGTTAAGTTTTTAGAGATTTGCATTTGTACGTAGACATGTCGTAGATCCCGAAGAAGCGTCAGATGACACCGGGAGGATTACTGATATTAGTTCGGATAGAAAGAAATTATAGTATACATAATATAAACAACTCCAGATTACATTTATCGGATTACCCCTTGCTTACTATCCGCCTTTCAGGATTTCTAATTGGTGGTTGAAAATGCTCTATGAGCTATTGTAAATCCTTTCAATGGCTTTTCCAAATAATCCCACAGGGATCTATGGAAAATTTGCCTGCCTACCCGTTGCAGTCGGGCCTGCTGCAGTCAGGGGAAAGAGGGAATAGGAAACTTAACAAACTTAACAAACTTAACAAACTTAACAAACTTTCAATATTCAACAGGAGAGGGATTCTTCTCATCAATTTTTCTTGCTACGAAAAGTAAAATCGGATAATCAATTAACAATACTATTCCAATTATCAATAAAATTAACGGTGTTGATTCACCTATCTTATCACCAAATCTGTCTGCCATAAAATACAAAAATGCTGTTATGATAAGAATAATAAAACCTATAAAAAGCTCTATATTAGCTATTAATCTTAATATTTTTGTTTTTGATTTCATAATTAATTTTATCTAAAAATAGTTATTAATTAATTTTAATTTTATAAGTATAACCTTCCTTCATTTTCATTTTACTTTCCACATGGCTCTTAATATATTGCCCGCAGTTACTGCCAATCTTATTTTCTTCCGGCTCTCCAATGCTGACCAATACTTCATATCCCAGTGTCCTGAATTCTTCTACAAGTAACATGCTTTCTTTGGCAGACAAAGGATTAATGAATGAAGTCAGTTTATTTTTCTTTGCATGGTACGTAGGATTTAAAGGCGTAATCTTAATCAAAAATTTTGATGGGTCAAAATAACGCGAAATTATCTCAGGTTCAATAGAGTATTCATTTGAAGCTGCAAAATTTAAAGCAATTTTTCTATCCCCTTCTTTAAAAAATAAATCGCCGTATTTCGCAATCTTCTCAAAACTCCATTTCTTTACCGGAAGCAATACATCACGCATTTTTTTATCTGTTGTGTGAATAGAAAACTGCAATTGAAAATTACCGTTATTATAGTGTTGGTTTTTTATAACAATTAATTTTTCGAAAAATTTATCTGTTGAGTTTGGCGCAATTGTTGAGATGGAAGGAATAATATAAGGAGATTTATATAAGCCGGGCAGCGCTTCCAGCACATCAAGAACATTCATATTAAATGAGGGTTCCCCCACCCTTGCAAACTGTATCTTGAATTTTTCGGTTTGTATAACCCTGTCCGGAAATCTTTTCGTAACAAGGTAATCTATCTGCGATAAAATATCTTCTTTTGTTATTCTGCCGTAATATACATTTCCCGCATCACACATTTTGCATTTTACCGGGCATCCATATAATGTAGATACTATTAAAACCCATTTTTTCTCTCTTGGTAATGGCGGCTGAACAGATTCAACAAACTCTACCATATGTCCCCAGGCAGTTTCGCCAATATAAACTATTGCAATGTCGTCCTGTCCAATCTCGGATATAATTTTCAGGTTATTCTTCATTTAATACCTGATAAATTTTCATAGCAGCTTTAATACCATCACCTGCAGCAATAGCAGTTTGCCTGTAAGCATCATTTGCCGCATCACCTATTTCAAAAAAATTGTTCCTGCAGCCGGACTTGATGAGCATTTCTTTTAAACTGTCAGTAATTAATCCGCGGTTAGGTTCCCGACCTATCGCGAATACTAAATAATCGGCACAAATGCTGTTAACTGAACCGTTATTTTTTACTTCAATAAATAGCTTTTCTTGTTGAAATGTTATTTTATTTAATTCTGTATTTCCGCAGTAAGTAAAATTAATTAAGTTCTTTACTCTTTCCTTAAGTAATGGTATGCACCTGATTTTATCAGTCCGGTTCATCATAATAATCTTATTTTTTTCCCCAAGTGTTAAAGCATAATCAAAAGCAAGGTCACCGGCACCAACTATTATAATATTTTTGCTTACAGTATTTATTATCGGCAGGATATCGTAAAAAATCTTATCTTTAGTATCAGGCGGAAAATTCAGGTCAGCCGGTTTTTTAGGGATTGTTCCCGCTGCTAAAACAAGTAATCGTGATTGAAATATGCCGTTACTTGTAGTTATCCGGAATAATTCATTTTCATATTCAATTTCAGTTACTTCATTATATAAAACCCTTATTGAAGATTCGGATACCTGTATTTTGAACAAATGAACAAGTTCAGCACCTGAAATACCGCCCGGGAATCCAATGTAATTTTCAACAAGGTTGGCATTTAGAAGCAAGCCGCCAATTTCATCTTTTTCAAATAACAGCGGATCGATTCCATACCTGCTTAGCTGCAGTGCACATGAAAGCCCCGCAGGTCCGGCACCGATAATTATTACATCTTCAGTTTTCAATTTAACTTTTCATTTCTTTTATAATATCTTCAGTTAACACAGGAATTGCGAATCCATGTGATAAATTGGTTAGTGATGCAAGATGTAAATTTTCATTATAAGTTGCAGTACCATTTACAGGGAAGAAAACTTCATAACCTCTTACAAATGCCGAACGGGCTGTTGTTTCACAGCATAAATGCGTCATAACTCCGGTTATTATTACTTGCTTTATTTTATCAGAATGCAGAATTTCATCCAGATTGGTTTTATAGAATGCATCATATTGATTTTTGATAATAACTCTTCCATTACCTGTATGTAATTTGCCTGAAATACAGCTCAACGGATTATCAGGTGTGAGTAATTCCTTCCACCATTTTGCCATCATCGATGAATTTTTCTTAGTATTAATATTCTTTGTAAAAATTACCGGAAGATTTAATGATGAATATGCATCTATCAATGAATTAATAAGAGGGATAATTGTTAATGCAGAAGGCACAAAAGCATGCGATGATTCATTGATAAAATAATCCTGCATATCAAGAACCAGCAATGCAGAATTTCCGGGTGAATACGAAAACTCTCTTTTACCATAATAAGACTTTGCTTTATCTAAGAACTCAATTGATTTGGATTGTAGGTTATCGGGTGTGAAATATTTTTCTTTTGGAATCAAATTTCCTTAATATTATACAATATTTAATGTTATATAATTAAACTATTGTTTTTTTAAATTGCATTCAATAGTATTTTTCAGCATATTCGTTACAGTTTTACTGTAACAGTTTTACTGTAACAGTTTTACTGTAACAGTTTTACTGTAACAGTTTTACTGTAACAGTTTTACTGTAACAGTTTTACTGTAAAATATTTAGTAATAAAATTTATATAATATATGAATCCGTTTATAACAACCGGTTATTTATCTCCTGAATATTTCTGCAACAGAGTAAAGGAGACTAAACGTCTTAAAACTGCAATAGAAAATAATTCTAATGTTACTCTTTTATCAATTAGAAGAATTGGAAAAACAGGGTTAATTAAACATGTTTACCATTCCCTGCAAAAAAGGAATTTGCATTTAATATACATCGACATTGCACATACAAATTCTTTGATGGATTTTATTAGTTTATTTTCTAATTCAATTTTAAAAAAATTTCAATCAAAGCCGGAAAGGTTTTTTAAAGAACTTGGTTCCTTATTAAAAAATCTCCGGCCCTTAATGAAATTTGACAGTAAAACCGGGGAACCGGAAGTATCCGTTACATTTGAACATACAAAGGATGCTCAAAATTCTCTGGAAAGTATATTCGACTATCTTAAGAATCAGTCTAAGAAAAACAAAATCTGTATTGCAATTGATGAATTTCAACAGGTTGTTAAGTATCCTGAAACAAACATGGAAGCGTTATTGAGAAGTTATGTCCAGGATTCAGCGAATATTTCTTTTGTTTTCTCGGGAAGTAAAAATAGTATGATGCAGAATATATTTTTTAATGCAAAAAGACCATTCTACCAAAGCACAGAACCAATGTTTCTGGAGAAAATCGATAATGATAGTTATTTTAAGTTTATAAAAGATAAATTTAATAAAGAAGGTTTTTCAATTACAGATGAGACAATAAAATCAATTCTAAATTGGACATGTACCCACACATATTACGTTCAATATTTTTGCTACAAACTTTTTACATCATCAAAAAGCAAAGTAGTAATAGATGACTTCTATAGAATTTGTGACAGTATTCTTGAAGAAAATGACAGCATATATTTAGGATATAAAAATATATTATCAGATTCGCAATGGAATCTACTCAGGGCGATTGCAAAACAAGGATCTGTTGAAAAGCCGACTTCCATTGATTTTATAAAAAAATATTCTTTGGTAGGTGCAAGCTCAGTCAATTATTTAATAAAAAAACTATTAGAAGACGATATGATTTATGAAGAGAAAGGTATTTATTATATTTACGATGTATTTTTCTTCCGCTGGCTGGAAAAACTTTAAAATACCCTTACTTAAACTGAACTTTTTTCCACTCTTCAAATAAATGCTTGACTTTATTCCGCTGGTATTTGCCCGTTGAAGTGACAGGAATTGTATCTGAGAATACAATTACCTTCGGGCATTTATAGAATGGGAGCTTCTCTCTGCATTTATTGATGATATCCTGTTTAATCTTGTCACCGTTCAGTCCCTCTACCGCCCCCGGGAGAAGATTCTCACGCAATATTACTAACGCACCTACTTCTTCGCCATACCAATCGTTGTCAAATCCTACGGCGATTCCTGCTTTTACTTCTGGCAGTGACATCAGTACTTCGTCAATCTCAAGCGGAGCAATATTTACTCCTCCGCGGATAATCAACTCTTTTAATCTTCCTGTAATAAAAAAATATTTTCTTCCGCGTTCGTCAAGCTTATAAAATCCTTCATCACCGCTCCTGAACCAGCCAAACTCAAATGTCTTTTCATTAGCCTCGGGGTTCTCGTCATAATATTTCATTACATTATGTCCTCTTATTACAATCTCTCCTCTTTCACCTTCATATAAGGATTCACCCTTGTCATTATGTATATCCATTTCATTTGGCTCAATCTCCACACCAATAGAGGGAAACCCATGTTCTCCGAGCCAAGATGTATGCTCATCACCTGAAATATCAACCGGAAGAAAACATGAATAACAGGTAGTTTCAGATAAACCATATCCATGCATTATCTTCATATCGAACATTTTTTCAAACTTTAAAGCAAGCTCGCAAGTTAACGGCCCGGCACCGCATATAATGTGACGGAATGCTGCTGCAATCTTTTCTTCAAATACATAATAAAAATCCTTATCTTCTCCCGTTTCGAAATCATGGCAGAGAAACTGAAGCAAAGTCGGAACAACACTTACAACCTGAACCTGTTCATTAGCCAGCCGTTGAAAGAATTTATGCGTGTGAAATTTTTGATTAAGTACAACGCTGCCTCCATAATACATTGGAGTTAAAAGAGTAACTATCGTGCCATTTACATGATGTATCGGAAGAACACACATCATCACCTGTCCTTTTTCCAGTTTATGCCATTTGGAAATTCCATCAGCATCTATCATCAAGTTATATTGAGTAAGAACCACTCCTTTTGGCAAACCGGTTGTTCCGGAGGTATAAACAATAAGTGCCTCGGTTTCAAGGGTAACATTTTCACTTACATCGAAAGATAACGGTTCTTTAGCAATTTCATCTTCGTAAATTTCTATTTCATTTTCGAGAGAATTTGACTCTGTATCCTTGTTAAAAGAAGATTCCATTACCTCACCCCCGGAAGATTCCATTACCTCACCCCCGGAAGATTCCATTACCTCACCCCCAGCCCCTCTCCTAAGAGGAGAGGGGAGTTTTGAATGTACGAAAATCTTTTTTAACTCAGGCAGTTTATTTTTGTATGATAAAATTTTTTCCAGGTAATCATTGTGAACAAAAGCAAGCTTGGTTCCGGAGCTTGATAATATATATTTTATCCTTTCAGGTTCTTCGTTTACATTAATGGGGACAACCGTTGCACCGGTACACCAGGCAGCAAAATATTGTATCACTGTATTAATATGATTGTGCGATACTGCGGCAATTCTGTCTTCAACACCAATATTATTTTTCCTCAGCAGGTTTGCAGTCTGAATAACTTTATTATAAAAATCTTTGTACGAAAGCTGTATTTTGTCACCTTCATCAGGATAAAATGTTATATAAATGTCTTTTTCATGTAAATGAGCACGGTATTGAAGTAACTCGAATATGTTATTATAGATTACCTTATAATCATTAGGAGGTATATTTTTTACGAAGTGTGCCCGGAATATTTTTTCTTTTATATCTTCATTTAAGTTCATTCTTCTCTGTATATATTTCCTTTAATATTTTATCACCTACAAGAGACCTTGCATGGTGGAAATCAACATAATTTTCTTCATTTCTTGTTATTTCATTAATGCCTGAATAATCATAAACATTCTCAGAGCCAAAAATGTTTTCCAAATAATGTAAATCTTCATTATTAAATTTTACAAGATTATAATCAGGATAGACAATTATCTTGAAAGACGTGCCAAATTTATTGAAAATATCTTTTATTTCATATAACATTTTCAACTGTTCCTGTTTAATAATGCCGGGGTACATTATTTCATTCAGGAAATCTCTTTTATAGAAGGTATTATTAGATTTTTTGTAATAAAGTTCTTTATTTTCCTGAATTATTTTCTCCTGTTCACTATAAATTACATCATTGGTGATATTATTAAAATTAAATGACCATCTCCTTACAATTGGGAAATATTCCAGGAACTCAGGCAATTTCTTGCCTGCCTTGTATGCAAAATACTGCGGAAAAAATTTATTATTTAAAAATTTCTTCATAAACTCAAATTGAAACTTTATCCTGCTTTCTCCGCTTGTTTCCGGGTCTTTCATGTAAATATATTCATCGCTGTTATTGGTTTTGGCAATTAAACCGGAATCCACAACTATAATGCAGTTCTTTATTTTCATATTATGTTCATACAGGTATTTAATCTTTATATAAACTCCGAACAGCGATTCACCGTTTGCATCGAAATGATAAGTTGGAGAAGTAACATACTTCTGCCATTCAGTACATTGAAAAGTCAGTGACCTGGAACTGCCAAAAATAAATGAATCATAATGATATACCGGATAATTATTGAGAAAAAGAGAAGTGGATGTATAATCCCTGTTCAAATCCATCAGCCTGACATCGTTTTTATAAAATGAATCATAATGATGAATGACTTTAAAAGGGTCTTCAATAACATAATATGCCAGCAGCAGCATAAGCGGCAAAGATATCAAAAATGTTTTTATTAATAGTACCTGTAACTTTTTATTCATCAAAATTTAAAATATAAAAAACTGGTATTGCCGGATTCATAAAATAAAATAATCACAATTATTAATAAATAATACGAAACCCATCTGAGCCATGGAGATTTTTTTTTGATAAAAATATGTAACTCTGTATCTTTTTGGAAATATTCTACTAACAAAAGGAGGATTATAAAGATAATAGATAAAACAGTTTGAAATTGCCCGATTCCCATACGGTAGCCGCCGGTTTGCAGCGGAAATAATTTGAACATATTAGTAAATATATATAATGCCTGCTGAAGACTATCAGACCTGAACAATATCCATGCTATGCAGACAAGGAAAAAAGTAAAAAGTACCTGTATAACAGAAATAAATCGTGTGTTGGCTAATTTTGTTTTCCTTAAGATTTTTCTTCTTATGTTCCTGGTTAACATACTGAATATAAGATAAAATCCCATGAGGCATCCCCAGAAGATGAAATTCCATCCTGCTCCGTGCCATAAACCTGTTATGAAGAATGTAATACTGACAGCAACAATATAGCTCCACTTATCTACTTTAAATCCTTTCAACTTAGTGAAATACCTCGCTGATGAATATGCAATGGGCAGAAATATATAATCCCTCAGCCAGAAAGATAACGACATATGCCATCTTCTCCAGAAATCCGATATTGAGTGAGAGAAATAAGGCCTGTTGAAATTAGGCAAAAGCTTGTAGCCAAGTATTAATCCCGAGCCCAAAGCCATATCTGTATAACCCGAAAAATCACAATATATCTGGAATGCATAAAAAACCGATGCAAATATTAATGGCAAACCCTTATAATTTGTATAATCATTGAACACAAAATTTACAAGAACTGCAATACGGTCAGCTATTACAATCTTTTTAAATAATCCCCAGGCAATTAATTTCATCCCGGCAGTGATAGAATCGTAATCAAACTCTTTCTTCTCACTAAACTGACGTAATAAATTCTGCGGCCTGTCTATAGGACCTGAAAGAATTTCCGGGAAAAATATAACATATAAGAAATATTTCGGAAAATTCCGCTCAGCTTTAAAATTCCCCCTGTATACTTCGATTATATAACTTAAGCTTTTTAATATGTAGAAAGAAAGACCTATAGGCAGAAGAAGTTCAAGAAGACCGGGAGAATAATTCCATCCCAATAAACCTGAAAGACGCGAAATGTTAACGCTGAAAAAATTAAAATATTTGAAAACTATAAGTATTCCAAGATTTATTCCAAGACTTTGCCAAAAAAATATCTTTTTCTTATCAGGATATTTCTCTATTAGTATGCCTGAGGAATAATCGGTTATCACAGTTATCAGCACATAAAGTATATAATACGGAGCAAGGTACATGTAGAAAAACAAGCTCGCAGTAAGCAATAAATACAGACGGTATCGCGATGGAAGGATGTAATATATTACAACCGTCAGTGAGAAAAATAAAAAATACTCAATTGAATTGAAGAGCATTTACAGTAGTTAGAATTTATACATTATAAAAACAAAGAATTAATCAAAACAGGAATTGTATAATTCCAATTTTAATTTAACTAAACTAAAAAATATTAGTACAGCTTAAGCAATCTCTTTATTTTAACAGGACCATTTTTTTCGTATCGGATTTGCCGCCAATCTCTATATTATAAAAATAAACTCCGCTTGTAAAGTTCTGGCCGTCAAAATCAATTTTATAAATGCCTGCTAACATATGTTTATCAACCAGTACTTTTACCAGGCTCCCCTTTGCATCAAAAACTTTTAACTTAACATTTGAATTTTTCTCCAATGAAAAACCGATTGAAGTATTCGGGTTAAAAGGATTCGGATAATTTTGTTCAAGCTTAAATGAAGACGGCACTTCAGTGCTTTGGTTATTTATCCCAATTGGATTAATTTTATAATAAATAAGCTGTCCCTGCACTTTCCAGTTTGGTTCAGTATGCCCTGTACTGTTATAATTACAGTCTGTACAGGTAACCCCTGTTGTGCAATTCGGGTTGTTTGGACGGCATTCATTGAAATACGGTTGTATCAGAAATTTTAAGTTTGCAGTTTGTCCCGGTGTTACACTATTAGTTATTTCAACATCCCACGGACTTACGCCTGACCCCGGACACCATCCTGCACGTGCATACTGCCATGTGCCTCCCTGGGGACTGCACGGATTTAAATTGCATTGTTTCCATAATATATGTGATGTTGTATCATTGCCTGCAACTATACTGTTTAAAAGTACGCAAAACTCAGAGCAATTACCGGTATTACCCTGTCCATGCCCTGTGTTAGTTATCTTTGCTTTCACTTTTACTGCCATTGGGTCTATAATAATATCCATAGGCACTAAATTGCTGTCAACCGGATGTGCAGTATCACCTGAAATAACATAATCGTTTTGCCACAGATTTATAACCTTATATGGTTTATAAAATGCTTCCCCTTCAATAAAAGCAAACCTGGCAGTAACAAGCCAGCCGCGTGTACCGCCAATCCAGCTTTCAATAAAACTGCCAAGCAAAACACTATCATGAAGCAGCGGCATATAATCGGTTACATCAAATACAAATGTGCATGTACCGGGATAATTACCCCCAACAATATTATATGGAGTTACAACCCTGGCTATTTCAAAATATTCGGTATTAACAGTATCTGTGTACAATCTTATCCATCCCACCCTGTCCCAGGGATCGCATCCGGCAGCAGGACAGCCTATTTTATAGGTAAGCAATATTTTTTCCCAATGTTTTGAAGTATCCGGAAATACAGCCGGTTTATAATGCAGGTTAGCCCAGTTATGATATTCCTGGTCAAATGTTGTTACCCATGTTGTATCACCCGGAGCTGCGTAAGTATTTAACGAAATCCAGAAATATAAAATAAAAAGTAAAAGAGACAGTAAAAACGTTTTCATGGTTAACCCCTTATAATAATATAAAAACAATGTTTTTATTTAAGATGTACTTATTTTAAAAATAGCATTTTTTTTGTAAACTCAAAACCATCTGTTATTAATCTATAAAAGTAAATTCCACTTGGGTTATCGGAAGCATCCCATTCTACCTCATATGTACCGGGAGCTAGCCCTTCCTTGCCTATTCCTAGTGCAGGAGTTAAATCAGCAACAACTCTACCCATCACATCATAAATTATAAGCTTTGTATCCATCATCCCTTTATCGCTGTGGAGTGGGAGGCTGAATCTTATCTTTGTGGTCGGGTTAAAAGGATTCGGATAATTTTGGAACAATATATATTTCTCCGGAATCGTGCTGGAAATTTTATTTATTCCAATTAATGCTTCGCTTAAAAAGATCTTTCCATTTGTTCCAACAGCCCATAACCTTGTTCCATTACGTGCTTTTGATAAATGATTAAAGGTTGTTGCTGAATAATACAGGTCTTCCGTCCAGTTATTCCCATTATTAATAGTCCTATAAATATATGATGTATGTTTTGCACACCAAATAGCATTATTTTTCCAGGCAAGTCCAATTGTATAACTTGTACCGGGAGCCGGTATCTGGAACCAACTTGTTCCGCCGGTTGTAGTCATTTTAAGCTGCTGACCGGAACCTGAAAGCCCTCCTGCGACTCCATTAACAGAATCTTTAAAGTAGATAGAATAAACTTCTAAAGAGGTAGTTTGCTGAGTATTCCAAGACCACCCTTGGTTATTTGAGAAATAAATATACCCATCAAAGCCAAACCACAAACGATTGTTGATTCGATAAATCGCATTAATATAACTGCCACCCCAAAGACTATATAACCAGTTTCCCTGATACCAGTTACTTCCTCCGTTACTTGTAAATCTAATATAAAAAGGCTCTTGTATTCCGTCCGGGTCACCAATTATAATGCCTTCATTTTCATTGTTGAAAGATATTCCATCGATAAATTTAGATGTAGCATGAACTAATGTCCAATTATTTCCTCCATTTATTGTCCGGAAAATACCTGTATAAAGTGCTTCAACAAATGCCAAATTCTGATTTACTGCAAATATAGTTATTAAAGGCTTGTTACCGTTAATTCCATTATTTGATACATTTATCCAACTTGTTCCGCCGTTTGTTGACTTAACAACTTTGGATGAGTCACCACATGCCCATACGATTTGGTTGTCAACAGCAGAAACGGAATTTAATTTTGCCGTTATACCTGACGGTTGATTAATCCATTGGGAATATAAATTTAATGTGAATATATTGATGAATAAAAGGAAGAGATAAATTTTAATAATACTATATTTCATAATACTATATCGAATTTAAATTGGGGAAAAATTTACTTTCAATATAGTTATTTTTTCAATCGTTTAACATGAATTTTAGGAACTAATACTACACTAAGATATTAATAATATTAATTTTAATATAAAACCTTGTGTAGTAATTAACTCAATTTGAAATCCATTAAGCGATTATATCTCAGCTCATTCTATACATTCATAATTAATTACTTTTCTCTTCCCAAATCATACACAAATGCACAATTGTTTCAACCGCTTTTTGCATATCCTGAACAGAAACCCATTCAAGCTTTGAATGGTATGCATGTCCGCCTGTAAAAATATTAGGACATGGTAAACCGATATACGACAGCCGTGAGCCGTCTGTTCCGCCCCTTATTGAACCAAGTTCCGGTACAACTCCTGTGCGATTAACTGCTTCTATAGCATTATCAATTATTGCCGGGTTTTTATCCAATATAAATTTAAAATTTCTGTACTGTTCCTGTACTTCAAACTTAAAGCTTGACTTGTTATAATTTTTCATAACCTTTTGGCAAAGTGCCTGCAGGTAATCCTCTTTTTCATTTAATCCTTCTACTGTAAAATCTCTTATAATAAATTTTATCTCAGCGGTTTCATTCCCGCCGGTAATTTTTATCGGATGAATAAAACCTTCCCTGTCTTCAGTTGTTTCAGGTGAAAGTGTATCTTTAGGCAGTGCTTCAATAATATCGCAAGCAATCTTAATTGCGTTCTGCATTTTTCCCTTAGCCCAGCCGGGATGGAAATTGACACCATGAATGATTATGTTTACACCGTCAGCGCAAAATGTCTCATTTTCAATTGAACCTAAATCGGAGCCGTCCATTGTATACCCTATTTGAGCACCGAGTTTTTTCATATTTACTTTATTAACCCCCCTGCCGATTTCTTCATCAGGAGTAAACAGAATCCGTATCTTGCCGTGTTTAATTTCAGGATGGCTGACAAGATAGTTCACTGCATCCATAATTTCAGCAACACCGGCTTTATCATCAGCACCAAGCAGTGTTTTTCCGTCTGTAGTAATAATATCATTACCTGATTGTATTTTTAATGCGGGATGGTCTTCAAACCTGATTATTTGTGATGTATCACCGGGAAGGATTATATCTTTACAATCATAATTTTTATGAATTATAGGATTAACATTTTTCCCCGTAACATCAGGAGATGTGTCAACATGCGAGCAAAAACAAAGTACAGGTACATTTTCTTTATCTGAAGTTGCAGGTACCGTTGCATAAACATACCCAAATTCATCAAGCTCAGCATCATCTATGCCCATTTGGTGCAGTTCATCAACCAATATTTGCATCAGGTCTAATTGTTTTTCTGTGGACGGCTGTGTATTAGAATCGGGGTCAGATTGTGTATCTATTTTAACGTAACGAAGAAACCTATCGGTAACAGTGTGGTTTATATTGAGATTTGACATAATTCCGAAAAATTTATAAGTTTATTTAAATTAATATGCAAACTTACAAATTTATTCAGTATTTCACTATTCTATTTTATCACCTCCTGCTTTGTTTGCCCATAAATTACCTGTAACATTTTATTTGAAGCAATTATCCTCATATGATTAGGATCAATATAATATTCTTTATGTTTGCTGATTTCATTTAACCCGGAAAAATCGAAAACATTTTCTTTTCCGAAAATATCCTGCAGATTTTTATAATCTGATTCATGAAATTTCACCCCGTTAAAATCCGGGCATAAAACGATTTTATAAGAAGTGCCGCATTTATCGAAACTATTTTTCATTTCATGCAAGAGCTTCAACTGCTTATCTTTTATCAATACAGGAAAATTTCTTTCGTTAACTGTATCTTTTTCAATAAACGCTCCCATTTTTACATAATAATTTTCCGAATTTTCCGATATCAGTTTTTCCTGTTCGGTATAATCAACATCATTAGTACTATAATCTACAGTATAATACCATCCTCTTATAATTCCGATAAAATCAAAAATTCCTTTATCAATATTTGCTGCTTTCCATGCAATGTATGGTACAAAAAACCCGCCGGTAAGAAAAGAAGATAAAAACTTATATTGATATTTAATACAGCTTTCACCGCTTACCTCAGGATTTTTTATTTGGTTTAAAGTTTCTTCATTTTCCGTTTTGGCTATAAGAGTGGAATCCAATATTACCAGGCAATTCTTCATTGGCCTGTCATTCCGGCATAGATATCTTATTTTGGTATAAATCCCGAATAATGATTCACTGCCTGCATCAAAATGAAAAGGTGATGAAGGAGATGGTATATATTTCTGCCATTCTTTTGTAGTAAAGCCAAACGACCTTGAACTACCCAATATGAATGAATCATAACGGTATTTCGGGTAATTACTCAAATAAAGACGTGTTGATACATGGTCACGGTTCATAAACATTTCACGGTTTTTTTCATTATAATATGTATCGTAGCTGTAAATTACCTTGAAAGGATCTGCAATTATGTAATAGATAATCAGCAGCAGCAGGGGCATTAATATCAGGAATAATTTAAAAAATAATATGTGAGGTTTTTTATTCACTAAAAGTTTAAATAAATAAAACCGGTTGTATCTGCTTTATTAAAGATGATTATTAGTAATATTAATATGTAATATGAGACCCATCTAAACCATGTTGGCTTGCTTTTTATATAGACCTGTATTTCTAAATCCTTCTGAAGCCGCTCAATAAAAATTAGCAATAATACTAGCATAATAGGGAAAAATACTCTGAAATAAGGCAAAGGGTAATATGAACCGCCAATATGATTACCTTTCATCTGCAGCGGGAATACATGGAAGATATGTGTTATGATATAAACTGCCTGCGAAAAACTTGCAGAGTTAAAAAATATCCATGCAAAGCTCACCAATGAAAATGTAAATAAAATTCTTACGGTATGTATAAAAGGAGAATTGGTTAAATTTGTCTTCCTTAAAAATTTTCTTCTGATGTTCTTGGTTAACATACCGAATATAAGATAAAATCCCATGAGACATCCCCAGAATATGAAATTCCATCCTGCTCCATGCCATAAACCTGTTATGAAGAATGTAATACTGACAGCAACAATGTAGCTCCACTTATCTACTTTAAATCCCTTTAGTTTAGTGAAATACCTCGCTGATGAATAAGCAATGGGCAGAAAAATATAATCCCTCAGCCAGAAAGATAACGACATATGCCATCTTCTCCAGAAATCAGATATTGAGTGAGAGAAATAGGGCCTGTTGAAATTAGGCAAAAGCTTGTAGCCAAGTATTAATCCCGAACCTAAAGCCATATCTGTATAACCCGAAAAATCACAATATATCTGGAATGGAAAAAACAAAACCGAAATAATAAGAGGCACTCCGGAATAAGTTGTGTAATCGCTGAAAATGGGATTCACCACTGCTGCCAGCCTGTCTGCAATAACAACTTTTTTAAATAAACCCCAGGCAAAAAGTATTAATCCTGAAGTAATGATATTGTAATCATAAGATTTTTTTTCATTGAATTGGGGCAGTAGGTTCGAAGCCCTGTCAATCGGACCTGAAAGAACTTCAGGAAAGAATATCACAAACAAGAAATACTTTGCAAAATTATTTTCCGGTTTAAAGTTACCCCTGTAAACATCAATTGTATAGCTTAAGCTTTTAAATATAAAGAATGATAGTCCTACAGGTAAGAGTATTTCAAGCAAAACAGTTGAGTAATTCCAGCCGAGTAATGCGGATAGTTTTGAAACATTTATGCTGAAAAAATTGAAATATTTAAAAGTAAACAGAATACCAAGGTCTATAATTAAGCTTTGCCACAAATAGATTTTTTTCTTTAACGGATTCCGCTCCATTAACTTAGCGGCAGTATAATCATTAACGGCAATTACAAGGGCTAAGATAATGTATGCCGGAACCAGGTACATGTAAAAAAATATGCTTGATACAAGCAATAATATCCATCTGAACTTAGAAGGAAGGATGTAATAAGTTACGGCAATTACAGTAAAAAACAGAAAATACTCTACTGAGTTAAAGAGCATTTAGTTATATGGTATTTATTTAATTTACGAAATAGTTCTTCCAGTTATCAAATATAATTCAAAATAAAATATAAATCATTATAAATTTATTTCTAATACCGCTGCATTTTATATTTCGCTGACCTGTACTGAGCTAAACAACTGCAATTCTTTTATTTACCGAAATTTGCCTGTCTTTTTTGGTATTTAACAATGTTCCCCTAATTTATCTATCTGCTTTCAGGTTTGACCGGCTATAGATATCCTTTAATATTTTATCCCCGACAAAAGATCTGGCATGAATGTCGTCTATATAATTCTCTTTATTTGTTGTAATTTCATTTGATCCTGTATAGTTGAAAACGTTATCTTTCCCAAAAATATTTTGCAATATTCTAAAATCATCTGTATTGAAGCTTCTGGCATCCGGTTCCGGATAAATTATGATTTTATATGATGCCCCGTATTCATCCAGATATCTTTTTATTTCATTAAGCATTTCAATCTGTTTTTCTCCTATCATGCAGGGATAATCAGTTTTATTAATAGAATCATTTTCAAAGAATGTTTGAAAAAAAGCGCTATAATATAGACTCTTATTATTACTAATAAAGGAATTCTGTTCGCTGTAAATGTAGTCATTAGTTGCATAATCTATAGTGAACGAACCATTTTTTTTGAACAGGGGGATAATCAAGAAACAGCCGATTAATACTGCCTGCTTTCCATGCAAAATAAGGGACAAAAAACCCGCCTGTTAAAAATGCAGTGAAAAATTTATAATGATATTTTAATCTGCTTTCGCCGCTTATCTCAGGGTCTTTTATTAAAGCTGTTTCTTCATTATTAAACGTCTTACTAAGAAGCCCAGCATTAATGATTATCAGGCAGTTTTTCAGAGGTCTTTTGTTTAAATACAAATATTTTATTTTAGTATAAATACCGAATAACGATTCACCACTTGCATCAAAATGAAATGCCGGAGATAAAATATATTTTTGCCACTCTTTTGCCAGAAATGCATATGACCTGGAACTGCCGAATATAAAAGAATCATAATGATAGAGCGGGTAGTTCTTTATATAAAGCCGGGTTGATACGTGGTCCCTGTTTATAAACAGCTCTCTTGATTGATTGGTATAAAATTCTTCATAATCATTGATAATTTTAAAAGGGTCATCAATAACATAATATATCATCAACAGCCAAAGGGGTATTGCCGCGAGGAATAATTTGATTATTAATAAATAAGGTTTTTTATTCAAAAGAAGAAATACATTAGCTGTTCAAATATAAGCTAAAATTAACTTTTATTTAACTACAAAACAAAAAGCGGATTTAACAAATAAATCCGCTTTTTATAGTCCTCAACTAGTCATTTGTCATTCTATCTCTTCTGTATGCCCTTCTTCATTCCATGAATACGGATATTCCGGCACATCAAAATCTTTTGCATGAGTTGTAAGCTTTAACGGATGGAACGTATCAAGCATTACAGCAAGCTCTTCTGTTCCGGATTTGCCGAGTGATGCTTCCACCGTACCGGGATGCGGGCCGTGCGGTATTCCGCCCGGGTGAAGTGTGAAAGATGCAATATCTATCCCCTTGCGGGACATGAAGTTACCTCTCACATAATACAACACTTCATCACTATCTATATTACTGTGATTATATGGAACAGGAATTGATAACGGATGATAATCAAATAACCTTGGCACAAATGAACACACCACAAAATTATGCCCTTCAAAATTCTGATGAACCGGCGGCGGCTGGTGGATTCTGCCTGTAATAGGCTCGAAATCTTCTATGTTAAATATCCACGGATAAAAAAATCCGTCCCATCCAACTACATCGAACGGATGAAATCCATAAATATAACTGTGAAGATAATTTGATTTTTTTATCTTAACTTCAAAATCACCTTTTTCATTGATAGTTAAAAGCTGCTGCGGCACCCTGAAATCCCTTTCGCAGAATGGAGCATGCTCAAGCAATTGACCGTATTCATTAAAATACCTGTGAGGTATTTCTATAAGACTTGCAGATTCAATTACAAGAAATTTCGACTTATTTGATTTCAAATTAAACCTGTGAATAATGCCTCTTGGAATAATTATATAATCTCCATCGCGGTATTCCAGTATTCCGTAGTTTGTTTCCAATACACCTTTTCCTTCATGAACAAATACAAGCTCATCACCTTCCCCGTTTTTGTAAAAATAATTCATCCCCTCAGCAGGATTGCTGATTGCAAGCGAAACGTCGCTATTGAACATCAGCACTTTTCTGCCTGAGATATAATCACCTTCAGGTTCTGCTTCAAGTGTTTTGAAATGGAAATGACGCAGCTTTTTCTCGCTCCATTCTTTCAAATCAATTTTATCCATCCCTTTAACTTCTTTCACCTGTGTGGGCGGATTTATGTGATAAAGGATAGAAGAAATTCCTGAAAATCCTTTCGTACCTATAACCTGCTCTTTATATAAAGAGCCGTCCGGCTGTTTGAACTGAACATGCCTTTTTTGCGGTACCAGACCTAGTCTATGATAAAACGGCATAATTTATTTCAATTAATCAATTTAACAATTAACAATGTACAATAGTTTGTTTTGTAAAGTTTGTAAAGTTTGTAAATTCTAAATCTTCGAATCATCTAATGTTTGAGCTCCCAATTAGTTTCAACATTACAAACCTTATGAACTTTATAAACCTTATGAACCTTATGAACCTTATGAACCTTATGAACCTTATGAACCTTATGAACCTTATGAACCTTACAAACCTTATGAACTACTTTCAATTCGAAATTCACAATCCATAATTCGCCATTAAAGTGTTCCTCTCAGCTCCTGCTCTCTTTCAATTGCTTCAAACAATGCTTTGAAGTTTCCTTTTCCGAAGCTTTTAGCACCTTTACGCTGAATTATTTCGAAGAACAATGTCGGTCGGTCTTCTACAGGTTTTGAAAATATCTGGAGAAGATAGCCGTCTTCATCCCTGTCAACCAATATTCCAAGATTACCGAGCACTGAAACATCTTCATCTATTTTACCAACTCTATCCTGAAGCTCCTCATAATAAGTATTAGGCACTCTTAAGAACTGCACTCCGCGTTTCTGAAGCTCGCCAACTGTTTTAATAATATTTGTTGTACTCATTGCAATATGCTGTGCTCCGGGCCCGTGATAGAACTCGAGGTATTCTTCAATCTGCGATTTCTTTTTTCCCGGTGCCGGTTCATTCAGCGGGAATTTTATTTTGCCGTTGCCGTTTTGCATTACCTTGCTCATCAATGCAGTGTAATCCGTTGATATATCTTTATCATCAAATGAAATTAGCTGGTTGAATCCCATTGTTTGCGCATAGAACTTAACCCACTCATTCATTTTGCCAAGCTCAACATTTCCGACAATGTGGTCAACCGAACGGAGCCCAACATCTGTAATGCCTTCAATGACTTTATCTCCTGCATCAATAAAACCGGGCAGGAATATTCCTTTATAATTTTTCCTGTCTATAAAAGAATGGATAGTATCACCATAGGTTTTAATTGCTGATTTGATTACAACCCCATTATCATCTTTCAGTTCAGTAGGTTCCATAACACTAACAGCACCTCGTTTTATTGTTTCTTCATATGCCTTAACAGCATCAGGGACTTCCAGTGCAATATCCCTTACTCCGTCTCCATGTGTTTTAATATGTTCGGATATAAATTTATCCGGATGGAGCGGTGAAGTTAAAACAAATCTTATTTTACCCTGTTCAAGCAGGTAAGATGCTTTTTCCCTGTTTCCTGTTTCAAGCCCTGAATAAGCCCTCAGCTTAAATCCCAATGCATACTGGTAAAATATTGCTGATTGCTTTGCATTACCCACATAAAACTCAATGTGGTCCCATCCTTTTATAGGAAGAAAATCTTCAATATTCGTTGTTACCGATAGTTGGCTTTCTAATTCCTTCTGTGTGGTATCCATAATAATAAATTTTTAATTGCAAATATAGAATAATTATATATTAATAACCATAGTTAAGTTAATTAAGTTTATAGAGTTCTTTAAGTTTATTAAGTTTTACTGACATATGAACCTTATAAACCTTATGAACTTTATGAACCTTATGAACCTTATGAACTAATTTACTTCTTTGTATTTCTTCAAATTTATAAATAACTTTGTTGGACTTTGGAAAAAATAAGAGCTTTTTTTGCACTTAATTTCGATAATTCCACAAAAGATAAAATCTCAGTAATACAAAAAGAGTTGCAGGAGAAACTACATAATCATGCAATTAAGTGGGAGAATCCGGAAAAGTTTCATCTCACTTTAAGGTTTCTGGGTGATGTGGAAAAACCTGTTATTGATGATTTTATCAATGATTTATCGGGTTTGCAATGGAATTTCAAAGAAATCCGTTTCAAATCGCAGGGAATCGGTTTTTTCCCGAATTCGAGAAAGCCAAATGTTGTATTTATTGGATTAAATGAAACCGGGAATAACTCGGAACATCTCATTAAAGAAATTGATAATGTTACTATTCCAAGAGGATTTGCTCCGGATAAAAGGTTTATTGCACATATAACACTTGGCAGGTTCAAAAGAGAAAAAAGGGCTTCAATACATTCAGACTTCAGCCTTGAGTTTGAACCGTTTGATGTAACGCTGAACGGTTTTCAAATTATGAAAAGTGTTATGGATTCCAAAGGCTCTAAATATTATATACTGAAAGAATTCAATTTTGCTAAATAAAATATTAAACCAAGTACATTAAATGCCAATTTACGAATACCTGTGCGAGAACTGCGGACACCTGTTTGAAGAGATGCAGACCATGAAAGAAGAGTCATTAATTACATGTCCTAAGTGCGGGCATGACACTTTAAAAAGATTAATAGGTGCCGGCTCGGGATTTATTTTTAAGGGAAGCGGTTTCTACTTAACCGATTATAAAAATAAAAAAAGCAGCCATAAAGATACTCCGGCTAATAAAACTTCTGATGATTCTTCTAAAAAAGAGACTACAAAAAAAGAATCTAAGAAAGATACCAAGCCGGGGAAGAAAGAATAAAGAATGTTTACAGTCGATTTCAAAAAGCTTCCGGATTTTTCCAACTTGTTTTTAGATTATGTCTCCTTAGATGAAGGAAAATTCAAAACGGTAAAAAGATTCTTCTATGCCGATTATAAAGAGAAAGAAGAAATTTTTAAAGTAATTGACAGCAAGCTTCATAACTATAATGCCAACCGTTACTTCGATAAGAACACACTGACAGATATACTTAAGCGGACGAATATGACTTTCGGAGCTAATGAAATAACCGCTTCAAATATCGAATTGCTGTCTGATGAAAATACTTTTGCTGTAGTTACAGGGCAGCAGGTTTCACTTTATACGGGTGCTTTATACACTATATTAAAAACTGTCACTGCTGTTAAATTAGCACAGGACTTAAAGTCCAAATTCCCGCAGTTCAATTTTGTTCCTGTCTTCTGGCTTGAAAGCGAAGACCATGACCTTGAAGAAGCCAACCATATATTTGCCATCAACAATATGAATGAGCTTGTGAGAGTCGGCTTCGATGGTGAAAAACATGATGATGAGGATGAAGATGAGATTAAGAAAAACACAAAGCCGGTCGGCAGCATTAAGTTCGATGAAAAGATTAACGGGATAAATGAACAGCTTAAAAATGTGCTGATGGATACAGAATATAAAGAAAAGCTGCTTGAAAAAGTTAATTCATTTTATAAGGAAGGCAGCGATTACAAGACTGCATTTGCACAGTTCATGAACTGGATATTCAAAGACCACGGGCTTGTTTTTGTTGACCCGGGTGATGCTGAAATTAAAAAGCTTCTGACACCTGTGTTCGAGAAGGAGCTAAATACAGCTCCGAAAATGTGTGAAGCTATTATCAATATATCAGCAGAGCTTGAAAAACATTACGACCTTCAGGTAAAGCCGAAAGTTATAAACCTGTTCTACATCCATAACGGGAACCGCCTGTTGATTGAGCCCAGAGATAATAACAGGTTTGCTTTAAAGAACTCCAAGAAAAGGTTTGAACAGGAAGAGCTGCTTAATATATTGTTCGAGTGCCCCGAGAATTTCAGTCCTAATGTTGTGATGCGTCCTTTATGCCAGGATTACCTGCTTCCAACTATCGCATATGTTGGAGGACCTTCCGAAGTATCATATTTTGCACAGTTAAAACCGGCTTATGAACATTACGATATTACAATGCCTGTTATTTATCCCAGAACATCAGTTAGCATAGTTGAGAGTAAAATAAACAAGTTCATTAAGAATTTCGAAATTGAATTCCCGGATATATTCAATCATAAAGTCCTGGTTAATAAAGTTATTGCAAAGATATCAGAAATAAAAGTAGATGACGAGTTCTCTAAAGTTTACGATGAACTAAACAGGATATTCTATGA
>RPQH01000029.1 GCA_003820375.1 Ignavibacteriota bacterium
AATCCATACTTATCGGGTATAGGATTAGGTCTGGTACTCCTTCTGGCATATGTAATTATGGGCAGAGGGCTGGGTGCTTCGGGTGCTTTTTCATCTGTTATTGCAACAGGTATTAATTCGATTGCACCTGAACATGCAAGTTCAAATCATTTTTATTCAGAGTATATTGGTGACGGAACAAAAAGCCCGTTAAAAGACTGGCTCGTATTTGAAGTTCTTGGAGTTTTGGCAGGCGGATTTATATCAGGTGCTCTAGCCGGAAGAATAAAAAGGACTACCGAAAAAGGTCCTCGTATCAGTGTAAGAGGAAGATTAACTTATGCTTTGATTGGCGGAATTATTATGGGATTCGGAGCAAAGCTTGCACGCGGATGCACCAGTGGTCAGGCATTAACAGGAGGTGCAGTACTTAACTTAGGAAGCTGGGCATTCATGATGGCTGTATTTGCCGGTGGATATGCGATGGCTTATTTTATGAGGAGGCAATGGCAATGAACGCACCATTTTTTAAATACGGAATGTTCAATGATGAAGTAAGTTTAATTATGGCTTTCATCATTGGTATTGGGTTTGGCTTTTTCCTGGAAAGAGCAGGATTTGGCAGCTCGAAAAAATTAGCTGCACAGTTTTATTTTAATGATATGAGCGTACTGAAGGTTATGTTCAGCGCAATTGTAACTGCAATGATAGGGATATTTTATCTTTCATGGATTGGATTTATGGACCTTTCTCTTGTATATCTTACACCAACATATATTCTACCGCAGATATTAGGCGGTTTAATTCTCGGAGTAGGATTTGTTATTGGAGGTTACTGTCCGGGTACATCCGCAGTTGGTGTTTCAACCGGAAGAATTGATGCTATGGTTTATTTCATCGGAATATTTGGAGGTGTTTTTATCTTTGGTGAAATGTATCCATGGCTGCAGGGCTTTGCAGATTCAACCCCAATGGGTACGGTTACTCTGCCTCAATTCCTTAATTTACCTTATGGTTTAGTTGTATTCTTAGTTGTATTGATGGCAGTTGGTGCTTTTGCACTGGCTGAATGGGGAGAAAAGAAAATTCAAAGCAAGAAGGCGGTGAGTTAAAATGAAATGTATGTTATCAAACCTGAATCTAAATAAACGGCTTGCATTAATTGCAGTTGTTATTGGTTTTATTGGATTGTTCGCAGGTAGTCCTTATAAAGGAAATACTGTAAAAATGGATACAAAGGAACTGTCATTAATAGTTCAGAATGAAGTTGATCATGTTTCAGTCGATGAGCTTGCTGATTGGATAATAAAAGAAAAATCAGATTACAGATTAATTGACCTGAGAAACGAAAAAGATTTTGGAGAATACCACATTCCTAATGCAGAAAATGTGACATTGCCGCAGCTTGAAAATTACAATATAACAAGAAGCGAGAAGATAATCCTTTATTCTGATGGCGGCATTCATTCTGCGCAGGGTTGGATGTTATTAAAAGCAAAAGATTTCAAAGGTGTGTATATGTTAACAGGCGGACTAGATGAATGGAAAACAAAAGTACTTTTCCCTATATTTCCTGAAAACGGAACAGCAGAAGAGAAAACAGCTTTTGAAAAGAAGAAAGAAATTAGCAAATTCTTCGGTGGTTCCCCTATTACTGGTCAGCAGGAAACAGGAACCAACGTAACGCCTAAGATGGAAATGCCAAAGATTGAAAGTCCTGGTGGAGTAAATCCTGCCCCAACAACCGGTAAGAAGAAAAAAGAAGGATGCTAAACAATTACGAATTGCGAATTTTCAATTTCGAATTATATCGAAAAATTGCCCTGAAGGGGTCCCTTTGGGAAAAGATTACAAAGTTTTTGGAGTGCACTAAACGCGTTAGTGATAGTCACAAAGTTTCGAAACATTTTACGATATTCTGATTAATTAAAATATATCTCCGAGTTTATTTTCCTAAATCAATTGACATGGAGAATAAACCGATAGGGTAAATTTAGAAATGATTTTGCCTGCCATATTTGCAAAGGAGAAAAGTAAGCAGGTTTTTTAAAAAACCCTTTTCTTCAATTGTAAGGAAAAGGGTTTTTTCTTTAACTAAATATTCAATAAAATGGCAGTACCAAAAAGATATAAAAAATTCATGGATGAAAATCCGGATATTGGAAAAGCATATGAAGACCTGGGAACAGCAGTACATAAAGCCGGACCTCTGGATGATAAAACCAGAGCATTAATAAAAATAGCAATATCCACCGGTGCAAGGATGGAAGGGGCAGTTCATTCCCATACAAGAAAAGCATTAAAAGCAGGTGTAACACCTGAAGAGATACACCATGCTGTAAAACTATCACTCCCGACTATCGGTCTCCCTTCTATGATGGCAGCGCTTAGCTGGGTTGATGATATAATAGATAACCAAAATGGCAAATGATTTATTAAATCTTTATTTATCTTTTTTAAAGATAGGTTCTTTTTCATTCGGAGGTGCTTATTCATTTATTCCAATTATAGAAAGAGAAATTGTTACGGCACATTCATGGCTTTCGAACGATGAATTTATGAGAGTGCTTGGAATGGTTGAAGTAATTCCCGGGGCAATATCAATAAAATTCGCAACATATACAGGATATAAAGTTGCAGGTATACCCGGAGCAATTGTTGCAAATCTTGGAAACCTTACTGTTCCTGTTTTGCTTATTGTAATAGCAGCTAAGTTTTATGCCAAATTTGAAAATAATATGGCTTTCAAGACTGCTTTTGACGGGATAAAATTTGCAGTAATCGGAATGATACTTGCAATTATATATCAGTATATTATAAAAAACTTTGCTGACTGGAAAAGCTTTTTGTTTTTAGGGCTTGGATTTTCACTCACAATTTTCTTTAAGCTTCATCCTGCTTTTATTGTAATTACAGCAGGAGCAGCAGCATTATTAATTGCACTAATATGAAGAAAGAATTAAAAGATAAATTCGGAAGAGTTCATAATTACCTGAGAATTTCTCTGACAGATGCATGCAATCTTAATTGTATTTACTGCAATCCGGTAAGCAATACCGCAAAAACAAATAATAATAAATTTCTCAGCTTTGAAGAAATTTACAGGCTGATAAATATTTTTGCATCACATCTTGGTACAAGGAAAATCAGGTTTACCGGCGGTGAGCCGCTTGCAAGAAAAAATGTGCTGCAATTATTTGAAAGAATTAAACCGCTAAAACAGAAATTTGATTTAGAATACTGTTTAACAACAAACGGTACATTATTACAGAATAGATTAGAAGAATTAACCAATGCAGGAATAGACAGGTTTAATATAAGTCTTGATACACTTAAAAATAATTCTTTTAAAGATATTACAGGCAAGGATAAACTGCCTGATGTAATAGAGTCGATATATGAAGCTGAAGAAGAAGGTTCTTCTTATGTAAAAATAAACTGCGTGGTCATTAAAGGTATCAACGATAATGAAATACCGGATTTCGTAGAATTTTTTGAAGATAGAAATGTAACAATAAGGTTTATAGAATACATGCCATTTACACAGAACGGCTGGGATAAATCACTATTTATCAGCTGTGAGCAGATGAAAAAGAAAATCGAAAATGAATTTAAGCTAACACCGGTATCGAAAATCAATGCTTCAGTATCCGATGAATACATAATTGCAGGATATAAATGCAAAGTTGGATTTATCAGCTCAATCTCAAATCATTTTTGCAGTTCCTGTAACAGGTTAAGAATTACAGCAGATGGCAAGCTGAGATTATGCCTCTTTACAGGAAAAGAAAGTGAGCTTAACTTAAAGTATTTACTGGAAGATAATTTATATGCAGACGAATTTATCGCAGAAAAAATTGCAGATTTTCTCCAATTAAAAAATGAAGTTCATCCCCCACCGGAAATACTTGCAAAAATGGATTATAACTATATGCTAAAGGCAGGAGGATAGAAATGAAAATGTTATCGCACGTTGATTCAAAAGGAAAAGCAAAAATGGTAGATGTAAGTGAGAAAGCACTTACTTACCGTGAAGCAGAAGCATACGGTGAAGTTTATTTATCAAAAAAAACATTCGGACTTGTAAAGAAAAATAATATTGCTAAAGGTGATGTAATAGCAATTGCAAGAATTGCAGGCATACAGGCAGCTAAGAAAACATCTAACTTAATACCACTTTGTCACAACATATTTTTATCAAATATAGAAATTGATTTTGAGTTTGACAGCAAAAATTATTGTATACAAATTAAATCTACTGTTAGTACAACAGCAGAAACAGGTGTTGAAATGGAAGCTTTAACGGCAATTTCGGTTTCAGCTTTAACTATTTATGATATGTGCAAAGCAGTGGATAAATCAATTACAATATCTAATGTGTGCCTTTTATCAAAGACTGGCGGAAAAAGCGGGGAATATAGAAGAAAATGAATAAAGCGAAAGTTACAGCTATTTCGATAAGCAAAAAGAAGGGAATTCCCAAAAGTAATATCGCTTCTGCAAAAATGATAGCTGACTATGGAATTGAAAACGATGCACATGCAGGTAAATGGCACAGGCAGGTAAGCTTTCTTGCAATTGAGAGTATAAACAAGATGAGGACAAAACTTCCCGGGCTAAGACCGGGAGCATTTGCAGAGAATATTACAACGGAGTTTATCGATGTTCCTAACTTAACTATTGGTTCCAGATTAAAAATAGGAAATGACGCTGAAGTTGAAATAACACAGATTGGCAAAGAGTGCCATGATAAATGTGCAATTTATTACCGGGTGGGAAATTGTGTAATGCCTACAGAAGGAATTTTTGGCAAAGTAATAAAATCAGGTGAAATATTTATAAACGATAAAATTGAAATATTATGATTAGTTATAACGAAGCACTGGAAATTATTATAAGTGAATTTAAGCAATTTCCATTTCAGCAGGAAGAGATTCATATACTTGATTCTCTCAATAGAATTTTAGCTGAAGACATTTATACAGATGTGCCGCTCCCCTCTTTTGACTATTCAGCTATGGATGGAATAGGAATTAAGTTTGATGATAAAATCAAGAAATGGAATTTAATAGGGGAAATTTCAGCGGGTAATTTTAAAGATATTATTGTAGATGAGAATTCTGCTGTTTATATAACAACCGGCGGTAAAATTCCGCCTGGAGTGGATACGGTTATTCAGGTAGAGGATATTATTATGGATGAGAATTCTGCAGAGTTAATAAGGGATACAAAATTCAAACAAGGACAAAATATAAGAAGAAGAGCTGAAGATATTTCAATACATGAACGGGTTTTGACACGCGGCACATTGCTCGGTATTCAGCATATACCAATGGCAGCATCATGCGGAAAAGAGTACGTGAAAGTTTTTAAGCAATTAAAAATCGGCGTATTGGCAACAGGTGATGAATTGATTCCTGTAAATGAAAAACCATATGATGACAAGATAAGATGTTCTAATCTATACAGTATTATTGCAGCAGTAAGAAAATTGAATATGATTGCTGTTGACCTGGGAATTGTAATTGATAATAAACTTAATATTGAAAAAACTATTCAAACAGCATTGGCAGAAGATATAGATATTTTAATTTCAACAGGCGGGGTTTCTGCCGGTAAATATGATTATTTGGGCAAAATATATGAAAAATCAGGCGTGAAATCTAAAATCTCAAAAGTTAATATTAAGCCAGGCAAACCTTTTATGTTTGGTGTTTACGGAAAAGATGAAAATAAAAAACTTGTATTAGGACTTCCCGGCAATCCAATATCCTGCCTGGTTAGTTTTATATTATTTTTCAGAGATCCATACCTCAGAAATTTTAATTCATATAATGAAAATCACATAAACGCAAAGATTGCGAATGATGTTAAGAAAAAAGACCCCAAAAGACATTTCTTAAGAGGACATTATTATACCGAAAATGGAGAAAACTATGTTAACGTAATAGGTTCTCAATCATCAGGTGATATGTATTCGATGGCACAATCTAATTGTTTAATTGAAGTTGAAGAAGAAAAGAAAAGTATACCTGTAGGAGAAAGTGTAAGATGTATAATAATATAACAGGAATTATTCTTGCCGGCGGAAAAAGCTTAAGAATGGGCACAAATAAAGCTCTTCTTCCTTTCAGGGATACTACTATTATTGAATATATTGCCGGAATTATGAAATCTTTATTTAAGAATGTGATAATTATTACAAATTCACCTGAAGAATATGAGTTTATTGATTTAAAAAAATTCGAAGATATCATTTCTCAAAAAGGACCGCTTTCCGGAATACATTCAGGTTTGACTTATTCCAATACTGACAAAAATTTCATTATATCATGTGATATACCACTTATAACACCGGAATTAATTTCTTATATAATAGAATACCCAACAAAAAAGCCAATTACAGTGGTGAAAGCTGATGGTTTTGTTCAGCAGTTATGCGGAGTATATGATAAATCATGTTTAACAAATGCAAATGAGTTATTACTTAAGCTTGATGAAAATTCGACAGGGAAAAGTAAATGTAAAGTATTAGCCTTAATTGAAAATATTGGAGCAGAAATAATTAATTCTGAAGCTATTCCATGTTACAAAGATGGAATGTTTTTAAATATTAACAGGATAGAAGATTACAAAAAAGCATTTAATGTACCCAATAATTATTATTGACAAGAAAAAACTTCGGATTTATTTTCAATAACTGCACATTTCACAATCTCATAAATTAGGTTAAATAAAGGTAATTATTATTTAATCTCTGTAGTTATTTTCAAAGTCTTCATAGGATTTTTAGGGTCATTTGTGCTCACATGAATATCTTTATCTTGCTTTCCGTTTCTGCTCTGGGTGAAAAATGTTACTTTAATATTACCATTCTCATTTGTAAGATATTCTTTTTTATCCGGTGCAGCAGTAGTACATCCGCATCTTGTAGTTACATTATATATCTTCAATGTATCACCACCTTTATTAGTGAACTGAAATGAGTATTCAAGCTGAGGTCCTTCTTTTACTTTGCCAAAATCATGCATCTCCTCATTAAATACAATTGAAGGAGGAGTAAATTCCTGTTCTTTTGAAGAATTCTTACATGAGAACAATACAAAAACTATAAAAACGCTGAACATAAAGACTGAAATTTGTTTAATACTAATATATTTCATAAATATTTTTTGTTTTATTGATTTTGTCATTCTGGATATTTAGCATAGATTCTTAGTGTATTTTAATTTTTTCAGAAGTGACTATTTTATTTGAATCAAATTCTTGAATGAAAACAACGATTACAGAGTTCTGAATTACAATTCCATGAATTACCGAGTAATTTTTTGTGATTGTTGTTTGTCCCGTTTGAATTTGAACTTGTTCTCCACCCGGGTGATTTATCATTTGCCGTGCAACATTATTGTAATAATTCTTGCCATTTGGTGCATTTACAAATAAATCATCTTCAGTTACAATAATAAATAATCTTAAATCACCAATTCCATAATTATCTACATTATTCAAATGTGTTATTTGTATTACAAGAGACCCTGTTCTATTTATAGTATCAACAGAATTTTGTAAAGATATTTTGATATCTTTAGTTTTTGACAGCTCTGAATTAATTTGATTTGTCCATTCGGATGACGAAAAAGGAGAAGGCAAATTAGAGCCATCTACAAATCCTGATGGAATAAAAAATATACCATAAATATTCTGTCTTTCGATATTTAATTGTTTATTAAACTGATAAAGCGGGTCAGATGAAAAGAAGGACGGATGATAATTTATTATTACAACATTACTATCGTTTGCAGTAATGCCTTTTAAGAAACTAATATTATCACAGTATATACTTGCTTGTACGCATTTTACACATGAGATACTTGAGAATAATTCTACCATTACTTTACTGTTAGCTTTAATATCAGGATTAACTGCTGGTGAGTTAAGATTATCTTCACACGATGAAAAAGGTAACAAAATCAAAAATGTTAAAAGTAGTATTAAATATTTCATTATTTACTTTTCATCAATAAAATATATATTTAAAATATATTCTGAATTGTTAATCTGAATCCGTTAAATGGATTAATATATCTGCAAATTCCGCTAGTACACCTGAGTCCGCCTCTTTCTGAGCCAAAAGCTATTGTGATTATATTAGACGAGTTAATATTCCAGCTAGCTTCTGCTTCGAGCCATGCATTCTTACCAGACAGTTCAAGCTTATCTGTAGTGTATTCACCGCTGATTGAAAATGCCAGATCAGGAGACCTTGTTATGAAAAATGATGTGAAATAATTCGAAAAATTCTGATACTTTGCTTCCCTTAATGAATTATAAGCCCACTGGCTTTCTACATGCAGCTTAAGCGAAATTTTATTATTAAGATTATATCTTGCTTCAATTGGCATAGTTATGTAGTGCTTCTTATCCGGTGAATCTTTGAAAAAGTCATTGTAGGTAATGCTATGTTGATAATAAAAACCAAGCTTTCCTGATAATTTATCTGAATAATAATACTCTGATTCAATGCTGATTTCAGAATAAGGTGAAAAATCATTTTTAAGAGAAGGTAAAAAGTTTAAATTACGTTTATTAGTAGAAAACCTTACAATTGAAGACGTGTCTGCGTCATAAAAACTATAGTGCCTTGAAGCAATGCTACCATTTAGTGAAATAGATAAATCTTCACCCGGCATATAAAACACATCAAGCTGGAAGCCAACCTCATCATTGAAATCAGTCGGATGCGGTACTCTTGAAGTTAAAACCGTGGTCTGCTGTTTAACCGCAGCAGGGGGATTTTGAAACGGTAATGCTTTTGTAGGGCGCTCAGTACTTTGATTATCAGGCGTAGTAAGATCAAACCTGTAGTTTTTATATTCTAATGAAATACCTATATTTTTTATAGAATAGTTAACACTTGAATACAAACCGTCACCCATAGAAGTAAATGAAACCGGAAACAGGTCATTAGCTGAAATTTCTGTTCTCTTATGTGCATATGAAGAAAATAACTGGAATTTTGAAGTATTAAATGAAAAATATATTTCCGGCAGATGGGCATTAATATCAGTTTCATAAATTCCGGATGGTATCTTTCCTTTAGCATAAACATAGTTAAAGCCAAAATCTAATAATGAAAAAAATGTAAGTTCAAGATTTGCATCTTTTAAATCATATTTTTCAATTCTCTCAGGTTTTAAATAATCAGAGTACTCCAAATAACCGCCAATTATTTCTGATTTAAAACGAATACTTTTATTTTTATTTAAAGCACTTTTAAATATTATGCGAATACCGTCAAGCCCTGTATCAAAAGCAAGCTGTCTTTGTTCAAAGCTGTTAAGGGTTAAGCCTCTTCCGATGATCTCCCAAAAGCTGCCGGCACGTATATCAAAGTTATCATGGTTAGTAAACTCTACATATCTTTTACTGATACCTTTGAAATCACGCCCAAGCTCAGAAGGTTTATTCATTTCAAACCTAAAACCTGCAGATAAATCTTTGGTTGATATTTTCACATCTGTTAAATCTTCAAAATATTCCTTATTATAAGACAAACCCGAAGAAGTTTCTTTTCCATTACCATATCTTAATAAATTATTTACACCGGCTTTAAGCTTATTTTCATTTTGTGAATAGATATTAAGATTTACCAAACTTATTAAGGTAAGCAATAAAAGCAGCCGGACTTTGTACAGGATAACCAACTTAAAAAAAGTTAATTCAGGTTCAGAATTTTTTTTATTTCATTTTCAATTTCATTTTCATCGCCGCTTTTAAAACCAATACGGGTATGTATTATATCTCCGGTTTTACTTAAAATCAACGAATATGGCATAATATCATCTGTCCCGCCGCTCATTTCAAATATTTTTTTGTCTGTATCTAATATTACTGTAAAAGTAAAATTATGTGCAGAAACATATGCTCTTACTTTCGAGACGGATTTCTGATTATCCACATTTATTCCAAGGTATTGAAATCCGCTCGGCTTATATTTACTATATAGCTCATTCATTGCCTTTTGTTCTTCATTACATGAAGGACACCATGTACGCCAGAATGCAATCATGACAGGTCCATTTTTAAGCAATGAACTTAATATTATTTCATTACCTTCTAAATCGTTTGCAGTAAAATCAATGTAAGTCTGTGAAATAGACTTTGAATTAGAAATTAATGAAAAGCTGGAAATAATAATTATAATATTTAATAAATATTTCATATTTGTTTAAAAAGTTGTATATATCATATATATTCCGCCAAAAATAACTAAGACTCCGCAAATTCTTTTTACATAAACCGCAGCTTTTGATTTTTCTGTCCAGTTTAAATATAGCTGTAATTTTTTCGTTAATGTCCCGGCTGTTGCAATAACCGAACAATGCCCTAAACCGAACATTAACAAAAGCAATAAAGCAAAAGATAAGCTTGTTACAGCAGTACTAAAAACAACTCCAAGAACCGGAGCCATAAAAGCAAATGTGCACGGACCAAGCCCAATACCAAATAACAAACCAAGTGCTAAGGCGGCAAGCAATCCTTTACTCTTTGTAGACCTGATACCACTACTATCCCAGGGCAGATTTATTATATCTAATAAATATAATCCCATAATAAAAAAAACTGACGCCACCAGGTAATTACCATACTCACCGACATCTCCCATTAATCTTCCAAGCAAAGCGGTAATTAAACCGATAACAGCAATTGTAGTCAGGATACCGGAAGCAAATACTAATGAAAGTGTGAATGTTCGCTTAAGAGTTATTTGCCCTCTTGAGTTAATAAACCCGATAATAAGTGGAATACCAGAAAGATGGCAAGGACTAAGCAAAACGCTTAATATACCCCATGAGAAAGAACCAATTATAGCTATCCAAATATTGCCTGTAAGCAAAGTGTTTAGCCATGTAAATATTTCATTTATCATTAGTAATATATTTTTTTAAAAATTTAAATCTAATGTAACAGTTATATTAGGTTTTAATAATACCTTCGGAAATACTTTTGGAAATAAATTCGGAAATTTCTTCAACTTTTTCATTGGTTACAGGGGTCTTACTCTTTACTATTCCGAAATCTGTTGTATTAATATGAGTAAACGTATCTATCCCGGCTTTCTTCATTATAACTTCGGCACAATTAATAGGACAACCATCAAGTACAATATATTCATCAATTTCTTTTTTCATCTGTTCAGAAAATTTTTCATCTATACTGAATCTTGCAAGACAAAGCATTTTAGCTTTTCCTGATTTCATTAATTTTCTTGCAACTATATCTGAATACGCACCGGTATTTGAAGCACCTGAACATCCGATAATCCCTATTGTTTTACTCATGTTTAGCTCATCCGGATATTTTTAGCTTAGGTTTGTTTAACAAATCAAATATAAACTTATAAATTGTTATCAAAATAAATAATGTTAAAAAGACCTGAGAAATATCAAATAAAGTGTAAGCATATTTTACAACAGGGTAAATAAAGTTAAATTGAATAAGCATTAGAAAACCTGTTATAGCTGCAGTAAAAAGAAATAAGAAAATAAAATTTTGAATCAATTTATAAGATTTTGTTTTTCCCTTAAATCTACTAAAAATATAAATACACAATAACGATATTATAAAATTAATTACAGATATCAAAAAATGATTTGAATCAAGAATAAACTTTGATGGTAAAACAAATTCAATCAAGCCAGGTTTCAAATAAATCAGTATTCCGGACATTAACATTATGGTAAAAATAATAAATAAAATAAAATTGACTTGCCCGGCTGAATATTTCAATAAATAATTGTCACCCAGAAGCCGGATAATAAGATAAATGAAAAAAGTAATAGCAAGTAAAATCATAAGTGAGTAAAATACTTTTTTCAAATATTCCTCTCTGAAAATTCCAAGATAAACATCAATTGCAGAAAGTCCCATTCTATTGTATTGAGGTTCAGTAATGGGTTTTCCATCATTACCGAAAGGATATTTTACAACTGAAGAAGTGAAAAATCCGGAATTATCAGAGTGGCAATCTGTACACCCATTTATTCCTAGTGCAGTTTTAGCAGGAAAAACATTGTGACTGTATTTATAAACAGAGGCATAAGGCGATGATTCAAATTCATTTTTTTCAATAGTAAAGAAATTTTTACCATCAGTATATACTCTGTCATTATTGACCCATACAGCTTTCTTGCCTGTCATGTCATATTTCAGATCAATTAATCTCTGATTAACGGACTTTATAAACGCATCAATTTCTTCTTCTTTATTTACTTCAGGTATTTTATCACCGTTATCATCTGTAATTATATCAAGTAACGGGAATTTAGATTTGTCAGATAAGTGAGCTGTCCACATAGTATAAATATCTTTCATCTTTGGCTGGTCTAATCCTTCTTTTCCTTCGGTAGAAATACCCGGCCATGCGCTGTGAACAGAATTTACAGGATAAATTTTATCTTTATAGCTTACATATTCGGGTTTAAATTCATCGGTTGGCATATCTCTAGCCGTAAACATATTGAGTTCGCCATAATGATTCCAGTAATTCATATTCTGGTCATAGAAAGTCCAAATATGTTTTGCAGGTGGAGAAATCTTTGGTCCGTTGTTATATACATCACTTACCTGAACTAAAGCTGATTTTACTGATTTCTCTGGAATATGGCACGTTTGGCATGCAATTTTTTCTAAATGTAATGGCGGCAGCCATGAATGTTTTGCTTGAGGGGCATTCAAATAACCATCAATATGGCAGTTCTCGCAGGTCCTTACTGTATTATCCAGGTCATTTCTAACAAACCCTCCGGGGTCATCTCCTTTTCCAAAGTTATGTTCTTCTTTACCTCTAATTAGTTCGTTGGAAGTGCTGCTGCCTGCCGGGTGGCAATCAACACATTTAAGCCCTACTGCAATATGTACGTCTCTTCTTGAAGAGAAATCAGTGCCTTTCTTTTTCCAATCGGGTTTTGCGTGGCAGTTAAGACATGTTTCATTTCTGGGCTCTCTTACAAAATGCATGGAGAGCTTTCCGTCTAAATCAAATTTAAATATGTCATATGTTACTTTAACTGTCTCACCTGATTTTACACTTCCTTCAACCTTGCCTAGTCCTGAGCCTTCAGTTGCAGTCCATTTAAAATTTAAGCTGTCAATCATCGCATTTCGTTTTTTATAATCATATTCAGGCAGATGACAAAGCATACAATCAGCTTCAATTACCCCGGTTTCACTCCACCTAGCTTTGTAAAAATCTCCGTCCAATCCGTTATCTCCGCCTGCCGTCAATTTATTTGTGCTGTCCTGCATTTTCTTATCATATCTTATATTGTCTCTATCATATTCAAGCGAACCACCGCCCGGATGACAATAACCGCAAGTTGCAGTTATATATTCAAACGAAGTCATGTCGATATCACCTGCAGATTTATTTTGTTTGAAAGCGAGCTTTCTATATAAAGGAGCAGGTGAACACCAGTTACCTCCGTAAACTCCCGGGGAAGTAACCCATTGGTATCTTTTTGACATTTCCTCAGTTGGCTTTTCTCCCCTTCCCTGCTGGAAATGAAATCCTTTTGTTATTTTCTCGTAATCATGACACTTGCCGCAGGTTTGCTTTGGAGAATAGGGAACATTTGCATTAATGTTATTTACCGGGTCTATTATATTACCATTTTCATCATATAAGTTAAAAGGCGGGCAAACACTCATTGTTGAAAAATTTTCCTTTTTAGTATCTTGTTTATTTACAGTATTTTTATCTGAATTTATTAATAATATACTGAACATAAAAACGAGCGATACTATTATTAAGAATATAAATAAGCTTTTTTTATTCATTTTAAATCCTGAATAATTCTAAAATATGTAATTATACAGTCAGTATTAATTAACTGTCTGCTTTTAACCCCTGTGCCTGTAAAAGCTTATCTATATCTTCTTCGGGAAAAAAGCCCTCATGCCTGAAAAACTCTTTTCCATTCTCATCCAGGAAAACCTGAGTTGGTATTAATTGAATACCGTATTTTTGTGCCGGTGCTTTATCTTTCCACACATCATGAAAAACAACTTTAACCTGACCTTTATATTTTTCCTCAATAGATTTCATAACCGGCTGCATTTGCTTGCAGGGTATGCAATTAACTGAACCAAGCTCTACAAATGTAATTTTTGCCTTGGTGACTTCCTGAGTAGTATCTGTTTTTGTTGAATCATCCTGTTTACTTTTACACGAAGTAATCGAAAGCAATAATGTGACTAATAAAATTAATATTGATTTCATTACATTTCCTCATGAATCCATTTAAGAATATCTTCATCCTTTGCAATTACTCCGCTTGATTTTAGCTTTTCATTTACTACAAGCCCTGGAGTCATCATTATTCCATACTTCATCATTTCCTGCACATCAGTTACTTTTTCAAACTCAGCAGCAATGTTGTTTTGTTTTACAACATCTTTTACTTTTTCTTCAAGCCGCCTGCATTTGGGACAGCCAACACCTAAGATTTTTATATTCATGTTTCTATTTCTTTTAATTTTTTTAAGAAATGTTTTAATTCATCTTCTATATAATTTGAGAATTGTTCTTTGTCATGCTCAAGGTCCCAGACATCTTCCAGGTTCTTCCAGGTTATTCTTTTTTTCCCTTCATACATGGCTAGAATTACTGAGCTTGAGGTTAGATTAAATTTTTCTATAATATGTTCATCCGGAGAAGTTTCAAAATTCACGGATTTGAAATAAACCTTTTTGTTTTTCATCTCTTTCCTGAATTTGGTGTTAACAACCTCCTGAGTATAATTTTCAATATTTATACAAGTAACACATCTTGTTGTGGCATGAAAATAATAAACAATTATTCTTCTGTTTACCTGTTTTATAGCAGTATCTTTAATAGTTTGCTTTTCCGCAGAATTTGTAACCGGGATGTTAACAGTATCGGAAGCATTATCAGGCTGGACAATCAATGAATCAACAAACTCTTCTTGTTTTAAAGAATCGGGTTTTTGCATCTCTGATGCTGTATCTTGTTTTTTGCAGCCGGAGGAATTGATACTAACAATTAATAGAAATAAAAAGATAAAACTATAAAAAGAAATGTTTTTCATTTGTTAATAAATAATATTAAAAAGAAAACCTATTATAATTATTCCAACACCAACCACACCAATGAAAATAAATATTAATTGCAGCTTTAATACTTTTCTTAATATTATCATTTCAGGAAGTGACAAGCCTATTACAGACATCATAAATGCAAGAGCAGTTCCGAGTGATGCACCTTTTTCAATTAATGCCATCATAACCGGAATTATCCCTGCTGCATTAGAATACAAGGGAATCCCGATGAGAACAGATAAAGGAACTGACCACCATTCCGTTTTACCCATTATACCTGCCATGAAGTTTTCCGGAATATATCCATGAATACCCGCTCCTACTGCAATACCTAATAATATATATATCCAGACCTTTGAAACTATTTCTTTTAATGTTGTATAGCCATAATCAATCCGTTCAGCAAAAGAAATCTTTTCATCAACAGAATTTTGCTTAATTGATTTTACTTCATAAACCCATTCTTCCACAAACCTGTTCAATTTCAGTTTACCGATAATATATCCGGCAGATATTGCTATAATTAATCCTGAACCGGTATATATTAAAGCAGTTTGCCATCCGAATAATCCAAACAACAGTACGACTGCAACTTCATTTATCATTGGTGCTGCTATCAGAAACGAGAAAGTTATACCAAGCGGGATTCCTGCTTCAACAAAACCGACAAATAAAGGAACTGCTGAGCAAGAACAAAACGGAGTTACGATACCAAGCATTGAAGCCAGCACGTTACCGGCAAATAAAGGTTTACCCTCAAGAAACTTTCTTGTTTTTTCTGGTGAGAAATATGAACGTATTATTGAGATAAAAAATATAACTATAACCAGAAGCAGTAATACTTTTATAGATTCGAAAATGAAGAAAAATACTGCATCGGAGAATTTGTTCTCAAGTGGCAGGTTAATTATAGAATAAACAAAATATTTTATCGAACTATCAAGGTTAAAGTATATTAATATCCAAACAGGAAGAAGCAGAAGAGGGATAATAACTTTTTTCCGGTCTTTAGGAATAGAAAGTGCAAGAGTTTTCATTGCAAATTACAGCTTTCAATTAAGTTTAACCGGAACCACCTGAACAGGTCTTTTTCCGTTGGCAGCTTTCCGCTGCAATAAACTTTATTATTAATTACTAATGCTGGTGTATGCATAATACCGTATTCAGCAATTTTCTTTATATCTGTTATCTTTTGCACATCAGCATCCATTGAGTTATATGCAAGAACATTAAAACACATTTTTTCAAGTTGATTGCAGTTAGGACAATCTCCTCCAAATACTCTTATTGTTAACATTATTAATTACTTTTTAAAACTGACAAATAATTTTTCAATTAGCTGTTGAACGAATCAAAATATTATCAGGTTTTTGAACACAATACTTCCCTATTAACGGTTTTAATCATTTCCTTGTCTTTCTTAACCAATTCATCGTCTTCAAGAAGCAGATGCAATGAAACAAGTACAGATGAAACAGCCGGGTCATCCGGATGAGGATTTAATTGATAATTAATCCATTTTTTGTCTTTTTTATCAATAATCAGACCTGTATCTTTGAGAATACTGAGATGATTAGAGACTGTTGAAGTGGCTAATTGAAGGACTTCTGTAATTTCACAAACGCATAAAGATTTTTTTGACAACATCTTTAATATACGGAGACGGCTCTTATCCGATAATGCTTTGAAAATCTCTGTTTGTTTTTCCAGATTATTCATTTCGTTGTTTAACGAAATATACTGGATAAAAATATTAAAATAAATACCATTTATTTTAATATTTCCTAATACTTGTTAAATGAGTTAATAATTGTTAATTTCAAAATAAGAACTGCTTTTATGAAAAGTAAAAATAAATTCACTACTTTTCTTACTTTTATTCGTCCATGGTATATTATATCTATTGCTGTTGTGATTGCTGCTGTAATGGTTAGTTCTGCTTTTCTTGAGTTAAGCCAAAGTAAAGAAGAACTGCAAATTCTAATGAAACAGGAAGCTGAATCTCTTATTGAGACAATCAATTGGAGCAGTGTTAATGCAGTAATATCAAATGAAGAAATTGAAGATCTTATAGGGCAAAGATTATTAAGCTCTGCAAGAATGATATCAAGATTGGATAGTCTATCAATTTTAACTCCGACAGTACTTGAGGGGATAGCATTAGAAAACAATCTTTATAGAATTAATATTTTTAATAATGATGGAGAAAAAGTTGTCAGTAATCCTCATCCCGATACTGCCCGGGAAACAGGTTTACAAAAACATTCTCCGGGCGAATTTATTAAACCTATTCTTAAAGGTGAAAAAGACGAGATAATAATAGGCTTTAAAGAAGCACGCCATGAAAAAGGTGACAGGTTTGCAGTTGCTGTTAAAAGAAAAAATAACAGGGATGGTGTTATAGTTGTAAATGTTGATGCAGAATACATATTGGATTTTCAAAGAAAGACAGGATTTGACAAAATGATAAACGATATTGGGAACCATGAAGGAATTGAATATATAGTTCTTCAGGATTTTAATGGAATAATATCTTCAAACCGGGATGTAAGCGGGATGAATAATATCGATAACGATACTTTTCTGAAACATACAACTGAAAGTGACTCAATTAATACAAGATATTTTGAATTTCAAAATAAAGAAATATTTGAAACAGCTAAAGTATTTTTTGTAAACGGTAAGAAGCTGGGAATATTCCGGGTAGGAATTTCAACAAAACAGATGCAGGCACTTGAATCAAGAATGTTAAGGCGTATTATAATATTATCAATAATACTCTTTCTTATATCATTCATTTCGATAAGTATAATATTTATCAGTCAGAATTATAAGTCTCTATCAACAAAGTATGAAAAAATCCGGACTTACACAGGAAATATATTGGCTAATATGGCAGACGCAGTTATTTCAACTGATAAAACAGGCACTATTACAATATTTAATAAAAATGCTGAGCTCTTGTTTGGCTTAAAACAGGATACTATTTCAGGAAAAAAGATAAATGAAGTTCTTCCCGAAAAATTTCATGAACTTGAAAAGCATATTAAATTTAAAAAAACTATCAATAATGAAGAAATATCTTTTTACAGAAACAGCAAAAATATAATAACAAGTGTAAGCTCGGCGTTTACATTTGATAAAGGCGGTAATGTAGACGCATTTACAATAGTAATAAAGGATATAACTGAAATAAAAAATGCTGAAGAACAATCAAAGCAGCGGGAAAAATTTGCTGCAATGGGAGAGCTTGCTTCCGGCGTTGCGCATGAGATTAGGAATCCACTAAACACTATTAGCATGATTGCTCAAAGATATGATAATGAATTTATTCCGGGTGAGAATAAAGACGAATATAAAAATATTACCGGCGTATTGCTTTCGGAAACTAAAAGAGTAAATAATATAATACAGCAATTCCTCCGCTATGCAAGACCTCCCAAAATAAATTTAATAAATATTAATTCAATTGATTTTGTGAAAGATATTAAGAAAGTTGCGGAAGCATCGACAGGTTCAAAACAAATAAAATTAATATTTGTTAATAACGATAATTTTGATTTAAGGATTGATATAGACCTTATGAAACAGGCATTGATAAATTTGCTAAATAATTCGATGGATGCTGTTAAAGAAGGCGGAGAAATTAACTTTAATATGCAAAAATATGAGAATAATGCAGAAATTGTTATAAGCGATAACGGATACGGAATACCCGGGGAGAATTTGAGTAAAATATTTAATTTGTATTTCACAACAAAACCTAACGGTACAGGTTTAGGGCTGAGTTTAGTTCAACAAATAGTTTCTCAGCATAACGGATTAATAAAAGTTGAAAGCATACCCGGAACAGGAACAAAATTTTTAATAACAATTCCACTGAACTGAAATGAATATTTTAATAATAGATGATGAGCAAGCCCAGAGGATGATACTTTCAGGAAACCTGAAAAAGAAAGGTCATTATATTATTGAGGCGTCCTCAGGTGATGAAGGTATCGAAAAAGCTGTAAAAAATGATATTGATATAGTTATTACAGATTTTAAAATGCCCGGTAAAAATGGTATAGAGGTTTTGAAAGCTATAATAACTTTAAAACCTGAAATAGCTGTAGTAATTGTTACTGCATTCGGAACAATAGAAGACGCAGTCTGTGCAATGAAAGAGGGAGCTTACGATTATATAACAAAACCCATTGACCTTAATGAACTTGATAATCTCATTAAAAGAATATCAGAACGCCAGCAATTGATTTCGGAAAATAAACTGTTGAAGGAAAAGCTGGGCGAGAAATATTCTATCGGCAGCATCATTACACGTTCAAAAAAAATGGGAGAAATGTTAAGTGTTGCTTCAAGAATAGCGGAGAGTAAAGCTTCAGTATTGATTACAGGCGAAAGCGGAACAGGCAAAGAACTTCTTGCAAATGCCATTCATTTTGCCAGTGAACGCAAAAATAAACCGTTTATTGTTGTAAATTGTGCAGCATTAAATGATAACCTGCTTGAAAGTGAATTATTTGGTCATGAAAAAGGTGCTTTTACGGGTGCGGACAGAAAACGAATTGGCAGGTTTGAAGCTGCAAACGGCGGAACAATGTTCCTTGACGAAATTGGAGATCTGCCTTTATCTACTCAGATTAAATTGCTTAGAGTACTTCAGGAAGAAAAGTTTGAACGAGTAGGTTCTTCTGAGCAAATTAAAGTTGATATAAGGATTATAACAGCTACAAATAAGGACCTTGAAGATCTCATTAAAGAAGAAAAATTCAGAGAAGACCTGTATTTCAGGTTAAATGTCGTATCAATACATATACCCGCATTAAGAGAGAGGAAAGAAGATATTATTCCATTGGCTGAATTTTTCATTAATAAGTATAATAAAGAATCGAAAGTTAATATAAATTCTCTATCAAAAGAAGCAGCAGAAAAATTATATAAATATAATTACCCGGGAAATGTCAGAGAACTGGAGAATATAATTTACAGGGCTGTTGTTCTTTCAAGAAATGAAATTATTACATCAGAAGACATATTTATTAATATTGGTGCTGAGGGTGATGATGAGATAAATATAAACTCATTTGACCTATCCGGGCAGGTTGAAAAGCTTGAGAAAAAACTTGTAATACAGGCACTGGAACAATCTAATAATAACCAATCAGCCGCTGCAAGAATGCTTGGAATATCGGAAAGAAATTTAAGATACAGGTTGAATAAGTGGGGAATGAAGTAACTCTTCAAAGAAGCAAAAAATATTTTTATAATACACTATGCACCTAAGAAAGTTCATTTACAAAAAAACTAAGGCACTCATTACCGGAGTGCCTTAGCATCTTTAATTTTACTTCCAGCATTTTCCTTTACCGTTGCCATTGAATCCTTTACCATTTTTCCATCCTTTGCCGTTGCCATTTGACCATTTTGGAACACCGTTTTCATCCGCAAAATACATTTTGTTTCCGTCCTGTTCAATTTCCCATGGATAAATATCATTTCCTTTTACTTCAGCTTTGATGACTGCTTTAGTATCCTTCTTCAGTTCATACTTATTATCTTCCCAATACCAGAACGGTCCCATATGAATTTGATACACAGTTCCGTCATCTGCTGAAAAGGTTGATAAAGGACGGTTCACGTCTGTTATAGTTCCTGTGAGTGTCAGAACATTATCTGTATCCCATCTTTCCCCTTTATCTCCTGATCTCTGGGCATAAATAAATGATAAAGAAAACACCAGCATTATTAATGTGATTGCTTTTATTGAGTTCATTTAACTTTCTCCTAAATTTTAAATTGTTTTAAACAAACATATAATAAGCAATCTTCATGCCATAAATATTTGCGGATAATGTTAAAAAATTCGATAATCTAAATATTAATATCGGCATTATCCCCTATTGTTCGTCATTTTTGCCGAGTTGATGTGTTAAAAGAACATAATAATTTACCTTATGCTGTCTCAATCTTCAGACGGGCTAATATTCCTTTGTTTTGTGATTTATCATATTCATCATTATATTTAATTGAAGGAATAATGAATTTTTTTCTAGAATGATCAGCCAATATATTTCCTATAAATTCATCCCGTTCGTAAGGTAGTCTGTCACTATAATACAGCTCTTTTAAAAAATCGCTCAAATGCTGCTTTATCAGGCTGTCATTCATTCCTCCGCAAAAAATTATATATTTCTCTTTCCAGTAATAGCTTCTGAAAAAAGTTTCTAAAGCATTGAATCTGCTCTCTTTTATTTCATTGAATATCTCGTCACTTGAGACATCACATTTTATATTAAATAATGATGATTCAATTATTCTTTGCTCATTTGAATGAATTCCATACGGTTTTATGCTTGTAAGAAAATATCTTTTTTGATATTCATATTTAGGAAAGACTTCTTCTAATATTTCTCTGTATCCAAAGTAATCTTTGCTGTATTTGCCCAATTCCAGCAGAATGTTATCAAATGTATAAGATATATCTTTATAAGCATTAATTTTTTTATCATCCCACTCTATAATTGGGTCATAAGCAACTATCCAGATTGGAGAATCCGGGTCTCCGTAACCCATAAATTGGGATGCGATTTTCCTGTTTTGTCCGGATGTCATAAAATTTACCATATTATTAATTATTAAAAAACTTTTAATATTAATTTGGATTAAGTACAACTTCATTACATGAAAAGCCGGAAATTAATGCATCGTAATTTGCACTCCACCTGTTTTCCGCTATCCTGCTTAATTCTTCAAGCAGTATATCAATCTCTTCTTTTGTGTTAAAAATACCAATCGTTACTCTTACTGCTCCCGGAAGATCAATATCCTCACCCAGAACAAGCTTTGCCCTGAGTTCGGTTGTATCGGTAAGTCCAAGCAGAAAATGCAGATAAGGATGTGCACAGAAACAACCGTTTCTAGTTGCAATAGCCGATTCATAGTTTAAAACACTTGAGACAAGATTATTGCTTAAATCTTTAACGTTGAATGAAATAACACCAAGCCTGTCCTTCAGCTTGAAATCACCCAATAAATTAATTCCTTCAATACGTTTCAATCCTTTTAAAGCATATCCGGTTAATTCCATTTCATGCTGCCTGATATTATCCAATCCAACTTCATCAAGGAATTTAAGGGATTCCGCCAGAGCAATTGCCCCTGCAATATTAGGTGTTCCTCCCTGATGCCTGTCAGGTGATTTTGCAAAATAAACATCATCAGTTGTTACATAAACAACTGTTCCGCCTCCGGGAATATATGGTTCAGCTTCATCAAGAATTTTTCTTGGACCAATCAGAAACGCTGAGCCGAACGGAGCATATGCTTTATGTCCTGCCCCTGCAAGGAAATCAATATGTTCAATGTCATCATTTGGCTTTACATCAATTGCTTTATGAGCCAGCAACTGTGCCGCATCAACCAGGATTTTTGCACCGTTCTGATGCGCAAGACGTGCAATACCATGTATATCAGGCATATAACCGGTGACATTTGAAGCTCCTGTAACTGCGACAAGTTTCACTTTATATTTGTGCAGCTTGTATTCCAGGTCAGCCATATTAATTGTGCCGTCCGGGTTCAAGCCAAAATGCTGAACTTCCGACCTTTTTCTATGCGGAAGGTCATTAGAGTGATGTTCCATCATGGAAACCAGAGTAATGCCTTCTATTCCGGACATTACACTTGCAGCTATATCAAGAGCATATGTTGTATTGGATGTTAATATAACTGCGTTATCCTCACTATCTGCTTTTACATAACGGTAAATCGTGTCGTAAACATGGTCAAAAAGCTCACTTGATATCATTGAAAGGAAATGATGCCCTCTATGCACATTAGCATAATAATTCTTAAGAAAATCGATGTATTTATTAAGAACCCTTAGCGGAGGATGAGTTGATGCACCATGGTCAAAATAAATGAGCTTTTTAAACTCATCACTGCCATACACCTTAAATTCTTTTTGTGTAATCGGGAATTGACTTCTTATTTCTTCAATATTAAACATATTCAGTAATATACAGTTAATGGATACCTTTTTAGTTAGTATTTATAAATATCAGCAATATTGGTATCGATGTTTGTATCTAAAAATACCTATATATTTAGTATATATAAATACGTAAGTATTATATTTATAAGAAGTTAATACATTTTTATTAAGAAAAACAGTCTCTATTTTTTACACGTTGTATTTATGTTGGATTAAATGCATTAATAAACACATTGAAAAAAATTCTGCAAAAAAATTTTATAAATGTATGTATGAAGAAGATCGGTCAAAAAAGATGATAAATAAATTTTAAATATTATTTTGAATTTTCATTTAGAAGAAACTACGTTTAGAAAATCTTAAGTAATAAAATCCGCAAAATCAATTTTCCGGAATTGTTCAGTATTAATTTTCCTTCCTTACAAAAATATATAGTATATCATAACTGTATCTTTTGCGTACCATACACATTAATTTTCGATATTAAATTATTTAAACATTGACATCATAGTAACATCTTTAAAAGTGTATAATATGTAGATTATATGTGTTTAATTATAACACACTCAATTTATGAATAAATACGCTTTATTTGATGTATACATGAATTACAGAAAATGCTAATTTTATTCTGTATTATATCTATACACATTTGTTTTCCATTAATTTTTTCCAAAAATTCTATGTGATATAAGTTATCTGTAAATATATAAGTTAGATAATTTTTTATTTTAAAAATTTTTGGAATGGAAATTGCTTTCATTATTACCAAGAACCTGACTCATGAAAGGAGAATTAAATTGGTTATCTTATTTGTAATACTAACATTAATTATTGCGTTATCAATAGAACACATCATAGCAAAACAAAGGAAATCTGCAACTGTATCATTAGTATCAGACATTCCTGTATTCGATAAATCCAGCGTTTATGCACCGTCCGGGTATTTAGTGTCTAACTATCATACATGGGCTCATCCTGAAGACAAAGCTGTAAAAGTCGGAATAGATAATTTTGCAGTAAAAGCATTGGGTAATATTTTTATTAAATATATAGCAAATCCGGGAGAGTCCGTAAAAAAGGGTGATACTATAATAAAAGCTGAAGTTCACGGTCAGCAAATTAATTTCAAATCTCCATTAAGCGGGACTATAAAAACTATAAACAACCTTCTTTTCAATAACACCGTAAAAGATGCATATGGTAAAGACTGGGGTTTAATTATTGAGAATGAGGATAACAAAGAAGGCTTAATGTCCGGAAACCAGGCACAACACTGGTTAAAAAAAGAGATGAGGAGATTAAAAGATTTTCTCGCAGAGAGTTCTTTTGCACCTGAAGCTGTCGGAGTTACAATGTACGACGGCGGTAATATTGTTGAAGGTGTTCTTTCATCATTGAACGAGAGAGTAATTCCGGATTTTGAAGAACAATTCTTGAACGGTAACAATGAATGAATCAGATAAATATAGAAGCTTCGATGATGTAAAGTGCCTCTGGATGAAATGCGGGGCTATTGACTACAAAATATGTGATAAAAATTTTGCATGTGAAAACTGTGATTTTGATAAACAAATGCTTTCAGGGTTGAAGATAAAGGGTGATGTACAGGAAAAAATTGAGAGTATGTTTGGTATTGGCCAGCATACTGTTTCATTTACTCACCCTTGTTATCACTTTTGCAGCGGGCTGATGGTAAGAAACTTCATAGCAAACAACTATTATCTCGGAATTGAGCCCTATATTGCAAAATTTATTGATAAATACAGTTTATTAAAGTACAGTAATTCAAATGACAATGTTAAAAAGGGTGAACCTGTACTGAATATTAGTAATGGCTGGGGTGAAGTTAATGTGCTTTCACCCTTCAGCTTTAACTTTGTTGAAAAGCTTGAAATGAACAATGTTTTTTCCCGTGACTTACACTGGTTCGCGATAATAGAAGCCGAAAGATTCGAAATACTGGGTAATTCCATCAACAAAAGAGTCTATTTTGATAAATTGTACGAAACAAAGCTAAGCCTGCTAAATCTGATGAAAACATCGGAAGAAGCTGGAGTTACAATGTATGATGGAGGGGCAATTATTGAAAACTGGTCTGATATTTTAGGAAAAAGCACATACAAAAATTTACTGGAAAAGTTATTTTCCGGAGATTCTATTTGAATATACTCCACTACCGTTAAGGAGCCCTAGCCGGAATTAAAGCATATGATATTAAAGGCAGGTTGACTTCAAACAGATACCTTTTGATATTTATAAATACATTAAAGAAGGTATATGTTACGCGGGAAGGGAATTTAGCTAAAACCGAGAACAAAAGATGGTGACTGTTTAATATCTAAACACATTTTAAAAACTTCTTCCAAAATATTGTCAAATTTTTATACATTGAAATTTCAAGTATTGTTGGATATTATTGAATAATTGAAAGGTCGGCTTCCAGTGTGAAAGCTAGAATATACAATAAACTCAGTATCAAGCTCGTCATAATTACCTCTCTGGTTTTAATTACAGCGTTATCTATACATACTTATCTGACAATCCGTTTTTTTGAAGAAAATCTGATAAACATTTCAAAGGAAGGAGCATATGCTACCAGCGACATAATAAAACGCTCGACTAGGTACAGCATGCTTTTAAACAGACGCGAAGATTTAACTCAAACAACAAAAACAATTGGCAATGAACCCGGGATTAAGAAAGTCCGTATATATAATAAAACGGGTGTTATTGCATATTCAAGTGATTCCACCGAAATAGGAAAGATAATAGATAAAAGCTCCGATGCCTGCATCGGGTGTCATAACACACCTAATTCTAAACCAAGAGTAAATGCACCTGATACAAGATTGTTCATGATGGAAAATGAAAGGGTTCTTGGGTTGATAAATCCGATAAAAAATGAATCCGACTGTTACACTGCAAGCTGCCATGCTCATAAGAGCACTGAAGAATTAGTTGGAGTGTTAGATGTATTAGTTTCAATGAAAAGCGCTGATGAAACAATTGCAACTGCAACAAAAAACATTATTTTTAATTCTGTAATTATCACTGCTCTGATTTCCGCTTTAAGCGGAATATTTATTTTCCTCCTGGTTAACAAGCCGTTAAATAAGTTTAAAAAAGCAATTGAAGAGCTGGGTAAAGGAAATCTAAATTACAGGGTACATATAAAAAACAAGAATGAATTCGGTATAATAGCATATCAGTTCAATGATATGTCAAAAAAGCTTTCGCTGGCTTACCGGGAAATAAAAGACTGGTCTGAAACTCTGAATGAAAAAGTAGAAGTAAAGACACAGGAATTAAAAAATATTTACGATCAGATCGTTCAGATTGAAAAGCTTACATCACTCGGGAAACTCTCAGCTACAGTAGCTCATGAACTTAATAATCCCCTGGAAGGAATTCTTACATTCAGCAGATTAATTACAAAGAAACTGGCAAGAGAAAATAATGATGAACACATAAAGTTAATTCAATACGCAAAGATGATATCGGATGAAGCATCTAGGTGCGGGAAAATTGTGAAAGACCTGCTTTTATTTTCACATTCCGACACCGAGGAATTTATTACTTCGGACCTGATATGCCTGCTTGATAAAAGCATTTCATTAATAAATCATCATTTTGAAATTAATAATATAAAGCTTGAAAAGATATTTGATACAAATGAATTAATCATAAAATGTAATCCTCAGAAAATTCAGCAAATGATGATTTCAATATTGATAAATGCTATTGAATCCATGAGCGGAAGAAATGAGGGAAAAATAACTATTAAGCTGACAAAAGAAGATAAGAAAGCAATAATACGGATATCAGATACCGGATTTGGAATTTCGGAAAAAGACCTGCCTTATATATTCGAACCTTTTTACACTACAAAAGAAATGGCAAAAGGTACAGGCTTAGGTTTATCAATTGTATATGGTATTGTTAATCAACATAAAGGAAAAATTGAAGTAGAAGAGACCTCAATTTTAGGAACGACTTTTAAAATAAGTCTTCCGATAAATTAAAAAAATAATTCAGAGAATGAAACAAGCACATAAAATACTCGTTGTAGATGATGAAAAAATAGTAAGAGAATCGTTATTCCACTGGTTTGAAGATGAAGGGTATTGTGTAGATACTGCAGTGGATGCACTTGATGCACTAAAGCAATTTGACAAAGGGAAATATGACCTGATTCTTCTTGATATGAAGATGCCCGGAATGAGCGGACTGGAACTGTTAACAAAAATAAAAGAAATTGATAAAGACAGTATTGTAATTCTTATAACTGCATTTGCTTCAGTCCCTACAGCTATACAGGCATTAAAAGAAGGAGCATATGATTATGTTACCAAACCTGTTGACCCTGATGAACTTAACAATCTTGTGAAAAATGCAATTGAGCAAAAATCTTTGAAAGATGAAAATTACCTGTTAAAAGATAAGATTGAACAAATGATTATCCCTGAAAACCTGATAGGTGAAAGTGATGAGATGCGTAAAATTTTTGAACTTATCAATACAGTTGCTCCGACCGATACAACTGTAATGATAAGAGGAGAAAGCGGTACCGGGAAGGAACTTGTTGCCAAAGCAATTCACTTAAACTCAAAACGAAAATATTTTCCGATTGTAACTGTAAACTGCGGTGCAATTGCCGAGTCACTTCTTGAAAGCGAATTTTTCGGGCATGAAAGAGGAGCTTTCACAGGAGCAAATTACAGGAGGAAGGGTAAGTTTGAGATGGCAAATGAGGGAACGATTTTTCTTGATGAAATCGGCACTATATCCCCAAAAATTCAAGTTGAATTACTGAGGATAATAGAGTCAAAAACTTTCACCCGGGTCGGAGGTAATGAGACAATAAAAAGCAATTTCAGAGTAATAGCTGCTACTAATGAAGCCCTGGAAGAACTTGTTAAGCAAGGAAAATTCCGGGAAGATTTATATTACAGACTGAATGTTTTTTCCATATTTATTCCGCCGCTCAGGGAAAGACGAAAAGACATTAAGCCGCTTGCATATCATTTTTTGAGTAAATTCAATTCAGCAATGAACAAAAATGTTACTAAGATTTCAGATGTTGCCATGAATTTTTTATTTGATTATGAATGGAAAGGTAATGTCAGAGAGCTGGAAAATGCAATTGAGCGTGCAGTAGTAGTTGGGAAGGGTGATACAATTGAGCTGGAAGACCTTCCGTTTTATTCAAAGAATACAAATGAGCCGGAGCCTGAGATATCAACTTTATCAGATTTAGAAAAAAGATATATTGAAAAAACATTAAATCAAAATAACTGGAATATAAACAAATGCGCGGGCATACTCGGCATCGAACGGGCGACGCTTTACAATAAAATCAGTAAATACGGATTGAAAAAAAGTATTTAGATCAAATGAATTTATACTTAGCTCCTGTTGTTATTTCAAACACACAATTAATTGACAGAATAATGGAAACACTTCAGCATACATTTAAAACTTATGTCAATAAGATTTCCCTGTCAATTGATACCGATTCGCTGTATTCATACGAAAGGAAGCAATATTTTTCCACCGGTTTTATAGAACAATCAGCAGCACAAACCACACATTTCAACGGTAAAATCATTATGATTACGGAGCTGGATATTTATGTTCCGGTTTTGACATTTCTTTTCGGAGAAGCCCAATTAAAAGGAAAACATTCAATTATATCTGTTTGCAGACTGCACGAGGAATTTTACTCAGGCGTAACAAACAATGAGCTTTTGTACGAGCGGGCTATTAAAGAAGTGTATCATGAGCTGGGGCATAACTTTGGCTTAATCCATTGCAATGACTGGGATTGTGTAATGCATTCATCCAACAGCATAGAAGAAGTTGATTTAAAAGGAAACACCTATTGCAGGAATTGCTTTGGTTTATTAAGTAAAAGCCTGCTGTAAAGAAAATATTCTTAAGGAAATGTGACGCAATAATATATAGCGTTAACCTGATCCGGAATATTGTTAATTTGGAAGTATCAAAACTATATATATCATGTATTGTAATCTATTAAGTTTTGTTGTAAAAAGTCTACGACATTTACCTTGCCTTAAACAATTTATACTCTCACTAAATTTATTAATTAATTTAAAAGCTTTGAAAAAAATATACCAATATTATTTATTCGGGTAGTAAAAGATGAAGTTTTACAATCCCTTTAATCAAGCAAACAACTTTCATCAAAAAGAAAGAAATATATGAAAAACCTGAATAGAAGAAATTTTTTAAAAACAGCTGCTGCTGCAGGGCTTGCAATCAGTGCACTGGATTCAAAAACCGTCAAAGGGGCAGATAAAACTCTTTCGGAAGACAGAATCGGAATGCTGATTGATACTGCCAATTGTGTAGGATGCCGTCATTGTGAATGGGCATGCCGTGTTGCACATAATCTTCCAACTAATGATCTTGATACTTATTCTAATACTGAGGTTTTTAAAGAATACAGACGGCCTGACAGTCATTCTTTAACTGTGATAAATGAATTTGAAAATGAAAAAAATCCTCTTTTGCCAATCCATGTAAAAACTCAATGTATGCATTGCGAACGCCCTGCCTGCGTATCAGCATGTATTGTAGGTGCATTTACAAAACATCCGGATGGTACAGTAACCTGGGATACTGATAAGTGTATTGGCTGCCGTTATTGTATGGTTGCATGCCAATTCCAAATCCCGACTTTTGATTATGATAAAGCAATAGACCCGCAAATCAGAAAGTGTGATCTTTGTTTTGACAGGCGAAAGAGCGGAAAGGTACCGGCATGTGTTGACATTTGTCCTAATGAAGCAATAATATACGGTAAAAGAAGTGACCTTTTAAAGATTGCAAAGGACAGAATAAAAAGAAAACCCGATGTTTATATAAAACATATATACGGAGAATATGAGGTTGGCGGTACTTCTGTATTGTATATCGCCGGTAAAAACTTCACCGAGCTTAAAATGCCGCCGTTGGGTACAAATCCTGCACCCGGTATATCTGAATCAATTCAGCATGGCGTATTTGCTTATTTCGTACCACCTGTCACATTATATGCCCTGCTGGGACTTATAATGTGGATAACAAAGAGGGGCAAGGTAGATGAGTTAAAAGAAAATAATGACATCCAAGAGGACGAGAAAGGAGAGAATTCATGAACCCGGCACCTATAAAACATAAATTTATTACACCCGGTGTTATTATATTAATTGTTATAGCTTTAAATGGATTAGTATTTTTAGGTTTAAGATTTATATATGGACTTGGAGCGGTTACAAATCTTGATAATTATACTCCATGGGGTTTATGGATTGGAGTTGATGTTGCGGCAGGTGTTGCTTTAGCGGCAGGAGGTTTTACTTCAGCTGCACTGGGACATGTTATCCACCGTGAGCATTATAAAGCTATCGTCAGACCTGCTTTGCTAACTGCAATGTTGGGATACACTTTTGTAGCATTTGCCGTTTTTGTTGATATTGGACGGTTCTATTATATATGGCATCCTCTTATTATGTGGAATGGTAATTCTGCACTGTTTGAAGTGGGTATCTGCGTCATGATTTACGTGTCTGTGCTTTATATTGAATTTCTTCCTATTGTAACCGAAAGATTTATTGGCAAAGTTAAATTCCCAAATTTATTTAAGTTTATAAATAAACCTGTTGACCGTTTATTGAGATTTCTTGATAAGAGCTTATCTAAAACAATGTTCATATTTATAATAGCGGGAGTGGTTCTTTCAACACTTCACCAATCTTCATTAGGAACTCTAATGGTTATTGCCGGTCACAAAATGCATCCGCTGTGGCAGACACCTATTCTGCCGCTGTTATTTTTGCTTTCGGCAGTTGCAGTTGGATTTCCAATGATAATCTTTGAATCATTGTTAGCTTCATTCAGCTTCAAAATGAAGCCGGAAATTAAAATATTATCAGGTCTTGGAAAAATGGCAGCTCCTCTTATCGGCGTATATCTTGCAGCTAAAATTGGTGATCTCTTCATCCGTGAATCTTTTAAATATATTGTGATTTTTGATGTACCTTCATGGATGTTTATTACTGAAATTGCGATAATGACCAGGGCTTTCTTTATGTTCCTGTCTAAAAAGACGGTAAATTCACCTTCCAGACTTTTTATTGCTTCATCACTTGTAATAGCAGGAGTGCTTCTTAACCGAATTAATAATTTTATTATTGCTTATAATCCATTTAATAATCCTGCTATGTATTATCCGTCTATAGGAGAAATATCGGTTACGTTTGGATGTATTGCTCTGCTTGTAATTGCATACAGGGCAATTGTTATGATATTTCCTGTTATAAGCCATGAACAAACATAGTAGTAAATAAAAAAGTATTAGTATAAAATTGTAAATAAGAAAAATTACAGATGAAAAAAGGATTATTTATACTTATTCCATTACTCCTGATGGGTTATCTGATAGTAATAACTTTGATACCCCGGCCAAAACCGCAAATGGTGGATGCCGGAAATAAAATTTTATATAATCAGAATTTGGAAAGTAATAACCGGGATCAGGAAAGTAAAAATCAGAATGTATCCTCAGACCATATAAAACAATCACTCAATTGTAAATCCTGCCACGCTTGTGAATATCCAACAAAAGAAGACCCATGCTTAATTGAATGTCCGCGGCAGGACTTGGCATTGGTTTTTAATACAACTAAGGAAGGTCCGGAAGTGGTTGTTATTGATGAAATGTCTGAAAATTATTCCGGTGTTGTGTTTTCACACAAATTGCATACACATATGTCGGAAATGTCTGCAGGCTGTACAGACTGCCACCATTACAATACAACAGGACCGGTTTTAAAATGCAGTAAATGCCATGAAAATACACGTTCGCGCGAAGATGTTTCCGTTCCCGACCTGAAAGCTGCATATCATCGCCAATGTATGAAATGTCATGTTCAATGGAGCCGTGAAAACGGATGCAATACGCAATGTCATTCCCGTAAGAGTCCTGACAGTGATGTGAAGCTTCAACAATTAATAAAAGAAGTGACAAATAAGACACATCCGTTAAGACCTGAACCGACCAAGATGAGGTGGGAAACAAATTATGAAAAAGGAAAAATTGTAACTTTCTTTCATGATGAACATGTTCAATTATTCAAACTAAAATGTGCAGATTGTCATAGCAACGATAACTGTACAAAATGCCACGAATCGAAAACTTCGAAGGACTTTGGCAAAACCATTCAAATTAAAAAATCGGAAGAGGAACATCATAAATCATGCAGCAGCTGTCATAACATAAATTCATGCCAGAAATGCCATAAAGAAAGTGAAATGATGCCCTTCAATCATGGCAGGAGTACAGGCTGGAATTTAAAAGCGTATCACAGTAAACTTGCATGCACAAAATGTCATGGTAATACTGTGCCAATAAAAAAATTGGATAATAATTGCACGTCATGTCATAAGAACTTCACATTGGGTCAATTCGATCATAAAATAACCGGCTTGGTTCTCTCGGAAGGACATGCTGAAGCAGAATGTAACAGCTGTCATGTAAATAATAACTTTGCAAAAAATCCCGAGTGTTCATCATGTCATGATAAGGATAAATCATATCCGGCAGATTTACCCGGGAAAAGAGGTAAGTAAAAAAAGATAATATATTAAAAAAACCTGAATTTGCATTCAGGTTTTTTTGTTGGAGTAGATGCTTTAGATTTTATAGAATCAATAATTACCAGTTTGTTGACAAAGTGGATTTAAAAACAAATTCATCAAAGTTATTTGACCCGTTAATCCAATCTGTATTAATATTTTTCTCCATCCTGATATTAATACTGATATTTTTCCCTAATTCAAATAAATTATCAAAAGCAAAACCTATCCGTTTACTCTGTTCTTTTGAAACATCGAAGTTAACAGACATAAACCCGGTCCAGTATTCCTTTGCAGCAAATGAAGCTGAAAATTCACTGAGAATTATTCTGTTATATCCAAGTAGTTTATCAAGAGTTTGTGTAATGCCGAATCTTCCCGTTAGGGTTAGAGGAATCTTGAATAAAAAAGTTTCCGTTAAAGAAATATTTCTCGAAAATCCATCGTTGATTGATTTATATGTAGTATTATCTGTTAATCCTGCATTTAATTGATTTATGATTGTTACATTTGAAACCTTAAATTGATATGAACTTATCAATGTTAGATTTTGGATTTTATTATCCGTTTTATCAGCGTCGTTTGATGAATTATTAGATACAAAACTAGGATTATAAATTATTGAAACTCTGGGCATTTGGGGAATAGCAACTGAAAAGTTAATAATTCCACTGGAATTCACAGTACGGTATGGTTTCAATAAATCAATCAGATTATCTCTATCATTAAATAACTGAATAGAAGCAGAGATTTTATTGTTCATAAATTTTTGGTCAAGCTTGAATTCAAACCTCAGCATATCATTCAATGTTGATGAACTGCCCAGCGAGCGGTAACCCGGACCAATCATCATCACTTTTAAATATGTTTTGGAATTGGATACGGGATTATCAAAGCTGATTTTCCCGGTATAAAATCCATCAAAACTGCTTGAGTTCTTTGGCTTAAATATATTTTTTATCCATGAGGGAATTGCACTTGAAACAATATCAGGTGCTGTAATATCTGAAGTAAGTAATGATACGGCTACTTCACCTTCGATACTAAGTTTATTTTTCAACAAGTTCAGCTTTGCTTCAGTGCTTAACACATAATTAGCAGCAGGCTTTAATACAGAATTTGTATCTGCAACTTTTATTGAGTTCTCATTATCTTTTGCATATAATAAGCTAAAATACAGATGCGATTTATCTTTTTTTCCTACACCAAGCTTACCTGCATATAAATTACGTTTGAATGTTTTATTTTCTATAGGTTTTTTATTATTAAATCCCGTTACAGAAATATAAAAGATTCCTGGATTAAACTCAAAGTTGAGTCCTGTAACCGGTACACCGCTAAGAGTATATTTAGAATAAGAAGGATATGTAACACCCAATCCCAATGTATTTATTGCATTAAATATCTTATAAGGCAATGCCAGAGATTTCATGTAATTGTCTTTTGTTTCGCTTTCAATCTTATCTCTGTACTGTTCTCCTTTTTCTTTTATTTTCTGCTCTACTTCATCCTTCCTGCTTTCAAGATAATCCTTAACTTTTTCTTCTACAATATCTTTTAGTTTTGACGGATCAAATCCAAATGAAAGACTGTTAATATTTTGTTTGTCTTTTGACACATTCTCTTTAGTAGAAAAAAGCAAATTTAAACCAAAAGGAATTCCTTTAATATTCAGAGTCGGGTCAATATTCCAGTCAGCAAATCTTTGCGGTTCTTTTGAAAATTTTCCAAAGCGGTTAGCAGCCTCACCGTAAAGCTCTGATGTACCTGAAAATAAAAATAGCTGTGTGGGCTTTTTCTGAATTAAGGAATTACGGGATGCCGATTCAATATTGTTTTCAATTTCTGTTTTATTAATGTTTAATCGTAATCTGCGTATTGATTCAATACTTAACGAATAGTTAGGTCTTGATGGTAAATGATAAATTGGACTATGTTTACCAACATTTTCACCCGTCCGGCTGTTATCACTATACACAAATTCCCAAACATCGCTCTTGCATAAGATAAAACCATCAAGGTATGATGTAATTTGCCATGCATATTTTCTGCCCGGTTGGAAAAACTTAGATGAGGGTGGATACTGATATACTGTACCAATTAAATTATCAATTTGATGAAATTCCGGATTCGATTCCATTGCATCATAAGCCGATTGTATTCCCAGTATTTCTACAACAGATAACCTATATCTTACATTTTGTGTTGAGCGTACCGGACTTGGCGGCTGCCATGAAAATACCGGCAGACGTTCGGAAATAGTTGCTTCATCAATCGGACTGACAAGTGCTGTTTGAGTTACTGTCTGGACTGAAAAATTAAGACACTCCTCACCAATCACCGTATTATTATCCGCATCATAAACGGTCAGGCAAATTTCATAATCGCCATTTGGGACTGTTCCTGTACGTTTTAAAACATTTTCATAATCCTTGTTTGGTTCCTTTACATTTATAGGGCTTATATCATTAGGCTGAACAATTTTAGTACCCGGCGGTAATTGAAATTTACTTGTTGTCCCCTGAACAATCTCCCCTGCTCCTGTACGGCTTACAGTACCATATAAATATACATTATAAATTGATTTCGATGAATTGTTAAGTGTAACCTTCCACATATCTTCAAGAGCAAATTTATAAGCCGGCGGCTGGCGGAGTTGAACAATAACATTTCCGGATTGTGAATAAACCTGGATTGTTATTAGAATTATTAGAAATATTTTATAAAAAGTTTTCATATTTTTTGTAAAAAAAAATTTGTGAAATCAATACTTTTAAATGTGCCGGACAGTTAAGCCGGCATGAATTAAATTTAATGCCCGCAATTGCAGCCAATTATTGCCTTAGTTAAAAGAATTTTATTGTATTCCATCTTTCCATCATATTCCGATTTGTAAAAATAGACACCATCCGGCAAATCGAAGTTATTTAAGTCAAATGCATATTGACCTGTTTTCATATAATTATCATATAATTTCATTAACTCTTTTCCATCTGAATTGTAGATCGTAACTTTGATATTAGTAGTTTTTGGAATGTCTACACTTAAAATACCTGAAGATTGACCGATCAAAGGAGTATTAATAACCGGTGTTTCAGTAATGTTACTTTCTTCATCCATATTATTTATCATCCCTATCCCTGGAGGTCTTGTTATCTTGTAACAAACCACAGTATCACATGTTATACAGTTATTATCTGTAAATTTATATCTTACACATAATTTTATTGTATCTGCACAGCATGAAGATGTGCTTTTGGTAGGTAAGCCAAGATGAATAGAAATTATTGGTGAAGTAGTGTTCATATTTACTCCTGAACCATTCAAGCTTCCCCAAACAATTTCACGGCTAAATTGTGAATTTGAGTTATTGGGTACAGTTAGCTTTCCTGGAAATCCAAATACTGAAATAGATGATGGTTCCTGAACATTGAAATTACCCCAGCTATCACTATTATTACTGCATGTAAAACAATTTGAAGTACTATTTTTTGAATATTGATCATTATAGGAAGTTGAAAAATCAATAATTTCTGCTATGATACGTTTAATATTGATAGGACCAGCAGAAAAAGAAACATTTAATGTATTGTTTGAAGTGATATTTGTTGTAACTTTCTTCTTAAAATCTTTGCAGCAATCTCTTGGTGGTAAAGGAGCTGCGGTGAAGTTAGAAACGAAATCAGGCAAGCCCATATGACTTGGCCAACCGCCTAAAGAAATAGCATCTGTGCCGGATTTAAAATGACAACCATTAGTAAGTGTATTCACTGCAGGTAAATTAGGATCATTAATATATGCAAGGCTTGAATATCCATCTCTAGCAACATATATCCTCCCATCCGGACCCAGTTGAAGCGCACAAAAACCAAAATTACCTAAAGCTGACGGTTGATAGCTATCTAATGTTACTTGAGAATTCACAACATCTGTTGGGGATGGTTCATTAAAGAGTGTGTATTGCGATAAATAAGACTTTGTTCCGTCCGTTCCCAGGCCTGTTGCAGCTACATACAAATATTTGCAATTGGGGGAAAATTCAACGCCATATGCATAATTAAGAAGAACATCATCCTTTATTGTTAGTGCTAAATGATTTGATCCAAATAAAGGATCAGTAATGGCACCTGTAACTTGATTAAAGTCAAATACTTCGACTGTGTTTTCAAAAAAAGATGCCATTGCAAGTTTGTTCCCATCAGGCGAAAATTTTAAATACCCTATATAACCATTAATAGTATTTACTATCCCAATTGGAATGGTTGCAAAAAGTGACACCGCAGAATTTGTTACATTATATTCTAAGAAATTATTAGATGTTGCATCATGTGCAATTATCCAATAATTACCATTTGTTTGTCTAAAAGCAGCTACTTTTTCCCATACCTGTGGACCACCTAAAATACCGCCATACAACAGTGTGTTTTCGGAAATGATATCACCATTTCCACCATTAAGTGTCATGTCAACAATTGAATATCTAAGCCCATAATTAGATCCTGCTACAGCATCCACAGTAAATATATAATACTTACTTGCACTGCCTGGCATAGGGACTATTGTTGCTGATTGTGTCGAAGTTGAATTTCCTAGCAATCCATTGAGACTTGGCATTATTGAATTATTTTTATCCCATACTGTAGTCCCATCGGTATAGAAAAGTAAATGTCCACTACCGTCAGAAATGGAAGCACATCCTTCGTTTGTAATCATCGAACTTATTTCTGTACCACTTAGTGAAGTAGGCAAAGCTGTTGTATATGGAAACTTTATTCCAGCTCTATTACCAAATTGCCAATACTTGCTTTCCTGTTGAGAGAATAAACAAGCGCTGAATAGCATAAAAAGGAAAAATAATATATATTTGTTTTTTTTCATTATGATACTCAATTATTTTATTAATTTTTTTTAATTTGTTTTTATAAAATATTGGTGTCTGTTATAATAAGAAGCAAAATCTGAATACTTGAACAAATTATTATCTATTCCTTTAATAAATATATGTTTAATTAAAGATGAGCTACCTTGTCCTTCTCCATCCTTTTTCTCCTTTTCTTGTTCTTTAATATTAGGTTCTTCATTTTGCTTTTTTATTTGCTCATCAATTTTTCTGTAATTTTGAAATACAGAATCATCTAATGTCTTTGGTTGTACTCCTCCAATAGATGTTTTCGAGCAAATTACAGTATCGCAGGTTACACAACTAATATCCGTGAAACTATATCGGATACAAAATTCAACATCAGTTTTACAGCACTTCATTAAAACATTAGAAACTGCACCAGAGACAACAGGATCTAATAAAATTCCAAAAGAACCAGACCTCGGTGTATTATACATGTCCACACCTGTATTATTAGACCAAGTTAATTCTCTTGAATGCCCATCTGTATGAACTGGTCCACCAAAGCCCCCTAACTGACAAGCTGTTCCAAAAATATCCATGCAAATAAAACTACCCCATAATGTATGTGCAGCCTTACACTCAGGACAATTTGGATCTGTTACAGATTTCAGATAAACAAGGCACATTGTAACTTTTCTTATTGGCATTGTGTTTGAACCGGCTTTTAATGAAACATTTAATCCACCACCATCTAAGTATGTTTGAGTTATTTCTTTTACAAACTTTGCACAGCAATTTCCGGAAATGGTTGTTAAAAGTATAATATGTGAAATATTAAATGCCCATACTTCACTAATACCTGTCCCGCTGCTAACCATCCATGCATATTTCTTCCCCTCTACAAATTTTGGAGCTGTAACCGGATATTGGAATGAGTTTCCTTTAATCCCTTTTTGCTCAAAAAATGGACGGTTTATTTTCATTGCCTCATCACGAGACTCAGAACCTTTTATTTCGATAATTCTTATATCAAATGGACCACTGCCTCCCGAATTCCACATAAATGCGGGTGAGGTATCAGGATCTAATTCTTCTCCATCATTTGGTGAGATAAGCATGACTTGCTGCTCACTTGATATTTCTATATTCTGTTCAATACAATTTTCCTGCCCGGCTATTTCACCACTCTCAAGCTTTGCTGTTACACAAATAGTGTAAATACCTGTAGGTGCATTGCCTGTCCTTACAATTGCTTCCTGGTATTTTTTATTTTTCCAGTTAACCGAACCGTTCTTGAAATCGTTATAACCGTATGATGTTTTGCCGGGTTTGACTACAAATACTTTTGATTGTCCTTCAACTATAATACCAGCTTTATCTTCAGTAACTGTACCCTCTAAGTATATAGTAAGATTTTCATTTGTGATGTTTTCCAGATCAAGCTTCCACAGATCCGATACGTTAAGTTTGTTTACCGGAGGTCTGGTAAGGCTTATCCTTATAGTTTGATCTTGAGCTAATGTGGAGTTAAACTGCAATCCTAAAAAAAACAACATTGCAAGTATGAGTATTAGATAATTTTTTTTCATTTTGTTAAATAAAATTTTGTCGATAATAATCTGACAGATTTTAAATTTATTATTAACTTTAAATCGAATCAATATTGCCGGGCTTTTAAACCCGGCAATAATTTTTTTTATAATTTTCTGTTAAATAAGCAGTTTTCAAGTATATCCTAAAAAAATAAACATTAAACCGTTACTATTTATCGCTATTTGGTGATATCAGTTTTATTTTATTTACATCATTCTTTTTGCCAAGCTTAACATTTACTGTTATACTATTAAGTTCTTTGATAGTGTAATCTCCCGGAAGGATTGTTATAGAATCATATCCGAGTTCTTTACATAAATCAGAGCCAAGTTTGACTTCTTCTTTTTGTTTAATATTGTTCGATTTCAATTCCATATTCAACCTATCTGTGAACTTTATATGCAATGTGTTACCTGAGATAACTGTTGATGAAATTACAACGTGAATTTGACCTAAAGGAAGATTTATTGCACTTGCATATGCATATTCGACGTACATACCTATGCCGCAAACACAATCGTAAAGTGTTGCTCCGCATTGGCAACTTGAAGGAGGACGTTCCACTTGAGTGTTACCCTGTTGAAGAATCAATGTCCTCAATTGATGTGTTGGGTTAAGCCTTACATTTAATGTGATATTTGTACCATCTTTGATAGTGTAATTGCCGGGTATGATTGTTATAGAATCATATCCGAGTTCTTTACATAAATCAGATCCTATACTAACTTCCTGTTCTTGTCTAAAATCGTTCGATTTCAATTCCATATTCAATCTGTCTTTGAATTTTATTTCTAACGTATTCCCGGAAATAACCGCAGATGAAATGACAACGGAAATTTGTCCTTTGGGAAGATGTATTTCACTAACGGAATTGTAGTTGTTAAACCTAACAATATGACAGATACAATCCAAATGTTGCATACAATCACATTTTGTTTTACCTTCGTCCCAAGCACCTGTCTGAATTGACAATGTTCTCAATTGATGTATTTGAGCTATCATACCAAACGTCTTTAATTCACTCTGCACTTCTCCACTTTTTACCATCCACACATATTTCTTCCCTTCAACAAACTTTGGTGCTGTAACCGGGTACTGGAATGTATTACCCATAATACCTTTTTGCTCAAAAAATGGACGGTTATTTTTCATTGCCTCATCATAAGACAGTTCTCCTTTTATTTCTACAATAATCAGTTCATATGGTCCATTGGCACCTGAATTCCACATAAATGTTAAGCCCGGTAATGTATCAGGGTCCAGTTCTTCGCCATCATTTGGTGAAATAAGCATAACTTGCTGCTCACTGGTTATTTCAATTTGTTGTTCAATGCAGTTTTCCTGTCCCGCTATATTTCCGTTTTCATACTTTGCTGTAACACAAATTGTATAATTGCCGGTTGGTGCACCACCTGTTCTCACAATTGCTTCCTGATATTTTTTATTTTTCCAGTTGACTGTACCACTTTTAAAATCATTATAGCCATATGATGTTTTGCCCGGTTTTATTACAAACGGTTTCGACTGCCCTTCAACTATAAGCCCATCTTTACCCTGGGTTACAAAACCTTCAAGATAAATTGTAAGATTTTCTTTAGTTGTGTTTTCAAGCTCAAGATTCCACAAGTCACCAACTCCAAGCTTATTGGGTGACGGCTGAATTAGGTGAATTTTAATCTCATCACCTGCCACCACAGAATTTAATTGCAATCCCATTATGAACAGGATTACAAATATGTATAATAGATAGTTTTTTTTCATTTTGTTTTATTAATTAGTTATTGTAAGATTATTATAATTTTAAAATTTCTCATTTTCATGAGAGGGTACTTTTATTGTAATTATTTTATTAATATCATTTTCTTAGTTGCTTTGTAATTTCCGGCAATAAGTTTGTAAAAATAAACACCGCTTGGGAGATGTGAAGCATTTAGTTCTACACTGTAAATACCTGCCGATAAATTTTCATTAACTAATATTCCAACCTCTTTCCCAAGCATGTCATAAACTGTAAGATTGACAAAAGAAGACTTTGGAATATCAAATTTAATTTTAGTATTTGGATTAAAGGGATTTGGAAAATTCTGCATCAGATTATATCCAACCGGAATCCCTGAATTTTCCTGTGAAATTGAAACAGGGATAAAGACTGGATGTATATTTAATGGAGTAGTGCTGCTTGTTATATTTTTTGTATCAACACCCGGCGGCCAAATACCATTTGGAGCATAAGCTGCATTAATTACTTCCCCAACTGATGAGCTGTTATCTGTAAATCCGCCAGATAGACTTCGTTGTTCAATCCTTACTATGCCGCCATTAATACTGGGTATTATAGCCCCGTAAGTATTATTAACCTCATCAATAAAGGTTCTATATGGTGAGAAGTATTCAACGTTCAAATTCAATCCATCGGCTTCGATCAGTGTACCTGTAACAGGCCTGGACCCTATTCCCACTATACTGCTATCGCCATACATCATAATAAAGTTTTTTGGTGTTAAAGAAGGATCTGCGTTTGGTGAAAATATCGGAGCTCCTCCAAGTGGAAAAGGATTACCGTAATTAATAGTGGTTACAGTATTTGATGTAGGAAATCTGGAAGTATTTATACCATCATTAACTATAATGTTCATTTTAACCTGGTTACCGGTAGTAAACCTGTTATCATCAGTAGGTTCAGTTATAAACCATCCCCTGAATTTCCCGATACCGTTAGTCATAAACATTCCATAATTACCAGCCGTAATAAAATCCGGTGTTATTGTACGAGAAAAAGCATTTCCAAGATAATCAACAAAAATTACATTGCCCGCTCCATTAATACCAACCTCACCCGGGAGTATAACCTGATTAAAATACTTATATTGGTGATTTGGCAGAAGATTAGATAATTCCACAAGGAAAGCATAAGGCATTCTATTATTGTTTACACCATTTACACCCTGCATGTATTTCGGAAGCAAAATTTCAGTGAGAGTAGGAGTTCCATTAACAATATTAACAAATGTGCTGGTTATAGTAGTAAATCCATTACAGACTGCCTGTATTTGGTACAAACCCGGTGCATCAAAATAGATATCATTAAATGTTGCTCCTCCTCCCGTTGAGGTTCTTGTAAGTGTTCCATGCATATTATTTCCTGCCGGACTTACTTGACTTATAATAACTGTTCCCGCGAAGCATGAATCATATTGATTTCCACCATATGATCCCAGTACACTAAATGTTGGAATAACATTATTTGTTGTTCCATTAGCCGGGAAATTATAGAATACTATTTGTGAAGCATTTGTACCAAATGTTAATGAAGCTGTATTTGCAGCAGTTAAACCTGATCCTGAAGCTTGTATAATGACACCGCTTTCAGCTATATCATACAATATCCCTGTAATTGTTATTGTATTTGAACCTGTATTTATAGAGCCTGTAGTTATTCCACCAAGCGTCCCGGTACCAAAGAGTTTTGTCAGTGTTATTGTAGTAGGTGCTGTAACATTTGAAGGATTACCATTAATATCCTGAGACTGGATAGTCATACTGAACGGTTGATTAACTCTGAATTCATTACAAATTGAAGGCAAAGTATAAAGTACAGCTAGTTTAACCGGTGGTCCGATTACAATGGTACCTTGAAGAGAAAAATCATCGATTCTATAACCTATTGGGTTATTAAGTTTCCATCTGAATTTTATAGTCCCGGGACCGGAGACTGCGTTAAGAAGAAATCTTGTCCCATTATTTACCAGATACCAATTCCCGTCCGGTGCTACATCGGGAATAGCAACAGGGTTCCATGTAGAGCCGTTATTCAGACTGTATTCAAACAAGATTACACCCTCATTTATATCTTTCCGGGCTCCCCAGATAACAGTTAGATTGTTATAAGTTCCTAATGAAATGTTATTGGTAACAAGATATGCACTACCGGAACCACTGCCTGAGTAAACATATCCTCCACCTGATGCCCCTGTGTAATTACTTACAGGAGGGGTTATGCTTGTTATCCAGTTTAGAGTCCCCGTATTAGTCCAACCTGAAGGAAGACCACCTAAAGAATCACCAAAGGGTTGACTATAAATTGTTGTTTGTGCTTCAGATGTTCCGATTGAAGCAATCAGAATCATGAACATAGAAATTATGAAATATTTTAATTTTGTCATTTTGTTTATTTTTTTGATTTATTTTTGTGATTATTTTATTTAATATCTTTTTTTAAATCTTCGATAGATCCATATTCTGTTATTTCTCCATTTTCACTTATTCTTATAGCACCTGCAACGGATTTTATTTGATTACCAAAGCTAATTTTTGCTTCAATTAGTTTTTCAATCTTATTTCTATTTATAACCGGATTTGCTTTAAGTGCTTTTATTGCTTCATCAAAGTTTTTATATATATTAATACTCTCGTCCGGATTCATAATTGCAACCTGACCAAGTACGATATCACTTTCTTTAGTGAATATATTTCTGAGCTTTCTGAATAATCCCATATCTTTTATGCAAAGCTAAGGGCAACAGGGTCTTAGAACAATAATTAATTATTAAACGGTATGTTTGATTGAGCGAACGGTTGTGTTTATTGAGGTAACGGTAATTGGTATTAGTCGGATTGAACAGAATATATGTTAGGAGAAAGGATTATTTCTACCCGGGTACCTGAAGTTTTTTCACCTAAAGCTTGTTTATCGGAAATTGTAACAAGCTCATCTTTGCCCGAATAGTGATGGAGAATACTAATACGTTCACGAATTATCTGAAGCCCACGGGAAACATGTTTAGAGTATTTTTGTTTTTGTGCTTCATTAATACCAATTCCATTATCTTCCACAACTATTTTAATGCAATAATCGGGATTGTCTTCTATGTTTCCAGCGGATTTATGCAGTGATTGATTGTAAATCGCTACAAAATTTTCTTTTAGCTTTTTTGGCATTGGAGCATGAAAAATATTTATGTTTATCAGGCCATTCTGACCGGTGGGAATTATTCCATGAATAATTGAATTTTCAACAAAAGGCTGAATAATCATATTAGGTATCAGGGTTTTAGAAGGATCAATATCGGGTGCAATAAATATCTCGTAATCTAATCTTTCTCCAAAACGCAGTTTTTCCAATTCAAGATATAACTTTAGTCTTTCAATTTCATCAATTAACAGTATAAATGTTTTGTCAGCTTCATTAAGATTTAACCTGATAAGACGTGCAAATTTTGCCAGGTATTCATTTGCAGAATCTTTTTCATATTTATTTATAAAGCTCTGGATGGAATTAAGCGAGTTAAAAATAAAATGAGGGTTCATCATGGATGCCAGCGATTGCTGTTTTAGCTCTGAAATTACTGCCCTATATCCTGCCCGTTCACCCTCCCTTTTATAATGAATCTTTACACGCCGGTAAATAACTAACGAAACGAGCAATGCGCCTGTTAATACTGCAACTATATAAAAAAATAAGGTCTGGTAAAAATTTGGTTTGACATTAAACTCCACAACAGCAGGTGCGGTAATTGAACCATTCCCAAAATTCCCTCTAATCAGCAACTTGTAATCACCTGACTCAAGTGAAGAAAAATATAACCGGGGTTCTTTTGTTTTTTCCCAATCTCCGGGTGTTCCATCAAACCTGTATTCATATTCAACTGCTTCTGAGTTTGAATAATTAAGCGCAGAAAAAGCTATATTAGCATGACTGTTTTGGTCTAAAGAAAAACTATGTGAAGGATTTACCGCTGTATCATTTACCAAAATAGTCTCTATTAATATGGAATGAGATAGTAATGATTCTTTGTCAAACTCATCTAAATCAATCTTGCTAATACCGGCAGTAGTACCTGCCCATAGGTTATTGTGAACAGTGTCACAAAACAGTGAACTTACTTCATTAGAAGGTAATCCTATGTCCCGGTCAAAATTCTTTACTGATATGTTATCATTATCATATTCAATACGGTTTATGCCATTAGAACTGCCAATCCATACCCTATTTTTGAGATCAATCGCAACAGAAGACGCTGCGATAAAATCGTTTCCTTTGAAATTTGTAAATTCCATTATCGAGTCTTTCTTTACATGATACAAATAAACACCATTATTGCATATAAACCACAAGTTACCTTTTCTATCCTGTCCAATATCTGAAACGCTTAACGAATTAAGCTCTTTCCTGTCAAACCGGGTACTGTTAAAACTTGAATCAAGTAAAAAAACACCATTTGATGTACCTACCCATATACTTCCATTTTTATCAAGCAAAATTTTATTCACTCTTATATTCTTTAGAGTATCACCCTCTAGAAATATTTTCTTTACCGTTTGGTAATTTTCTAAGCGATCATAAACTTTAATGTAATTCCCCCACCCTCCTGTAATCAAATATTTATCTTTTACTTCAATTGATGAGACAACCCGGCTTATTATGTTTACACCATTGTTGTTTAACGATTTAAAAAAAAATGAGTCTTTAAAGCCTCCACCCAGATACACATAATTCCCGAAAGGTTTAATTTCGAATATATAAGTGTACAAATCATTTTCAAACCCTGTTTTAAAATTTATTATAGTGTCATTATCTATTATGTTCAACCCGTCTAATGTTCCTGCAAGGATTCTATCTTTAGAATCTATATTTATCTCTTTTATGCTATTGCTGCTTAACCCATCAGTTTCTGTAAAAGTGAAAACATACATGTGATGAAAACAAAATACACCTGTACCCAAAGTTGTAACCCACACATTTCCTTCATTGTCCTCTTTGATAGATGATACCGGGTACCTTTCAATTCCTGTTTTTTTCCCAATGTTTATTAGTTTATTATTATCAAAAAGATAAAATCCTTTATTCAGAAAAGCTAACCAGATTCTTCCGAACTTGTCTGCTAAGATATTACTTGCGTAATATCCGGAAGGTAAAGGTAAATTTATAATATTTATAATCTTTCCATTATTAACGCAATAAATTTTGCTGTTACTGCAGAACCATAA
>RPQH01000030.1 GCA_003820375.1 Ignavibacteriota bacterium
GATTTCGACTGCGGCTTAACAGCAGCTGTCTCAAAATGACGAATTACGAGTTGGTGGTTTACTCCTTTCCAGATTCAACTTTGGAAGGAGGAAATTCCATGTTTTTGTGCAATTGTAAATCATTCTTAGGGGATAGCATACAAGGGGTAATCAAAGTTTGGAGTTGTTAAGTTATGTTATGCAAAAAACGAAAATCCCGCCTGCCTGCCAGAGCAGGCAGGCGGGATTCTATTCCGGGTGAAAAATTCATTCTACCATAATATCATCCCTTCCTGCCAGAGGCAGGCAGGCGGGATTTCTTCTTTTTGAGTAAGGTGAATTGTTAAGTCAGCAATTCGTTAATCATAATTCTTTCTTAACCGAAAAAGTGACCTCATGTATGTTATCTATTATAAATCCCCCGGTCATCTTAAGCTCACGCTTGTGTCAGGTCAATTTTTGGAAATTTAAGTTCTTTCTTTCTCCGGCATACAAAACAGTTAATCTAAGCTAATCCATATCTTCAAGCTAAGACCTGACACTGCCCGGAAGTACAGATTCAAAGTAAGACCTGACACTGCCCCGGAAGTACAGATTCAAAGTAAGACCTGACACTGCCCCGGAAGTAAAAAATCAAACATGAACCTGTTACTGCCAAGATATGTTATTGACTCCCGAACTCTTAACTCCCAAACTCACAACCCGAAGAACTCATTTCTCTATTTTTTCCTAAATTTACTATTAGTAAATTCGTACTTTCATTAAATAAAATATACATAAATACATAAAATGAGTATTCTTGCAAATAACCAAACGCGGTTAATGGTACAGGGAATAACCGGTTCAGAGGGTTCATTCCATACAAAGCAAATGATAGCATACGGAACAAATGTTGTAGCAGGTGTTACTCCCGCAAAGGGCGGAACGAAGTTCGAAGACAGCATTCCAATCTTTAATACATGTGCCGAAGCAGTTAAAGCAACCGGTGCTAACACTTCAGTAGTGTTTGTACCTCCTGCATTTGCACTAGATGCAATAATCGAAGCGGCAGATTCGGGTGTAAAACTTATTGTATGTATCACCGAAGGTCTTCCTACACGTGATATGATAAAAGTAAAAAATTATCTTGACATGGTAAACTCAAAAGGCGGCAATGTCAGAATGATTGGACCCAACTGTCCGGGTATTATTTCTCCGGGTCAGTGCAAAATAGGTATTATGCCTGCCATGATTCATAAACAGGGAAAAGTCGGTGTTATTTCCCGGAGCGGAACATTAACTTACGAAGCCGTTGCACAGCTTACAGCACTGGGACTAGGTCAATCAACCTGCATTGGTATTGGCGGTGACCCGATAATCGGTACTCAGTTTATTGATGCAATGAGATTATTTAATGAAGATAAAAATACTGAAGCAGTCGTAATGATAGGTGAGATTGGCGGAAATGCCGAAGAAACTTGTGCAGAATATGTAAAGAAATATGTAAAGAAACCGGTGATAGGATTTATTGCAGGAAAGACCGCACCTCCGGGAAGAAGAATGGGACATGCAGGTGCAATTATTGCGGGCGGTAAAGGTACTGCTGTTGAAAAAATAAATGCTATGCGTTCTGCAGGTATCTTTGTAGCTGAATCTCCTGCCGATATAGGGATCACAGTAAAGCAGGCACTTGATAAGCTGAAGAAGAAAAAAGCCGCTGCACAAAATAAGAATGCTAAGAAGGTTATAACTAAGAAACCGGTTAAAAAAGTAACACTTAAGAAAACTAAAAAGACAACACCGAAGAAGAAAACAATAAAGCGTACAACCGGAAGGAAAAAAAGATAATACTTGGCAAATTTTACTATAATACGGTTAAAGAATGCCAGGTTTTATGCTCATCACGGTGTGTTTGACAGTGAGAGGGCAAACGGCGGACATTTCGAGATTGATGCCGAGCTTACATGTGATGTAAGGGAAGCTGAAAAGGAAGATAATCTGCGTAAGACCCTGGATTATGAAAAATTATATTATTTCATAAAAGAAATTGTGTCAGGGAAAAAGTTTTTTCTTATTGAATCATTGGCAGCAAGAATTTCAAACAGTATAATACAAAATTTTCCAATGGTTCAGAAAGTAACGGTTAAAGTTCGTAAGCCCTCACCGCCACTTGGCGGCGTTGTTGAGTATGTGGAAGTAGAGCATACAGAAAACAGAAAATGAAACCGATTACGATTTTGAGTTTTTAATTAACAAGTTTAATCAGATTAAGAAGCTTCAACACAAAGAGCACAAAGGAAACAAAGGACACAAAGAAAGCCACAAAGGATAAAAGGTAATATAACTGCATCATCTTTACATTACACAAACAGGTGCAGATGAAACAGTTATCATAAAATAAGTTTTATTTCAATATTTCGAAAATCTTTTATCCTGAAAAATCACCCCTTGTTCTCCAACCATTAGAGTTTTCCTTTGTGAACTTTGTTTCCTTTGTGTACTTTGTGTTTAAAGCTTTTCTAATACATTTTGGGGTGAGGTGTTTTATGCTTGAGAAGGTAATTTTAGGATTTGGTTCCAATGTAGGGAACAGGTTTCTTAATATTGAGAAAGCAATAGAAAATATTCATTTTTCTTCAAATTTCAGCATTCTTGCAATTTCGCCTGTTTACGAGACCGAACCATGGGGTTTTAAAAATCAAAACAATTTTTTAAATTGTGTTATTGTAATCCTGTGCAGGTTAAAGCCGTCTGCTCTGCTAATAGAACTGAAAAATATTGAAAAGAAAATTGGACGGCAAAAGAGGGAAAAGTGGAAGCAAAGGGAAATAGATATTGATATATTGTTTTACGGTTCAAAAGTATATAAATCGAAAATTCTAAATATTCCTCATCCGCAGTTACAAGACAGATATTTCGTATTGAAGCCGCTTGCTGATCTTATTCCCGGGCTTGTTCATCCTGTCAGCAAAAAAAAGGTTAAAGATATTTTAAGAACATGTAAAGATAAAGGCAGGGTTATCCTGTATAAAAAACAACTTCTTAAATGACGGAAGTCCGAAACGAAAATATTAAATCAACTCCATTAAGCTACATAGCAATCGAAGGAGCAATAGGAGCAGGTAAAACATCTGTAGCCGGTATGCTTGCCGCAAGATTAAATGCAAAGCTTATACTTGAAAAGTTTGAAGATAATCCGTACCTGGAAAAATTCTATCAAAACCCGCAGGAATATGCATTCAGAACGCAGATTTTCTTCCTACTCGAAAGATATCACCAGATGCAGCAGCTGAACCAAAAGGACCTGTTTGAATCTTTTATTATTAGCGATTATATATTTGAAAAGGATAAGATTTTCGCATATATGAACCTGAATGACGAAGAATTAAAAACTTACGAGCTTTTAGTCCAGAACCTTGACAGAAACATTGTACAGCCCGATCTTGTTATATATTTACAGTCATCGGTTGAAAGACTGATGAGGAATATCCGGCTAAGGAACAGGGCAATAGAAAAGGATATAACCGAGTCATACATAGATGACCTGAATGATGCTTACAATTATTTCTTTTCAAGATATAAAAGTACAAAGGTGATGATAGTAAATTGTGAAGAAGCGGATTTTGTGAATAACAGGGCAGATTTCGAAAACCTGCTGAATGAAATTTTTAAATCAGAAAGAAGCGCTATAGAATATTATAATCCTTCTTTAAGGAAAACGGCTCAGTAATTATGCGTTACATTTTTTATGCAATATTTTTTTATTTGCTGTATTTGCTGTTGAGATTTTTTTTCAGCAAATTAATAAATATTTACCGTTACAAAGGTAAGCCGCAAAATGAGAAAAAATCAGGCAGGTTTTACAGGAAGAAAGATTTAAACAACATTGAGGAAGCAGATTTTGAAGAAATAAAATAAATTGGAAGCCCTAAGACAAATTGAAAAACCGCTCCGTAGTTTCACACTCAAACTTTTAAATCTCTTTATTCTTCAGAGAGAAATAAAACCTGAAGAAATTGACCACGCATCCATTAAGAGAATTCTGATAATATTAAGGCACCGGATGGGTGATATGGTTTGTGCCACACCAATGATACGCTCTGTAAGAAACTATTATCCGTCAGCCCAGATAATTTTATTAACTAAGAATTCCACAAATTTTTCCCAGATATATCAGAATGACCCAACCATAGTAAATGAAGTAATGAAATATGAAAATGGCTTTGAGAGTCTTATTAATATTATCAAAGAGCTCAAAGATAAAAAAATAGACCTTGCAATAATACCCTCAACAGTGGTCTGCTCGGTAACCAACCATTTAATAGCATATTACTCACAAGCTCCTATCAGGGTAGGTGTATCATGCATTGACAGTATAATAAATGAAGCTGATTTTTTACTGAACGTGAAAAAAGAATTTTCATGGAACAGGAAACAGGTACACCAGATTGAAAGAAATCTTGATATAATAAGACAGATAAATATTTCTCCGCTGGTAAAGAGAATAAGAATATCACCCGAAATAAATGAATATGTTAATAACTTTGTATCTGTTAATTTCCCGGATAAAACCAGGAAAAAAGTAGGGTTTCACCCGGGTGCAGGGAAAGAAGATAATGTATGGAATCCTGAAAAGTATGCTGAACTGGCGTACCTGCTATCAAAAGAGCATAATTTATATTTTTTCATTTCCGAAGGTCCTGACGATGCACAATTTGTCAATAAATTTATCAAAATAGTAAAGGAAAAATATAAACTTGATAATATTGTAAGGCATAAAGGAGTTTTAATGAATAATACGGCGTTAATAAGCTTAATGGATGTTTTTATTACAAATGACACAGGAATTATGCATCTTGCATCGGGAATAGAAGATTTACCCGTCATAGCTTTGTTCGGCCCTACAAATGCTTATGAATGGGGTCCTTTGGGCAAAAACAAAGTGTCTATACAATCTTCCACAAAAAACATCAATGATATTCAGTTAGAAATAGTTTTGGAAGAAACAAACAAATTTTTAGAGTCAGGTTGTTAATTTATGCCTAATTTTAAGCCTAATTTAATGATTTTTAATGATAATTTTGTCTTGACATTTCTATTCTCTCAATTTATATTGCTTATAATAAAACGAGGAAAATATTATAGAATAATTGTTAGAGGTTTAAATTTTACTATTTTTAAGAAAGATTTTTTGAAATCAACCTTTAACTATTATTGATTTTTTATATAACCGAATGTTGAAGGTTTTTAATGTTCGGTTTTTTTTATTTTAATAATTTTACAGATATGAAAACTTATAAAAGTGTATTAGTTTCATTTTTGCTTCTATTTCTTATTAGTTATTCTTTTGGGCAGGATAAAGACAATGGGAAATTAAGAGGGGATAAAGAGAAATTAAATATTGATACAAAACAATTAAACGTTGAAACCGGTATCCCCGATGACAATTTACCGGTAGAGAATGATTTTAAGATAATAGCTTCAACTTCATCTTATATAGAGCTGGAATATTACCCTTCATTTCAGCAGGCACAAAAAGTTACCTATAACGGGCAGACATATTTTATTGTTAACCTTTATAATGAGGTAGATAAAGGTCCGCAGTTTGTCGGGCAGCCGGATATAAGGTCCAGAGTTTTTCCTGTTATTTTTCCTTCGGCAAATAACAATACTGTTACTATTTTAGAAGCTGAAGCAAGAGATGTGAGCGATATAAATCTTGCACCAATTCCTAATGTAAAGTTCAGGAATCCGAACGTCTATAGCTTTGATAATATTGACCTGGCATATGAAAAAGATGCGAAGTACTACTCTGAAAATAAGTTTTTACCCGAAAATATAGCATCCGTTAACGTTCAGGGAAGTGTAAGAGAAAATTTATTCGGTAATTTAATTATTAACCCTTATCAATATAATCCCGTAACAAAAGTATTAAAACAATACACCCGCATACGGGTAAGGATTAATTTCGGGCAAAGCCCTGTGATGATGAACAGGATGCGTTCATACCAGGAGTTAGACCTTTTACGTGGTATCAGTATCAATTCAGATATTGCTTTAAACTGGATGAACCCGGCTTTACTGCAGCAGCGTACAACAACAATGGTCAGCAATAGTGCTTTAAACTCAGGTGATTGGTACAAAATAGAAATAAACGATAAGAGCAACGGAGCAAGTGACGGCATCTATAAAATTACAAAGAGCTTTCTTGAAAGTGCCGGAATAAATTTGAATAATATTGACCCGCGTAATATAAAGATGTACGGCAATGGCGGAGAGATGCTTAATGCAAATTCTGAACTTCCAAGACCTGTAGACCTTGAGCAGATACGGATTTATGTTGAAGGAGAAGGTGACGGCTCTTTTGATGCAAACGATTATATTTTGTTCTATGGTAAGAGTGTTAATACATGGAAATATGATACAGTTGCTCAAAAATACACTCATTTAACAAATGTATATTCAGCATCAAATTATTACTGGATACAGCTTGGTACTTCAGGCAGCGGCATCAGAATGGAATCAGTGCCCTCTGAAAATGTACAAAATCCTTTGACTCCTTCTACTTTTTTGGAGAAAATATATAACGAACCGGATAAATTAAACCTTATATTCGAAGGAAATGTATGGTTAAGTGAAACTAAAAGAAATGGTCAGTCTTTTACCTGGAGCAATACTTTAACAGGACTTGCAGATAACTCGGACATATTGTACAGGATAAGGCCTGCATCACGTGTAATGTGCGGTTATTCAAACCAGTTTGAAGTGAAGGAAGAAAATTCCAATATGTCATCTATTTTCTATCCTATGGGATGTGTTGTTCCCGGATACGGAGATTGGATTTGGACAACAACATTTGAATTTATTGTAAACGCATCACAAAAAACAAACGGTGAAGTAAGTTCATTTAAAGCAACATTTATTACAAACAGCCCTGAAGGTGAAGGATATCTGGACTGGCAGGAAATTCAGTACCAGAGGCGGCTTAACAGTGTAAAAGATGATTTCATAAGAATAATATCAAATGATATTAATCCCGCAGTGGAATATAATGTATCTTCTTTTTCAAATAACCAGATAAAGATTTTTGATGCAACTTCCCATAACCAGGTGAAGCTTATACAGCCAATAGGTACACCGTCAAACAGCGTTAAATTCCAGAGACCTCAAACTGAAATTGAAAGCAAATATTTTGTAGTAGGTCAGAACGGTTATAAGACACCAACTGCAATTTCACAAAAAATTCTTAATCAGAACCTTCATGGTATAACCGACGGTGCAAGCCTGATAATAATAACACATAAAGATATCCGTGCGGCGGCAGACAGGTTAAAAGCAAAACGTGAAGCTCCCGGACCGGATAATCCAAATTACCTGAAAACTTTGGTTGTGAATGTAGATGAAATATTTAATGAATTTTCAGGCGGATTGGTTGATGCTGTCGGTATAAGAGATTTTATCAAATACAGTTATGATAACTGGCAGGAAAAGCCCGTTTACATTTGTTTTTTCGGAGACGGCAGCTTTGATTATAAAAATATACTGCAATCAAACTCTAAAAACTATGTTCCTGCATATGAATACACTGACCTTGCAATAAACCAGGTAAACGGTTTTACATCCGATGACTTTTTTGCAATGGTTGTAGGAACTGATACAAAACCGGACGTTGCACATGGCAGAATACCGGCAGGCAGCCTTGAAGAAGCAAATAATTGCATGGATAAGATAGATTGCTATGAAGACCAGAACAACAACGGTTACTGGAAAAATAAAGCTATTTTTGTTGGAGATGACGGAAGAACAACCTCAGGAAATGACGGCTCACAGCATACAGATCAATGCGAAATGCTTGCTGAAAATTATTTTCCGGAATCAATTGACAAGATAAAATTATATCTTGTTAATTATCCAACCGTAATAACTTCCGGAGGCAGAAGGAAACCGGGTGTAAACAGGGATATTGTAAAATTCTGGAATGAAGGGGCAATTGCAATAAATTATACAGGACATGGCAGCCCTGATGTCTGGGCGCATGAATCCGTTCTGGAGAAAGATGTTATTATTAATCAATTAAATAACACTTGCAGGTATCCTTTCTTAACTGTGGCAAGCTGTGATTTTTCCAAATTCGATAATCCTGTAAATCCAAGCGGCGGTGAGCTTCTGATGACATCACCGAGAAAAGGAGCAATTGGAACACTGGCAGCTACCCGTCCTGTGTACGGTTCTCAAAACTCAGTCTTCAATAATTCATACTGGGGCAATTTGGTTTTACAGACCGATACTTTACTTCTGCAAAAAAGATTTGGCCAGGCGGCTTTTCTTACAAAGCAGGTTTGGTACGGCGTTAATGATTTAAAATTTGTTCTGCTTTGTGACCCGACTGCACGCATACAGGTTCCAAGATTCCGTTCAAGAGTTGATAGTATCAGCGGCTTAAGCAATGATACTATGCGGGCATTAAGCAGGATTAAAATATACGGTTCAATTATTAATCCGGATTCTTCTTTATGGAGTGATTTTAACGGCAAGTTATTCCTGAAAATATTTGATGTTACGAAAAATATTATTGTTCACGATGAAGATAATTATGAATTCAGATTTAAGCTGCCGGGCGGAATAATTTATTCAGGTACTCAAAATGTCGTTAGCGGTAAATGGGCTGTTGAATTTATTGTACCAAAAGACATATCGTACCTTGACCAGCATGGAAAGCTGATAAATTATTTCTACAATAACCAGGCAGACGGTTCAAGTATTTATAAAAACTTTATTGTAGGAGGTATCAACACTTCTGCCGCATTGGATACTACCGGACCGGATATTAAATTGTTTCTTAATGACAGGAATTTCAGAAGCGGTGATGTTGTAAACCAGAGTTTCAAGCTGATCGGAGATCTTTTTGATGAATCAGGTATTAATACAACCGGTACAATAGGGCATAAGCTGGAAGCAGTTTTAGATGACCTGGAAAACACACGATACGACCTGACTAATTTTTACAACAGTGATACAACATATAAATTAGGACATTTTGAGTATGACTTTTCTTCACTTAATGAAGGAAAGCACACACTCAGAGTAAAAGCCTGGGATACATATAATAATTCATCGGAAACAAAAATTGATTTTGTAATTTCTTCAAATGCTGCTCTTCAGGTAACGAATGTTTATAATTATCCGAACCCGTTTAAGAGCAACACAGCTTTTACATTCCAGCACAATTATCCCAGTGCAATTAATGTTACAATTAAAATCTATACGGTTGCCGGAAGATTAATACAGGAGATAAAACAAACAGGGATAACGGAAAAATTTGTGGTAATAAACTGGACAGGGCAGGATGCGGATGGAGAAAGTTTAGGAAATGGTGTTTATATTTACAAGTTAGTTGTTGATGCGGAAGACGGTAAATCAATCACAAATACCGGAAAGTTTGCCGTTTTAAAATAGATTTTTTAAATAGAAAATGATATACTCATAATTACAGGAGGTAATAAATTAGATGACAAAATTCAAGCTGTGCGTGATAATATTTTTTGCATTGGTATCAACGAAAATATTCGCACAAGGTGAGTCTGCAGTACCGTTTTTATTAATAGGACCAAATTCCGGAAATACGGGTATGGGTGAAACAGGTACAGGATTGGTTAATGATGCATCAGCTATGTTCTGGAATCCTGCAGGTCTTGCATTTCAGAAAGGAACTGAAGTATCTATAACACATTCACCATGGCTGCCGGGTTTGGGGCTTGGTGATTTGTTTTACGACTATTTAAGCGGTAAACATTATGTTAAGAAAATAAATGGTACTATCGGTATCAGTATCACATATCTGAATATCGGTACAATTATTCAAACAAATGAATTTGGCGAAACAACCGGTGAATATAAAGCTTTTGACGGTGCTTTTGCTGTCGGATATGGTACAAAGGTTACAAAAGACCTTGGTGTCGGAGTTGTAACAAGATTCATTTACAGCAAGCTTGCAGGTGGTCAAAGAGTAGGTAATGAAAAGGGTACAGGTGTTGCATATGACCTTAGCTTTGATGTTTCTGCTTTATGGAAACCTACTAAAACAAAATTTAAATTCATCAATGACCGGCTCGGCATAGGGTTAAATTTATCTAATATCGGTCCGAAAGTTACATATGTTGATGATGACCAGGCAGATCCGCTTCCGACAAATTTACGCCTTGGATTTGCTTATGATGTTGTGAAGACCGAATTTAATAATCTTACCGTTACTGCTGATTTTTCTAAATTAATAGTTAGAAGATTTGAAGGCGGTTCTTATTCGTTATATGAAGCTATGTTTAATGTGTGGGGAGTAGGTTTTAATGAAGTAATGAAATCTATTCAAAGTTCCATAGGTGCTGAATACTGGTATGGCAACCCGAAATTAATAGGCTTACGCGGCGGCTTCTTCTATGAAGATCCTAATCATGGAAAAAGAAAATTTGTTACTCTTGGTGCCGGATTAAGATACAGCCTGTATGGTTTTGATTTTAGTTATATCAGCACGATGGAAGGTAACCACCCGCTTGATAATACACTAAGATTCACTTTATCCGTTAATTTTGGTAAACCCGTTTCAAAAACTCCGACTACTCCCGGAGAAAATAAAGAGCCCAAAAAATAAATAATAATGAATTTCAGAAGTTCTATCAATAGAGTAAAGGTATTTATAATACCTTTACTCCTTTTATTTTCATACACCTATTGTTTTTCGCAGGATAACCGGTTAAAAATAAATCATCAGCTTAATTATTTCCCCGAAAAAAGATTACCTAAGTTCAGTATATTCAGCTTGCCTGAAACACTTACGGTATATGGTGTAAGGGTACAGTTCCTGGCTGATAACGACCCCAATACGACAGGCGATGGCAGGTTTGACCTGTCGAATAATTATCCTGATTCAATTGATGCACCGCCGCATGACAGTGCTTATTTTGCACAGCATCTTGAATTCGTAAAAAACTATTATTATAAATCTTCTAAAGGTAACCTGGTCATAAAATTTGAAATGATAGGCGGAGTCCGGTCACTGCCTAAAACAATGTCAGATTATTCACCAAGAAGAACTGAACCAAATATACAGCGGCTTGGAAGCTTGTTTTATGATACATGGGCGTCGGTTGACAGCGTCTATGATTTCAGCCAGATACCACCCGGTGCAGCTTTTGTTATTTTCCATGCCGGCGTTGGTAGAGATGTAGACCTGATATCACAGGGTATATTCCAGGGTGAGCTTGACCTGCCTTCTATCTATTTAAGCAGGGGTACATTAAAAAGCTTATACGGAGATACTACGCAGGGGTACTATACTAAAGAAGGCACAATCATTCCAACATCATGCATACTGCCTGAGCAGGAATCCAGGGTAATTAATTCTACCTTTGGAGATGTTTATCTTGAGCTTGGAATGAACGGTATACTAACAGCAAGCGTAGGAAGCCATTTGGGATTGCCTGACCTGTTCAATACTGCAACAGGTGAGACTGCAATCGGCAGATTCGGATTAATGGACGGTCAGTCATTATTCAGTTATTCCGGAGTGTTCCCGCCTGAACCTTCTGCATGGGAAAAACAATATATGGGGTGGGTGAACCCTTTGGTTATTACTTCAACAGGATATGTGAATTCGGTTGCTGCAACTCTTGATGACGGTAATGTTTCCGTGAAAAAGTTTTTAATTGATGCAAAAGAATATTTCCTTGTTGAAAACAGGAACCGTGATGCAAGAAAAGATGGTGTTACTGTTTATTATATGGATAATGGAATTCCGGATTCGGTAAAGTTTACTAAAGATGAAGATGGTTTTCAAAACGGTGATGTGTGGAAATTAAAGAAGAATATAGTTGATGTAGATGAACTTGACTGGAGCTTGCCGGGATTGAAAAATGATACTGCCGATTACCAGGGCGGGTTGCTTATATGGCATATTGATGAAAATGTTATTGATGCAAAGATAGCTTCAAATACTATAAACACCGATATGAATCACAGGGGCGTAGATTTAGAAGAAGCAAAGGGAGCACAGGATATTGGCGTGACAATTAATACACCGTTTGGAAAATTTATCGGAGAGGGTACGCCGTTTGACTATTGGTATAACGGCAATCATTATGTGCCTTCGACCATTTATAAGAACGAGTTTACAAATACATCTATTCCCAATTCAAAGAGCTATAAAAATATAAATTCACGTATATGCATAAGAGAGATTGCAACCGCAGATGTGAATTTGGTATTTTACTTTGATCAATGCAGCGGCATAACAAATATAAACTCTTTTCCGCGATTTGTAGGAGTAGATACTTCAGGCAATGCACAGCCGATAGGTTTTGACTATGATGTAAATAGTTTTGATGAATATTATGTAAATGTAAACGGCAGTCTTTATGGTTTCAGGGAAAATGGAAACCCAATAAGAGTTGATATGCCTAACGGATTTATAGAAGATAGTGTTGCTAATTATATAATTGGTTTTACATCATTGGTTTCACCTCAGTCTTTATACAGTGTTTATGGCAGCGATATTGTCCTTCTGCGTTTTACAATTGATAGTCTGACAAGTGAACCTATTATCAACAGGTTTAATACAGGTACACAAATCACTACTCCGGCAATGTTTAACAGGGATAACAACGATTCATTATATATCTACGCCGGTAATCAGAATGGAAGACTTACAAGATTGAACCTGTTAAGCAGTTATATTAGCTCTGATTCAGTATCGGTAAATCCACTAAAGTTATTAGCCGGTAAATCAACCGGGGATCCTGGCTATACCGTTATATTCATTGATAATGTAAATAAGTTTCTTACCGAAGGAAATTTTCAGGCAAATCAGACAGGTCAGATTTTAAGCAGCTCTGTAATTGTAAATAATACAAATAATATTGTTTTGGGCGGCAATCCGGTAACGCAGAATTCACCTTATGGAAATATTTATTCATCACCAACCTTAGCAGATATAAATAAAGATAAAAGCCAGGAAATAATATTTTCCGCCGGCAGCAAGATTTGGGCAGTGAATAAACATGGTGTAGTTATTGACCATTTCCCATTTTCGGTCACAGGTGTTGATAAAATTTCAAGTGGTATTTCAGTTGCCGATTTGAATAATGACGGAATTTATGATTTAATTTTTGGTACAGCAGACGGCAGAATATATGCCTATGGTTCTGATGGAAAAATTCTGGATGGATTTCCCTTATTAGCCGGTAAAGAAATAAAGTCGACTCCTGCTATAGTAAATGCAGAACACAAGTTTGGAATACTTGCATACTCACAAGATGGATATCTATACGGATGGAAGACTTCATGGGATTACAATTCCAATCAAATTGTATGGGCTAATTATCTTAAGGATATTAATCATTCAAATATTAATTTAGGTGTTACAGGCAATGTGGTTTCAGGACCTTGTTTACCAAAGGAAAAATTTTACAACTGGCCAAACCCGGTATATGGAAAATCGACTAATATTAGATATTTCCTCAACGGTGAAGCAAGCAGTATTAAAGTAAAGATAATGGACCTGTCAGGAGAGCTTGTTGCAACTTTAACAGGTACAACAAACTCAGGTTTTGATAATGAAGTTGTATGGGATGTATCAAGTGTTCAGAGCGGGATTTATATTGGTGTAATTGAAATGGAAGGTGGATGCGGCGAAACTGCATCAATTAAAATTGCTGTTGTGAAGTAATTATATCACGGTAGCACAGACACTCTTGTCTGTGATGAACATCTAAAAATCACAGACACTCTTGTCATTGATGGACATCTAAAAATCACAGACAAGAGTTTCACCTTACGCAAGAGCGTAATCATAGGGTAAGATTTTAATATTTGCATTTAATTTCAGTTCCTGTCCTCACCCCCCGACCCCCTCTCCTATGATACATGAAAGGAGAGGGGGGAGACATAAAAATATAGAACTTGAGAAATAATAAAATCTTAAAAGTAAAAGGAACTCCCCCTCTCCTAACACCTATCATAGGAGAGGGGGTCGGGGGGTGAGGACAGGAACTGAAATTACCTGTATATCTCTTTCGGTAACAAATTGAATTATGATTTGCGTAAGGTGAAAAGAGTGTCTGTGCACCTTTACTCAAGTCTTTTCTTATTTAATGGAATTAATAATACTCTTTATATTATCTCTTTATTTTCTGGAGCATCTTATATTTTTTATAGGGCTTCAGAAAAATTTAAAGCTGCCGCCGCCTGCCGGCTATGTCCAATCTGTATCTGTTATTGTTGCCGCGAAAAATGAAGAAGCATGTATCGGAGAATGTATTAAGTCACTGCTTAAGCTTGATTACCCTCAGGACAAATTGCAAATCGTTCTTGTCAACGACAGGTCAACCGACAGGACAGGGGAGATAATGTGCGATTATACTGAGAAGCATAAAGTTCTTAAGTACATTGAAATAAAAGAGTTAAAGGGGAAGTTAAAGGGCAAAACCAATGCCCTGGCTTATGCTATCAAGCAATCAACAGGAGAGCTCATATTTACAACCGATGCAGATATCGAAGTAAAATCATCATGGGTTAAAGAAATGGTAAAGTATTACAACGACAATACAGGTCTTGTTAGCAGTTACTCCATCATTAAACCCAGAAGCTTTTTTTGGGGTATTCAGGCATTCGATTGGATATATTTATTGACAATCGGCTCAGGAGCTGATGGCATAAACAATCAGATAAGCTGCCTTGGAAATAATATGTCATACAAACGTAAAGCTTATGATGAAATTGGCGGATATGAAAATATAAAGTTTTCTGTAACTGAAGATTTTATGCTGCTGCAAACAATAAAAAATAAAACAAAATGGAAAACCAGGTTCCCGGTCAACTTTGATACCGTTAACTATACACTTGCCTGCAAAAATATTAAGGAATTATACGGTCAGAAAAAAAGATGGACAAAAGGCGGGCTTGATGCTAAGACTGCGGGTATTTTAGTCGGTGTTATGGCCTGGTTAAGCGGTGCTGTTATTTTATCCGGATGGCTTATCAGTTTTAAGTATTACCTGATTTTCCTAGCTTCGAAAATTATTATTGACCTTCTGTTTACACTTCCTGTGCTGCTGAGGTTTAAAGAATATTCTACTCTTCTTTACATTGTCTTTTTTGAGTTCTATTTCGCTGTGTACGTTTTCTTAATGCCTTTCATACTCATAATCGATGGAAATGTAGTATGGAAGGAACAGAAGCTTTAATCTCCAGTAATGTAGTAACCCTTTATTTCATCTCCCAGGAACTTAACAGTCCACGCTATTACACCGATATCATCAAGGAAGCCAAAGAATGGAGTAAAATCAGGCATTGTATCAATTGGGGAAATAAAATAAATAAGAGCAGCTACAACTATTGATTTCCTGAACCAGGAAACATTCTTATCAAATAAATAGCTTTTTAAAGCTTTCAGGTGCTTTATTATTCCTTTTTTAAGCCATCTTTTATTATCTGTAATTTTATTATCAACTCTACCGGCAAGCACGTGTGTTTCAAGCTCGGAAAGCTCTTCACCTGTATAATATTCATCCAAAATTTCAGTTTCTCTTTTAATTTTCATATTTTATTTCCTTTTCATTTAAAAATTCAATTGCGAAAGATCCGGAACAAACAATGCGATAAACTCAATATACGGCTGTACAAAAAACAAAATCACAGTAAAAAACAACCTTGGAAACGCCGGTACATAATTAAACAATATTAGAATAATGAAAATTCCGAAGAAACCAATTTGCCTGTACCTGAAAGCCGCTTCTTCAGGAAGCAGGTGTGAGAATAAATGTGACCCGTCAAGGGGCGGTATGGGTATCAGGTTAAATATTGCAAGCGTTACATTCAGAAATATTCCTGCTCCGAACATTTTCGACATAAATTCAACAAACTCAAAGCCTATTGACCCTTCTGCGAAATTTCCGTTAACCTTGATGTAATAAAATATTATTACCATTACAGAGCAGGCAAAAGCTATTAGAAGGTTAGAGACAGGACCTGCTACTGTGACAAGTGAATCATCTCTTTTGTAATTGCTGAAATTTCTCGGGTCAATTGGAACAGGTTTTGCCCATGCAATAAGAACTCTTCCAGTTGCAATTATTGAGAACAATGGAACAAGTATAGAGCCGAACAGGTCTATATGCGGAACAGGATTTAATGTTAACCTTCCCATATCTTTTGCAGTGTTATCGCCGCATTTCAGGGCAACCCATCCGTGTGCCATCTCATGTATTACTACCGAAAAAATAAGTATCGGTATAATATGTAAATTATCTAAATAACCTGATAAGTTCAAATAAATTAAAATCTAATTATTGGAATTTTTATTTTAGTATAAACGCCGAAATTTGAAAGGTTCTTCATGTAATTATATTTCACATAAAAATCCAGGACAAACAATGTAAACCCGAAACCTGCTCCAACACTTATCTTTGAATCGGTCCGCGGCAGATCAGCTAATGTGGAATCTGCATCATAATCTCTTTTAATACTATTGCTCTTTACATCTATAGTAATAAACGGTATTGTATAAGATGAGTTAAGCACCTTTGACAAAGTATATTCAAAGCTTAAACCAAATGATAATATCTTGGTTTTATAATTTGAAAGTATATTTAATGTTTTAAATTCATCCGAGCCGTTATAGCTGAAATATGTTACTTCACCTCCGATTACAAAAGGAAATATTGTATAAGAGCTGTATTCCAGGCGTCCAATTATTCCGAAGGTGGGAGTTGAATTATCATAAAACTGGGTTAACGGTACATTTAGTCCCGTTCCCGCACTGATGAATATCCCTCCCAGAGAAACTTTTCTTCTTAGAGTTTGAGTCTTCTGAGTTACCGGTTTTGTTGTATCTAACAATCCCGTAAAATTTTTCTTAATTACGTTTTGCTTTAATAAAGGATTATTATACTTTACATCCTGGGCAAAACCATTGTTTGCCGCAATTAATAAAGCAACAAAAAGCAAAAAAATTGTCTTTTTCAATTTTGTTCTTTTTTATTTTAAGTAGCTCTTTAATAGGTTTTTCATCTTGACAGCATCATTTGCATTCACGCTTCCTTTTTCTAATGCGAGCTCAGCCGTTTGTATTCCCATCACAATATAATGCAGTAAAATACCCGGAATATTTTCTTTAATAGCAGCCAGGTGGAGCTTGACTGTTTTCAGGTCATTTCTTTCAATAGGTCCCGTTAAAGAATCTTTAATTCCTTTTTCACTGACATTCTGCAGAGTTTGCAGAATTAACGGCTTATATATGTCGAAAAAAGAGGGATTATTAAATCCAATTTTCAATATCTTTTTATTTGCGTTTTTTGGCGAAATTTTGCGGGAAATGTCATTTATCAGCTTAAAATGCGATACCAGATAATTGGATGCTTCAACACAGCAAATATGATGAAGAATTTTATCTTCGCTTTTTATTTTAAACGGAACGGCTCCGAGAGCATGGGCGATTTTTTCACCCTGCAAAACCGCTTTCCTGTCTCCTTCAAGTGCTATGTAAATATTTTTAAACCTGTCACTATATTTTTTTGCGACCAGCTCAAATGTCTGAACAGGATGGAAAGAGCCAATGTATGCACCTTTCTTCTTTAATAAACCGAGAATATCTGCTTTTAAAGCACCTGATGTGTGATGGAAAAATTTATTCTTTAAATTTAAATTGCTGCTTATTATTTCATCAACAGCATAAGCAATTTTTTCATCCTCTGAACAAATAAATACTATTGCACTTTCTTTAAGCTGTGCAGTATTTAATTTATCTTTTGAGCTTTTCTTTATGAAAATATTCTTATATAAACCGGTTTTTTTCAGCGAATACATCAGATGAGAGCCAAGCTTCCCAAAACCGGTTATCATAACGTTATTCATTACTGGTAATCATTTTTGCTTCTTAAAATAATAGTTACAGGTCCGTCATTTATCAGCTTAATTTTCATCATCGCCCCGAATTTCCCTTTACGCACCTTATCGAATCCAATAAGGGTTTTGCATTCATCAATATACGTTTTATATAAATGTTCGGCACGTTCCGGCTCGCATGCATCAGTGAAGCTGGGTCTGTTACCGTGGCGGGTATCTGCATGAAGTGTAAATTGTGAAACAACCAGCAGTTCATGCCCGGTATCAATTAATGAACGGTTCATCTTATCATTATCATCCGGAAATATTCTGAGATTAACTGTTTTTGCAGCAAGATACTTAGCATCATTTTCGGTATCGTCGTTCCTTATACCAAGCAACACAAGAATACCGCTGCTGATATGGTCAACCATCTGCGAATCAACAGTTACAGATGCTTCAAGTACTCTTTGTGATAATGCTATCATTTAATATTTTTTTGGATTACTGCTTGTGGTGTTCTATGTAAACGACCCTTTCAATACCCATTAAATCAGGGTAAAACACTGCATTACTGAAACTATAATTGCTCAGTAATTCCTCAACCTTTTTTCTTTTACCGTCACCGATTTCAAGTAAAAGCCTGATATCCTTTTCTGTTCTTGATGCAATATCGAAGATAATTTTATAGAATGACATGCCTTCTTTTTCATCGGTCAGGGCGTGCTTCGGCTCAAAATCTTTTACTTCCTTATCCAGTATATGATATTCACTCAATGGAATATAAGGAGGGTTACTGACTATAACATCATAAGCGTTGAAATCATGGAAAGCAGAAATATCTTTTTTCTGGAATGAGATTTTATTCCCCGTATCATTTAGCTGTGAGTTTTCTTTTGCCAAAGCCAAAGCGTTGTCGTCTAGGTCTATTGCTTCTACCGGGCATTGAGTATTTTTCGCAATTGCAATTGATATACATCCCGAGCCTGCACCAATATCGAGAATATGCGGGGGAGTGTCGTATGATTTTACCAGATCAATAGCTTTTTCAACAAGCACTTCTGTTTCCTGGCGCGGGATAAGAACACTTCTGTTTACTTTTATATTAATACCATAGAACTCTGTAAAGCCCCTGATATATTGCAGGGGCTCATAGTTCAATCTTCTTACAAGCTTCTCCTTAAATCTTTTTATCTCATCCTGAGAAAGCGGTTTATCGAATTGCAGATACAGGTCGATCCGTTTTATGTTCAAAGTATCGGCTAAAAGCACTTCGGCATTTAAACGGGAATTTTTTATATTCCTGTTTGTAAGTAATTCATCCGAGCTCTTTATTATTTCCAGTAATGTCCATGTCTTTTCCATCAGTATTCAGTTTGTTAATAAATATATGCTGCAGGAGTTTTGTTCTCGTAAACAACTTCACCCCTGATAATAGTCATCAATATTCTGGTTTTTAATAAAACCTGCGGGTCGGATTCCAGTATGTTATCCGATAATACAACCATATCGGCAAGCTTGCCGGGTTCTAATGTTCCCTTGAACTCATCAGCAAGAGAGCCGTATGCTGCCCAAACGGTAAATGCCTTCAATGCATCTATTACAGAAAGCTTTTGAGCTGTATTGTTCGATATCCTGTTCGCTGCCGTATCAAGTGATAAGCCTGTTGAAAGGAAATACATCTGGTACAGCGGATTAATGTAATGATACGGGAAATCGGTACCTGCCATGATAATATTATTTAGTTTGAACAAAGTATTCCATAGTCCCAGGTTTTTGGAATCATTGGGATTTATAAGCTCATTCACAGCCATTTTATTTTCCATTGCAACCTCAGGTCTTACTGAAGGAATAATCTCAAGCTGTTTCAACCGCTGTAGGTCGTTCGGCTGAATAAACTCAACATATTCAAACCGCGTACGTCCCACTTTGGATTTAACATCTTTAGAAACAGTTTCAATTGCATTTAAAGATGATTTAACTGCCCTGTCGCCGTTTGCTTTCACCGAAACCTGGAAACCTTTTTCAAACGCTTTCGCTGTCATTTCTTTTATGTCATATTCATCGTTATACGGAGTTTTCCTTTTCGGTTCTTTTAAATAATCATTTTCCATTGCTGCATCCTGAGTTTCAAAATACCCGTCATACTCCAGGTGAAAACATTTAATATCAATTCTATCCTTATAAGTTTCCGGACCTGAAGCAACATATTTATCAAATAACGGACCTTTACCCGGTATCATAGCATAAAGCCGGATTGAAAACTTATTATCATCTACCATTTTTTTATAGGTTTCAAGCACTTCTTCAGACATATTTGCATCATTGACCTCCGTTATCCCGTATTTTACTAGCTCGGTTATTCCCTTCTGTACATTACTGATAACCTGTGCCTGGCTTGGCTGCGGAAGTATTTTTATCACTAATTCCTGGGCATCATCATATAGAAGACCTGTTGGCTCGCTTTTTTCATCCTTTTCAATTTCACCGTTCTCGGGGTCAGGGGTGCTCTTGTTAATTTTTGCTTCATCAAGAATCATTTTATTAACCCAGGTGATATTTGCTCTTGCGTTGATAAGATAAATATGATGTACTGCAGAAATTTTATCCAGAACGGTATGGTCAATTTTCTGGAAATCTGCATCAGGTAAAAGCAGCTCATCCCAGCCAAATCCGCCAACCCATTCACCTGCAGGTGAAGTTTTTACCTTATCTGAAACTATTCTGATTATGTCGTCAAGATTTCTTGCAGAACGCAGGTCAATAAATGATAAGTTGCGTGAGAATTCCATCAGGTTTCCCTCTGCATCAATAAATCCGGGAACAACTGTTTTTCCGTTAAGGTCAACTATTCGTGAAGAAGAATATTTATCGGTCAGTTCTTTCGATTTACCGACTGCAAGAATTTTACCTTCACTGACTGCAACAGCTTCTGCTATTGTATTATCTTTATCCAAAGTATAAATTTTCCCGTTTATATATATTACATCGGGTTTTTTGCTGCATGATGCCAGAAATATGCAAAATGACAGTAAAAATAATATTTTAATTGCTTTCATTACGGTTTTTTTGTTTTGTTAATTTTGTCAAATATATAGATTTAAAGAGGCAGTTTCAATCAATTACGAATTACGAATGACGGGTTACGAATGACGAATAATTTTTAAGCTCATTTCTTGAAATTAGTATATTATGCAAATAATAAAGTTTTATTATCAGCGAAATCAGCGTAATCAGTGGTTAGATACATCAATTTGTGAACTGAATTTATTAATTCATTATTCTATTTTAATTGTAATAAGATGCCCGGCTTATTAATTACCTTAAATTTAGAAAATAATGAATGAAACCTGCGGATTAATACTCAGGTTCTTACTTATACATTTATGGATGAAGAAAGAAAAAAACTAGCAAAGAAATACGAAAAAATTAAATTAACTGTAAGAATAACAGAAGGTATTTCCACTTTTATACTTCTTGTTTTGTTTATTGCACTCGGTTTCAGCAAACAGCTAGAACAGTTTGTTTACACATTTACTTCAAATCATTACTTTGCTTTATTTCTTTATCTGCTTGTATTTGGTGTCGTATCAACAGTGATAACTTTCCCGGTGGATTATTACTTTGGCTTCAGGCTTGAGCATAAGTTCGGATTATCAAATCAAACCTTTAAAAAATGGATAATTGAATCTTTGAAATCTGCCGCAGTAGGAATTGTACTGGGAGCACCTATACTTTTATTGTTTTATTACTTGCTTCTTAATTATGAATTATGGTGGTTCTGGCTTGGATGTATAATCCTTATCTATTCTGTAGTGCTGGCACAAATTGCACCGGTTGTTATTATGCCATTATTTTATAAGTTTAAGCCGATTGAAAATGAAAGCTTAAAAGAAAAAATATTAGCACTCTGCGATAAGGTCGGGTTTAAAGTAAAAGGTGTTTATACATTTGACATGAGCAAAAACACCAAGAAGGCAAATTCCGCATTTACCGGACTGGGAAAATCAAAACGAATTATATTGGGCGACACATTAATATCAGGATTTTCCGAAGATGAAATTGAAACGGTATTTGCACATGAGCTTGGTCATTATAAAAAAGGGCATATAACCAAGAATATTATCATTTCTATATTTTCCACTTTTATATCGCTGTATGTTGTATCTTATTTATATAACAACCTGTTCCAGATGGCGGGGTTTGAGCATACATGGGATATTGCCGCTTTGCCCCTGCTTGCTGTTATTGGCAGTGTGATGGGATTTTTTACCAAGCCTTTTTGGGCATACATTTCAAGAAGGTATGAGTTTGAAGCAGATAAGTTTGCAATTATGACGACAGGAAATTTTACTGCCTTTAAATCAACAATGGAAAAGCTTGCATTCCAGAACCTTGCAAATGAAGAGCCCTCAAAGCTTGTTGAGATATGGTTTTACTCGCATCCTTCAATTAAAAGAAGAATTGAAGCAGGGGAGAGATATTACATCACAAACTTTAATCCGGCGTAAGCTTATTTCACTTAATAATTCACCTTACGCAAAAAGAAGAAATCCCGAAGGGATGATATTATGGTAGAATGAATTTTTCACCTGGAAATAGAATCCCGAAGGGATGAAATTATTAATGACTGAGATTAACTATTGAAATTCTTTAAAAACTAATAATGTCATCCCTTCGGGATTTTCCTTCATGCAGCAGATGTAATTCTACCATAATATCATCCCTTCGGGATTTTCGTTCTTTGCGTAACCTCATTTAATAAGTCACCTTACGCAAATCATAATGTTACCGAAATTAATAAAAAAACAAAATTGCTACCTGATTATTATACTTTTGCGTAAGGTCACATAATAAGATATAATAACTAAATTAAAAACAGTGTCGGGTGTGCCTTTAAGAGTAAGAATAAACAGAGAATAACTTCTATGCTCGTTCCAAGCTCTGCTTGGGAACGCACTGATGAAGGAAACTCCTGTTTCTATTGTAGCGGGGCAAAGCAGGAGCTTTGTACACCCAGGCGTTACTGATCCCCGCTTTCGCGGGGAGGAGCTTCGTAACGAGTGTTTAAGTTGTTATGTACTGACTCCCGACCCATTAACTCTTGATTCTTAACTCTATTCTTCATTGTTTATCCCCTGCATAAAATTTATATTTGCTCTATGAAGACAAGGATACTGATAACCATAGGTGATATGAACGGCATCGGTCCGGAAATTATCCTAAAAGCATTAGGTACACCGGGTATTACCGACACGTATGATATAACGCTTATTGCTCCAACAACCGTAATTGAATATTATTACCGGCTTTTAGGTCTTGAACCGATGCAGGGAAAATTTAATATTATATCAATATGTGAAGGAAAAGCTAATGTTGAGCCGGGAGTAGAATCAAAAGAAGCAGGTTATATTGCCGGTTTTGCAATAAAAATGGCTGTTAATCTTTGCGTGGAAGAAAGATATGATGCTATAGTAACGGCACCGATTTCAAAGAATGCTTTGAATCTCGGCGGGTTTAAATATGCCGGGCATACAGAAATGCTTACGGAGCTAGATAATCCCATTTCATCTGCAATGGTTATGATAAGCGATAAATTGAAAATTGGATTTGCGACTACCCATCCGCCGCTTGATAAAGTTGCAGGGTTAATAACTAAAAAACTAATGGAAGAAAAAATAAGAACCTGTTTTTATTCAATGAAAAATGATTTTGGTATTGAAGAACCGAAAATCGGAGTATTATCACTGAATCCGCATGCAGGGGAACACGGACAAATTGGAAATGAAGAAATTAAAGTAATAACACCGGTTCTTGAAAAATTAAAAGAGACATTCAAAACTTCATCCTTAGACGGACCTTTTTCATCAGATGCTTATTTTGGTAACAAAACATATGAGCGGTATGATATGACATTTGCTTTATACCACGACCAGGGTTTTATCCCTTTTAAAATGATTGCAGGGTTGAAGGGTGTAAACTATACAGCGGGATTAAGCTTTGTGAGGACTTCGCCTGACCATGGAACCGCATTTGATATTGCAGGAAAAAATATAGCTGACCCGGCAAGTATTATCGAAGCAATTAAAGCAGCAGATATTATTACAAAAAACAGAAAAGAAATTTAGAGTAAAAAACTTTTGATAACATTCAACAAAGTACATTTCTCATATCCTAAGAAAGAAATTTTCAAGGATGTAAATTTTAAGATTGATAAAGGCGAATTTGTTTTCCTTATTGGTGAAAGCGGAACAGGAAAAACAACACTGCTGAGGATGATAAACATGGAGCTTGTGCCGCGTATAGGCGAAGTTACCGTTGCCGAGTTCAACACCAATTCAATTAAGAAACCCGAGATACCTTTATTAAGAAGAAAAATCGGGTTCGTATTCCAGGATTTCAAGCTGCTTAATGACCGGAATGTATTTGATAATGTTGCCCTGCCTTTATATCTATCCGGTGTGAAACCTGCTTATATAAAAAAGAAAGTGTTTAATGTACTGAATGAAGTAGGAGTATTTGACAGCTACAGGAAAATGCCTGAAGAACTTTCCGGTGGTGAACAGCAGAGGGTTTCTATTGCACGGGCTATTGTAAATGAACCTCTTGTACTGATTGCTGATGAACCTACAGGCAATCTTGACCCGTTTGTATCTTTTGAAATAATAAAGCTTTTGTTAAGCATTAATTATAAAGGTACGGCAGTGCTTGTGGCAACTCACAATTATGAAATAGTAAAGAAGCTAAGAAGTAAGCGTCTTATGCAAATAAAAGATAAGAAAGTATTTGAGGTAGTTTTAAAAGATTAATTTAGTTTTGCCTGTCAAGAAGAAAATGTAATATTTTCTCCCAGTCTTTTTCGAAATCGTAATCAAACCTGTCATCCGGGTTTACTTCAAAAGCTTTTTCTATCATGTTCATCCCGTTTTCAATTTCGCCTCTCAGGAAATGCAGCTTGGCTTTGGAATAATATACTTCGCTCCAGCCGGGTTTCTTGGCAAGCAGTATATTAAGAGTATTCTCAGCCCTGTCATATTCTTCATTTTCTATTAATGTATTCGAGAGGTCAAGCATAGCATGGTAATTGTGCGGGTCTGTTTTAATAACTTTCCAATAGCTTTCAACAGAATCCTGCAGCCGTCCGAGGTTATATTCAGCATCTGCCTTAGCATACCACAGCTCTGCATTATCACCGTAAATGCGTAACGCCGATTCGTAATCATTCAATGCACGTTTATAATCTTCTATCTGGTAATATGAATTACCCCTTCCGAAATAAGACTCGAAATGTTTTGTATCTATCTGCAGAACTTTTGTGAAAAATTCTATGGCTTCATTATATTTACCTATTTGCTCGTAAGCATTTGCAAGGTTGTAAAGAGCGTATACATCTTTTTTGTTAAGCTGGATAGCAATATGATAGCTCTCTATAGCTTTGGTTATTATTCCCAGGCTGGCATAGGCATTGCCTTTGTTATACCATGCTGATGAGAATTTACCGTTAATAGATAAAGCAAATTCGTAGTTCTCGATTGCTTTATAATATCTGCCCATTCTGCTTAGTACAACTCCGCGGTTATACCATGCATTATAGTTATATGGTGCCAGCTCTATATGCTTGTTATATGATTCAAGTGCTATGGGAAGCTGGTCAAGAAAGTCGAAACAATATCCCAGCTCATAATAAGAATCCTTATGGTCAGGCTCTAACGAGATGATTTTTTCGAACAATACAATTGCGTCCTCGAAATTATCAATTTTTTCGAGTATCAATCCTTTGTTAAAAAGTGCATCGATATTATTTGAATCGAAGCTGATGACTTTGTCGAAGCATTCAATAGCGCTTTCATGGTTTCCTGCATTATCGAGTGTTATGCCTTTATTAATTATAGCTTCTTCATCATACGGATTTAAGTTGATTGCCTTTTCAAAACATTCAACAGCGTTTTCATAGTCGCCGCAGTTATCATATATGATAGCTTTACGCTGCCAAATTTCATTTGAGTAAGGGAAAAAATCCAGAAGAGAATCTATGTAACCCAGCGCCTTATCTTTTTCATTTTTTTCAAGCAGGTAGTTAATGACATCATCGATTGTTTCCAGGTCCAGATCAGGAGCCGGTTTTTCACCTTTGAGAAGAGCATTGATTAAAGCTTCTTTATCCTGCTTCTTCTCCTGTGAATCTTCTTCAAAATCTATATCGTCGAAGTAGCCCATAATTGGTTCCTCATTATTTACATCAATCTAAAAACAATTTGCATTTATGTCAAGATAATATTTGTGAGTTATGTATGCAAAAATTTTTGCATGCAAAAATTTTTACCTCGACATAATATTGCCTTAAATTTACAGTTCTTTATAAAATGAATCAAAAACTTTATTCGTTCCAGATAATATCGAATAAAAGAAATGATGCGGTTATTATTACAATTGTGTAAGAAACAATGATTTGCACCTCGCTTAAAAGCTCTGTTATTCCGGAACCTTCGAAGCTAAGCCATGTTCCGTTGATTGTGGAGAGTAAAAGCGGGAGTAAAAGGGGGAATGAAAGCACCGGATACAATGAACCTTTGGAATTTGATTTTGAAATTAATGCTGCAATAATTGTCATTACTGACGATAAACCGAAATTTCCCAGCACTATAATCAGCATGAAAGGACCGAAGCTTGCTATCTTCACATCCATTGTAACCAGAAAAAGCAGTACTACAAATAAATTAATTACAAAAGATAAAGTTGTATTGAATATTAATTTTCCAAGAAAAACTGATTTGGGGCTGGCTGTAAGTTTTAATACAAATGACGTGCCGCGATCTTCTTCGGCAACAAACACTCTTGATAATCCGCTTGAATTGGAAAAGAAAATTATTATCCACAGCAATCCTGCATGAAGTTCATTCGAAAGTTTTTCTTCTCCGAGTGAAAATTTTATAATTGAAATTGTAACAATGATAAACATAATAAGCCCGTTAATGGAATAACGGGTTCTAATTTCAGAACGGAAGTCTTTTTTGCATATTGCAAGTGCCTGCTTCCACATATTATTTCGTTCCGTCCTTTTTATAATTATTCAGGTTTATTTCTTTTGCACATAACGAACGTTCATGCTCATCATTTGTAGCAATAATTAAAATACACCTGTTCTTATATTCTTCTGCTATACTGTCAACAAGCTGTACACCTTCTGCATCAAGGTTACTTGTGGGTTCATCGAAAAGAAGTATCTGCGGTTCATGGATTATTGAGAAAGCAATTTTTAATCTTTGTTTCATTCCCGAAGAATAAATTTTCAGCATATCATTTCTTCTTTCCCATAATCCGATACGTTTCAAAACAGGTTCAATATTATTATCGGGTAATCCTCTTATTCCTGCAATTATCTTCAAATTCTCATACCCGGAGAATTCATCATACAAATTTAAATAAGGTGAAACAAAACCTATATATTTATAGAAATACTGCTTCTCGATTTTTTTGCCGTTTATGGAAAGTGATACTTGTCCTGTTGTTTGGGTGAATACATTGGCAAGAATTTTTATCAGAGTAGATTTTCCGGAACCGTTCTTTCCAGTAATTGCAAGCGAGTCTAGTGTGTTTAATGTAAAATCAACATCCTTAAATATTATCTTCCTGTCGAAGATCTTTTTTAAGGAAGTAACTTCTAATTTTACTTCAGTGTTGGAGAGCATCTATTATTTGGTTACTTTCTTTTCAGTATCTGTTATTATACTGTCTTTCATAGCCATTCTCCGGTTTCTTCTTTCCAGTGCATTTTCATAACGCCTTTTCTCTTCTTCGGTCTGTGGAATTATTTCCGGTACTTTCATCTTCTTTCCCGTTTTTTTATCAACACTGACAAATGTGAAGTGGGCGCTGTTTGAATGTTTTATTTCACCTGTTTCGAAATCTTCTGCTTCTACCTTAACGCCAACTTCCATTGATGTTCCGAATGCCCTGTTAACAGATGCTTTAAGAGTGACTATATTGCCAAGCCGTATAGGAGTATGAAATGCCAGGTTATCAACCGAAGCAGTAACGGCAATATTATTGCAGTGCTTTGCTGCCGCCATTGCGCAGGCAATATCCATCCAGTGCATTAACCTTCCGCCAAGCAGGTTATTAAGCATATTGGTATCATTAGGCAATACCAATTCTATCATAATAACCTGTGAATCTTTTACAAATTTTGGTTTATTTTCCGGCATATTATAAATTACTTTTTAATCTATCGGCTCTTGATTTCAGGGTACTGCCGGGAAACAGCTTGTAAAATCTGTCGAGTACTTTTTTTGCTTCCTCAGACTTCTTGATATTTATAAGAGCTTCAGCATGTCCGAGCATTGCATCATCTGCCCATTGCGAGTCGATATAAGTCTCATATACATTGGCATAATATATAGCAGCTGATTTGAAATCTCTCAATCCCATATATAATTCACCGGTACGGTAATCTTTATATGCCAGCTTATCTTTCAGCTCACGAAGCTTTGCTTCAGCATCAGCAACGTGTTTATCTGTCGGGTACAGCTCAAGGTAAGTTTGTAACTCGCTGATTGCATAGTGAGTAAATTCCTGGTCAAGCTGATACTTTGGTGAAAGCTTGTAATATGATAAGCCAAGCTTATACCTTGTATCGGGAATCAATGGGCTTAAAGGGTAATTCCTGAGCAAAGTTTCGTATTCATATGCAGCAAGCAAATGTTCACCCCGCATATAATAAGACTCGGCAAGATAGAACTGCACCTGGTCTGCATTTGAAGTGCCCGGAAATTTAATTTTAATAAAAGAAAAATCTTCTATTGCATCAACATAATCTCCTGCGTCAAACTTTCCTTTAGCAATTTTGAAAGCCTGCTCAGGGTCATCAGTCTGAATATCACTGCCCTTTGATGAAGAGCAGTTATAAATTAATGGAGTTAATAACGCTATAAAAACAAAATAAAGAAATATCTTCTTTTTCAATTTATTTGGATCTGATTGTAAAAAATAGAATAGTTGCCGCAGCAGATGCAACAATTAAAAGAACCGGAAATACAATTGTCTCGAACGTACTTAATTTTGGTGCATCTGCATGAGTAAAACTATATTGTGATGCCTCAAGATTTTCGTAGTCGTCATATTTCACTTCGTCTTTGTAATTGCTTAATATTTTATCACTTAAATTAAAGCCGCTGCCGGATGTTATGTTTACTCCGATATTGACTTTTATGTTCCTTTCCAGAGTTTTTTCACCAAGAAACTTATTCTTTTTGAAGCCTGTATATTTTGTTTCCAGTTCGAAAACCTGTAAAGCAACTGCATAATAGCCCGAGTCTTTATTTACAGAAAGTGTATCAGGAGCAATGCTAAAGTTCAATTTATTTGAAGATGCTGTCTTTTTTATAATTGAACTTAAATACCTGTTTATGTCACCGGCTCTTTTTATACTGCCGCCGCTTTCAACAGGATTAACAATAAAAATGAATTCAAAATTTCTGTTTAAACCCGGGTAATACAAGAACTTCTCGAGCTCTGCTGTAATAATATTATCGAAAACTTCTATGTTTGTTTTTCTTTCATCCTGGCTGTAAATAACTGTACTAATAATACAGTAAAATAAAAAGATTGATATTATACGTGCCAAGCTGAAATTATTAATTATTTATTAACCGTAAATTCCTCTTATCTTAAGTGTCCTTGCAACTTTATCGATAGCAAATGTATAAGCACCAATTCTTAATGTAGATTTATATTCGGAAGCTGTCTCATAAACATTTTGGAAAGCTTCTCTCATCATCCTGTCATGCCTTCTGTTAACATCATCAATATCCCAGTAATATCCGAGCCTGTTCTGCACCCATTCAAAATATGATACAGTCACACCGCCGGCATTTGCTAATATATCGGGTACAACCATAATTCCCATATCCTGGAGTATATCATCCGCATCGGATGATGTGGGACCATTTGCACCTTCTACTATTAACTTTGTTTTTAATTTTGGAGCATTATGCTGGTCTATCTGGTCTTCTTTAGCTGCCGGAACAAGCACGTCACACTCAAGCTCCAGAAGCTCTTCATTCGATATCTTATCACCAAAATCACTTCCTTCAAGCGAACGGTTTTGTCTGACATATTTTATTGCTGCTTCTATATCAATTCCCATCTTATTGTAATATCCGCCTGAAATATCACTTATCCCGATTACCCGGCTTCCGCGTTTCTTCAGCAAATCGGCACTTACCGAGCCGACATTTCCAAATCCCTGTACAACAACTCTTGCATCTTTCGGATTGATTTTCAATTTCCTCATTGCTTCCATCGAAGTAATCATTACACCGCGTCCCGTAGCTTCAAACCTCCCGAGTGAGCCGCCGATAATTAACGGCTTTCCCGTTACTACATCGGTAACGGTTTTTTGAGCATGCATGCTGTATGTATCCATTATCCATGCCATTATCTGCTCATTAGTATTCATATCAGGAGCAGGAATATCGGTATCAGGACCAAAAACGCTTAGCATGTTTGCTGTGTATCTTCTGGTGATTTTTTCAAGCTCAACTCTTGAAAGCTTCGACGGGTCGCATTTTACTGCACCTTTAGCACCGCCGAATGGAATATTGGCAACAGCGCATTTCCATGTCATCCATGACGCAAGTGCTTTTACTTCATCCAATGTTACGTCCGGAGAATACCTTATTCCTCCTTTGGATGGACCGAGTATATTATCGTGAATAACCCTGTATCCTTCAAACACTTTTATTTCCCCGTTATCCATTTGAATAGGGATAGAGACTATTACCTGCTTCATTGGAGTTTTCAGGTATTCATAAACACCTTTTTCAAGATTCAGCAGTTCAGCTGCCTTATCGAAACGAGCCATCATAGATTCATACGGATTATCTACGTCCTTCTTATACGGAGCCGGCTCTTCATAGTGCTCCATCTTATTTTTTACTTTTTCCTGCATTCTAAATATATTATTTTTCTAATTTTACTAAATTCCATCCAAAAATCTGCAATACCGGGGTCGAAAAGGTTTAACTACGAAACTAAGTAAAATAACCTCATATTTCAAGGAAGTTCATAGAGTTCTTATAGTTGGGAGTTAGAGAGTTGTGGGTTTGTGAGTTTGAAGTTTATTTGAGTGCAGTGTCTGACTCTGCACCTGAATAAAACAGGCAGGTAAACACAACTGCGGAATCTAAGAAATTACTTACTCTATAATATTCTACAAAAACACTCTACAAGCTTTATAATCTTAAAAAACTTACTGAACATACTGAACTTTAAGAACTTAAAGAACTTACCGTGATAACGTTGTTGTTCTCCCTTGAATCATACGAAATATATCGATAAAATTGTGATTAATTCCTAAAAATTTATATTTCAATCAAATTCACAGTATGCGTTTATTCTTTATTTTGTTCGCAGTAATTATTGCGTACCTTTCTCCGGTTCATGCAAATAATCTGCCGGATGATGTTACCGGGAAAACCCGTTTAATAGCCTTTAGTTCCGATGCTGCTTCAAGTGACAAACAGCAAATATTCATTATGGATGAAAATGGAGATGGAGTTAAACAGGTCAGTTTCAAAAATGACCTCGATTGCTATGCTCCGCGTTTTTCACCGGATGGCAGAAAAATTATCTTCATTGCTACAAATATGGTTTCGGATTATTTATATATGATAGACCTTGATGACACGACCACATTTACATGGCCTAAGTTTGTTGATGGCGGAAGTGACCCGGTTTTTTCAAACGATGGACGTTACCTGCTCTACCGCTCTGAAAAAAACCTCAACAATGCAGTATACATAATGGACCTTGAGACAGACAGTTCATTTGCCATTAGTGACGGAAGTCTTTCTACTCATGCTAAGTTTTCCTATGACGGGAGAAGAGTAATATATTCATCTTCTATGGATGAAAACTTTGACCTTGTTGTTCTTGACCTTGAGGATACAACAGATAACGCACAAATAACAATTGCAGCCTCGAAAGATGCAGAGATATACGGGACATTTTCTCCTGATGGTAAATTAGTTTCTTATTCTTCTTTTGATATTAACTATAAAGGTACAGTTCACATTTGTTCTACAAACGGGAATTCGGATATAGCTGTATCGAGAGGAATGGGAAGCTCTTACAATCCAAAGTTTTCTCCTGATGGTACAAAGCTCGCATTTGTATCAAACAAGGCAGGTAACTTTGACCTTTATGTTTGTAATTCTGACGGTTCCGGCATCAAACAAATGACCAATAACAGCGGTAATACAATCGAGTATGATTGGTTTCCTGAAGGAAACAAGATATTGTTCGAAGACCAAAAGGATGCAGTTTCAAGTATTAATATTATTAACCTCGAAACAAGGGAGATAACTAACCTGACAGGAGAAAAGGCCAATAATATTAATCCTTGCGTACAAAAGAACTAAACTGAGGCATCTAATTGAAAGTAGTAGAACATTTAGCTAAAGCAACAAATCCGTTAATAAGCTTCGAGATGATACCTCCCAGAAGAGGCGGAGATATTAACCAGCTGTTTAATGTTGTTAAAGATATTATGAAATATAACCCTCCGTTCATTGATGTTACATCACATGCAGCGGAGGTGGAGTATATTGAAACACCGCATGGCATAAAGAAAAGGATAAAAAGAAAAAGACCGGGAACGATAGGTATCAGTGTAGCTATTAAAAACCAGTTTCATATAGATACAGTACCGCATATATTATGCCATGGCTTTACACGCGAAGAAACGGAAGATGCATTGATAGAGCTTAATTACCTTGGAATTGAAAATGTTCTTGCTATAAGAGGAGATGACCTCGGGTATGTGAAACCGCTTCCTGACCATAAGACGCAGAATATTTATGCATACGAGCTTGTGAATCAAATTTCTAATATGAATAAAGGTATTTACCTTGAAGATGACCTACTTGATGCATCACCTACCGATTTCTGCATTGGGGTTGGCGGCTATCCTGAGAAACATTTTGAAGCACCAAACATGAGTGTCGAAATAACAAGGGTGAAGCAGAAGATTGATGCGGGAGCACATTATGTTGTTACTCAATTGTTCTATGAAAACAGATGTTATTTTGATTTCGTCGATAAATGCCGTGCTGCAGGAATTACCGTACCTATTATACCGGGATTAAAAGTTTTAACAACCAAGCATCACCTTGCAAATATTCCAAAGAATTTTTACGTAAATATCCCTGAAGAACTTGCCAACGAAGTACTTGAAGCAAAACAGGAGCATATACTTGAGATCGGTGCCAAATGGGCTGCCAAACAGGCTGAAGAGCTGCTTAACAAAGGCGTTCCCTCAATACATTTTTATATTATGCAGAGTGCAAAGCCGATACAGAAGATGTTTGAATTTTTAAAGATGTAAAAATACGATGAGCTTAAAATCAGACATTGTCCGTTTTTCAAAGTTATGTTATAAGAACAGGTTTCTTGCAGCTACTGACGGAAATCTGAGCATCAGGAAAGCAAAAGATAAGTTCTTAACCACTCCTTCAAATCTCTGCAAAGGCAAGCTGACAGAAAAAGATATTATCACTGTTAACAGCAGGGGAGATAAAATTCATGGCATTGGCATTCCATCATCTGAATTTAAGCTTCACAAATACATTTACGAAAAAAGAGATGATGTTAATGCTGTAATACATACACATCCTGTATTTACAACTGCATTTGCTGCTGCAGGTATAGCACTTGATAAAGTTGTATTTCCCGAGATATTTATAAAGCTGGGCAAAATACCGCTTGCTGTTTATGCAACCCCTTCGACGGATGAAATGCCTGAATCGATATCGGGTTATGTCAAAGAACATAATGCAATTATGCTAGCAAACCACGGACTTGTCGCTTTCGCCGCTACTATTGAAGAAGCATATTACATAACCGAAAAAGTGGAACGAATTGCCGAGGTAAGCTTTTATTCGCGTTTGCTTGGCGGAGAAAAAGAATTAAACGAACTTCAAATTAATAAACTCAAAAACCTTTTAAAAAATTGAGAGTAATAGTATTAACCGGCGGAGTATCATCCGAAAGAAACGTTTCAATTGCATCAAGCCGTGCAATTGCAAAAGGATTAAAAGAATCAGGTCATGAAGTAATAGTAGTTGACCCTATTTACGGTGCAATCCAGCCTCCGGAAGAAGACATATTAAATGTCCGCCCGGTAATTGGCAAAGAGTTTCCAACTGCTGAGGAGCTTATGGCATACAGCAACAGGAAAGTGATTGAATGCGTAAGCTCAGATTTATTTGATAATATTGATATAGTGTTTCTTGGACTTCATGGGAAATTTGGCGAAGACGGAAAAATACAATCACTACTCGAAATGCGTGGTGTGAAATATACCGGCTCGGGTGTTACATCCAGTGCTATGGCAATGGATAAAAATATTTCTAAGGTTATGTTCAATCATTTTGGTGTTCCCACGCCTAACTGGTTTATGGTTGAAAAAGGGAATTACTCTTTCAATCACGTTGATGAAAAAGTAAATGCATATATAGATTATCCCGCAGTTGTAAAACCGAATGATGAAGGAAGTACCGTCGGATTATCGATTGTTCAGCCTGATGTAGAAGACATGCAGTTAACAAGCGCTCTTGAGCTGGCATTTAAGTACACAGATAGTGTTATGATAGAGCAATTCATACCCGGCAGGGAATTAACCGTTGCAATTTTGGGTGATGAACCATTGCCCATAGTTGAGATAAAGCCAAATGACGGATTTTATGATTACGAGCATAAATACACTTCAGGAAGAACGGAATATTTTTGCCCTGCAGAGATGCACGAAGACCTTTGCCAGAAAATACAGAACAACGCATTAGTTGCTCACAGGGCATTGCAGTGTAAAGCTTATTCAAGAGTAGATTACCGTTTAAACGATAACAACGAGTTTTACTGCCTTGAAGTGAACACATTACCGGGAATGACTGAGCTCAGCCTGGTACCCAAAGCCGCTAAAGCAAGAGGCATAGGGTTCAGTGAATTGCTGAATAAGATAATTGAGTTGAGCATATAGACGATTCATCATTTAGTAAGCTGGACCTACGTTACAGTACGGGATTTATCAGATATTGAAATTAGATTCTTCATTCTTTTTGGGAAGGAAACTCCTGACTCTCCAACTCCTGACTCTCCAACTCCCGACTCCCCGACTCTCCGAACTCTATATATTTTTTTCACTTTATTGCTTAATTTAGATTCAATCGAACTTTAATATTAATCTATTCTACATGCCGGAAAATAAAGACGATAGTTTTTTCAAAAATATTTTCAAGTATATTTTCAGCCGCAGGAAATTTTTTATTTACCTGCTTATTCTTCTTGTTGTTGCTTCATATGCAGTATTCGGGAAAAAAGGAATACTTCAGCGTGTTGAGCTTGAAATGGAAGTTAAAGAACTCCGCGTAAAGCTGAAAGAGGAACAGGATAAAACTTTAATACTCCAAAAAGAGATTGAAGACTTAAAAACTTCCGATAAGAAGATTGAAAAAACTGCGCGTGAAAAATACGGCATGGTAAAAGACGGTGAAGAAATTTATAAAATTCAAATAGACAGCACAAAATGAAAAATATTGTTGATACTCTTGAGCAAATCTTAAAAATTCACTCACCCACAGGTTACACAATCGAAGTAATAAAATATATTGAGAACCTGTTTAATGAAAAAAAATTATTTATAACGAAAACCAATAAGGGCTCATTGCTTGTATCATTTGACAAATATCCTGAGCTGGTTATATCCGGGCATATAGATACACTCGGAGCTATGGTTAAAGAAATTAAAGGTGACGGAACAATTGCAATCGATAAGCTCGGCGGCTTAACTCTAACTTCTTTTGAAGGCGAATATGTTACAATAAGAAACTTCAAGGGTGAAACATACAGGGGAACATTTTTATTGAATAATCCTGCCACACATGTAAATAAAGAAGTGAGCAGTGCAAAGCGTGAGTTAACAAATATGTCTATCCGTCTTGATGAGCTTGTAAGGAAAGCTGATGATGTAAAAAATCTTGGAATAGATGTAGGTGATTTTATATTTTATGACACAAGGTTTGAATATACAAAAAGCGGTTTTGTAAAAAGCCGTTTCCTTGATGATAAAGCTTGTGCAGCAATAATGATTGAATTGATAAAGGAACTTTCGGACAGCGGTTACAGTAAAAAAGTTGCATTTTATTTTTCAAATTATGAAGAAGTGGGGCATGGTGCTTGTGTGGGAATCCCGGACTCAGCTAAGGAACTGCTCGTGCTTGATATGGCGGTGATAGGTGAAGGATGTGCGGGTAAGGAAGATGCATGCTCGATATGTGTAAAAGATTCGTCAGGTCCTTATGACCTTACTGTTACAAACCGTTTAAGAGAGCTTGCAATAGAAAATAAGATAAATTTTGTAACGGATATATATCCGTATTACGGCTCTGATGGCAGTGCCGCTCTTACCGCCGGTTATGATGTAAGGGTTGGATTGATTGGTCCCGGTGTATCTGCCTCTCACGGTGTAGAACGCACACACGAGAACGCACTGGATGAGACGTATAAGTTAACAAAGCTGTATATTGAAGATTTTTTTAAATAAATGAAAATTTGCCCTAATAAAAGACAAGGGGTAAACGAATAAATATGACCATACCCCCGAAAAAATAGCCACAGAGCACACAAAGATCACAGAGAAAAAATAAGTCAGTTAATTATTTCAATAGATTAAAATAACGAAAATGATAATAACAGATTTAGATGAGTTAAATAAAATGAGTGAGAAAGTGATTGGATGTGCCATTGAAGTGCATAAACATTTAGGTCCCGGGTTGTATGAGGTTTTATATAAAAGAGCAATGAGTATTGAGTTATCTCTTAACAAAATACAGCATGAATGCGAGAAATTGCTTGATTGTGTTTATAAAGGTTATGATATAGGACAATACAGAGTAGATATCCTTGTTGAAGATTCAATAGTATTAGAACTAAAAAGCGAAGAGAAAGAAAAGGCAGTTTTTTCATCTCAAATATTAAATAATATGCATTTAGCCGGTAGAAGACTTGGGCTGTTGATTAATTTCAATAACAAACTTTTAAAAGACGGTATCAAAAGGTTTATTATTTAAAATGTTCAATGAATGTATTTTTTTAATTTTAATCTCTCTGTGAACTCTGTGTGCTCTGTGGCGTTTCCATGAGAGGTTTAAAAAAACAAGATTATAACGATTTTATATTTTTTCAATTTCTTTCTAACTTAAATTTCATCAGCCATGAATGATAACAACAGAGGTATTCTTATTCCATTTGCTGTAATCCTTGCGTTAGGATTTATTATCGGTGCTGTAATTATCGGAAACACCTGGAAGAACGTATCACGCGGTAATGTAACTATCACTGTAACAGGTTCCGCACAAAAAGAAATACGCTCCGACCTTGCAACCTGGAATGCAACCTTTTCCAATGAAGGTGGTGATATGCAGGAAACTTATGCAATGCTGCAAATTAGCAACAATAAAGTTAAAGACTACCTTGTCTCTAAAGGTTTCCCGGCAGATAAGCTCGTCTTCTCATCAATTAACACAACTGTACTTCATCCGAAAAATGCACAGGGTTATGCAACAGATGAAGTCTCGGGTTACAGGTTATCACAGGATGTATCACTTGAATCTAATGATGTTGACAAAGTAGACCTGTTATCACGCGAAGTAACTGAACTTATCAACCAGGATGTGGAAATTAGTTCAAATCCACCGCAGTTTTTCTATACAAAGCTCAGTGACCTGAAAGTTGAGATGATTGGACTTGCCTCAAAAGATGCAAAGACAAGAGCAGAGCAGATTGCAAACAGCACAGACAACGAGATAGGAGAAGTCCGCTCATCCAGAATGGGTGTAATTCAGATAAACGCAAAAAACTCGACGGATATATCTGACTACGGAATGAATGATGTGTCATCACTTGATAAGACTATCACAGCAGTCGTGAGTGTAAGCTTTTCGATAGAGTAAACCAGTTTATAAGGTTTATAAGGTTTGTAAGGTTTATAAGGTTTATAAGGTTTATAAGGTTTATAAGGTTTATAAGGTTTATAAGGTTTATAAGGTTTATAAGGTTTGTAAGGTTTGTAAGGTTTGTAAGGTTTATACATCTTTTCCAATTAGTCTGAAGAGTCTAAGGAAACCTTGGTAAGAAGTAGTGTGCTGAAAAATTACTACAACCCCTCTTCTAAAAAAGGAGAGGGGATTTTACAAAAAACAATATCACATCAAAAACAATAATGTGAATAAAAAAATATTAAAACGGCTATTATGGATTTTGCTGTTAATATTCATTCTTATTAACGTTATTGTTAATATGCATGCATACCACTTTACTCACTTTGATCCTGACGGAGGATTAACATACGTTGTTCCTGAAAAAATATCTGTTTTAGAAAAAATAAAAGGACTATTGTTTGGCATAACTGTCCACAGAGCATATACAAGTTCATATCCTTCACAAAATTATGAGACGATAAAACTTAAGAGCAATAAAGAGATTGAATGCTGGCTTATCAAAGCTGATAGCTCAAAAGGAACAGTGATTTTATTTCACGGATACGCAGATGAAAAATCATCCAATATTAAAAGGTCAGATGAATTTTTAAAGATGGGTTACAATACTATGCTTGTTGATTTCATGGGTTCAGGCGGCTCGGAGGGAAACCATACTACTATAGGATATAAAGAATCAGAAGAAGTAAAAACCTGTTATGATTATATTAAAGAGCACGGTGAAAAGAATATAATCCTGTTTGGCTCATCAATGGGAGCAGTCGCAATTTTAAAAGCAATAAAAGATTACCAGATAACACCTGCGGCATTAATATTAGAGTGTCCCTTTGCTTCATTATACAGGACAATTTGCAACAGGTTTGATATAGTAAAAATACCGCGTTTCCCGATGGCACAAATGCTTACATTCTGGGGCGGAGTTCAAAACGGTTTTTGGGCATTCGGCTTTAATCCGCATGAATATGCTAAATACGTTGAATCTCCTACATTGCTGCTTTTTGGTGAAAAAGATGACCGGGTAGGACGTGATGAAATTGATAAAATATATTTTTACTTAAACTGCAAAAAGAAGCTTGTTACATTTCCCGAAGCAGGGCACGAAAATTATCTTAAAAAATATAAGCCCGAGTGGACGAATGAAGTGCGTGATTTCCTTCTATCAATAAATAATAAATAAACTATCAAATTCTTGAAAACAGTTCTTCAGAAAATAATTTTCTCCATTATTATTCTATTGACCGCATTTGGCATGTATAACTTACAATCTCAGGAACAGTATTATTCAACAGAGCAGAAAAAAATACAATGGCTGAATTTCCATGACCAGCCCAATGATGTGACTGCTCTTGCTGACGGCGGAGATTATTTATGGGTTGCAACATATGCAGGATTAATCAAGCTTGAAAAGCCAACCGGCAATAAAATGTTTATTGATAAGCAGGTATTTAATAAAGAAAAAGGTATCTTACCTTCGAATGATATTTCTCATTTATTAAGCTATAAGAAGAATGTATTATGGGTATTATTTAATTATTATTCCTTAAATGATGATTCAATAAAAAATAAGCCCTTTCTCGGGAAGCTGGAAAATTCAAAATGGAAATTCTATACACAAACAGATATACCCGGCTTTGAAGAAAATATACACAAATATGGATATTTTAAAAACGCAGTTCTTGACAGCTCGGGGATATTATGGATTGCCGTTGAGAATGGATTGATAAAAGTTGATAATGAAAAGATGACTTTTTATACAAAGGCAAATTCCGGTTTACCCGGTGATGAAATTCTGGATTTAACTTGTGACAGTAAAGGTACTTTGTGGCTTTACATAAAAGAAGGGGTTATAAAATTTGAAGATGAAAAATTTGAATTGTTCAAGTTTAAGAATCTAAAGATTGAAGAAGAATATCCAGGGGATAAGTTTGTTATTGATAATAAAGGACGGTTTTTGTTCTTCTTAATTGATTATAAAGAAGATGAATTTACTCCCTGTGTTTTAAGATGGGATTTAGATGACTGGGAATTGTTTACCTCGCACGGAAAAGAGCAAATTGATAAAAGAAATTTAACATTTGATAACATAGATAAATGTGTATTTGATAAAAATGGAAATTTATACATAGCTAAATCAGGGCATGCACAAGTTAACCATATTTTAGATGGATTATATCAATTTGACGGGAAGAAAGTGGAAGATCTAAAAGGCGGCCATATTTCATCTTTAATATGTGATGATTCAAATACTATTTGGTTTGGTGAAATGACTTACTCGGTAATCGGTTATTATATAATGAAAGAAGGTATGCTGTGGATGTACAAAAATAACAAGCTTTCAGATATTAAGTTAAGTGAATCACCGACGCAGTATAATGCTGTTGCAACACTAAAAAATAAAGGCATATGGGCTGCTACGTACAACGGACTTGCACAATTAAAAAATGGAGCATGGAAATATTACAAAGATGAATTTAAAATCTTTGAAGATGGAAATAAACCGGAAATGAAAATTGATAATAATGATAATCTTTATTTTTATGCATATGACGAGGGGTTAGTGAAGTTCGACGGTGAAAAATGGGAGCATATTAACTTACCTGCCGGTTGCGAAAGCGGAGAAATTTATCATGACCGCAAAGATGGATTATTTGTAAAGTGTGCTGTGGAACCGGTTAAAGGCATATATAAGCTGGAAAATGATTCGTGGAAATTATTAACTTCAACCGGGTCAGATAGCTTATATAAATATATCAGTAATATTTCTTTTGATTTGAATAATAATATCACTGCATTAATAAACGACGGAGGTTGGAAAGGCAATACTTATGTATTTGATAATTACCTTTTAGCAGTTTACAAGGATAATAATTGGATGATATATAATAATCCTTCCGATTATAATTTGTCCTCTAATTTGATATTATTCGACCATGAAAATAATTACTGGATGCAGTCAAAAGATGGAATTGTGATGTTCGATGGCGTAAACTGGAAATTAATGGTTGGAAAAAAAGGAAATGATAAACCGGAGTTAAATTCGATTTTTAATGATAGTTTGGGTAATTCATGGCTCTGTACAACATATGGATTGTTGAAATATAGAGATGGTGTATTGACCGAAATGAGTGGAGAATATCTATTGTTGGGAGATAGAATTAATTGCATGAATGTTGATAAAAATGGCATTTACTGGATTGGAACAATGGGTGAGGGTATAATAAAATTTGATGCTAAAAACAATAAGTTTGAAAACTACAATATTTATAACTCGCATTTACTGAGTGATTATGTTGGCTCAATTGAAGTTGATAATAACAATAATAAGTTTTTTATAATCCCGGAAGGTATATCGGTATTCAATGAAAATGGCATAAGGTGGAAGTAAAAATGGAACTTGTTTATACGTAATAAAGTTCGTAATTTTATACGTAGGAGAATAAACATGGATACTAAATTAACGTTAAATATTGATAAAACAATAATTGATAAAGCAAAAGCACATGCTAAAAATCAGGGCAGAAGTTTATCGGATTTGGTAGAGAATTTATTAACTGTTATTGTTTCTGACAAAAAAACAGAGTATGCATCAAAGGAGAGAAAAATCAGTCCGGAAGTAAGAGCTTTGCGTGGAGCAATTAAAGCACCCAAAAATATTAACTATAAAGAAGAGTACAGAAAGTATATAATAAAAAAATATTCTAAATGAATAAAGTATTTTTAGATACAGATGTAATTCTGGATTTATTGTGGAATCGTGAACCATTTTCGGAAAAAATTGAAATAATATTTGAAGAAGCAAAGCAAAATAACTTAATCTTAAGTGCATCTGCCGTATCTTTTACTACAGTGTTTTATTTTCTTAAGAAATATTCCAATACAGAAAACGCAAAAAAACTTGTCAAATCACTTTTAGAGATTGTTAATGTTTTATCTGTAAATGAAAATATTATTAAACGAGCTATAAATTTTGGCTTTCCGGATTTTGAAGATGCTGTTCAATATTTTACTGCAATTGAAAATGAACAATCAATAATATTAACAAGAAACGTCTCGGATTTTAAATTAAAAGATATTCCAGCAATAACGCCAGAAGATTATTTGAAAATTGGACCTATTCGAAACTGAAAATAAAAAGATAGACCCTTCCAAGCTGCCGCTTGCAGAACGCATGCGTCCTGTATCTCTTGATAATTTTGTAGGGCAGCAGCATTTAATCGGCAATGGCAGGCCAATCAGGTTAATGATAGAGAACAATGACCCTGTATCTATGATATTATGGGGTCCGCCGGGAGTTGGCAAAACAACATTGGCGTTAATTGTTGCCCAGGCAGTCAATGCTGATTTTATTCAGCTCTCTGCAGTCTCCTCCGGTGTGAAAGATGTGAGGGAAGCTATATCACAAGCTAATTATAGCTTGAAGAAGCTTAACCGGAGAACGATATTATTTATTGATGAGATTCACAGGTTCAATAAGGCACAGCAGGATTCTCTGCTTCACTCGGTTGAAAAAGGTGTGTTAACATTAATAGGAGCTACAACAGAAAATCCTTCCTTTGAAGTTATATCGCCGCTGCTTTCAAGATGCAGAGTATATGTTTTGCAGGAGTTATCAAAGGATGATTTTCAATTCATTATTAAAAATGCATTGGAGAATGATGTTCTGTTAAGCAAAAAGAAGATTGAAATAGAAGATGAGAATTTCCTTATCAAGCTTTCAAGCGGAGATGGAAGAAGGTTATTGAACGGTCTTGAGCTTGCAATAAAATTAACAAAACCGGGTAAAGCAGGAGTGATAAAGCTGACAAATGAAGGATTTAAGGAAGCATTCCAGACTAAACATATAAGATACGATAAGAACCAGGAAGAACATTACAATATAATTTCTGCTTTTATAAAAAGCATAAGAGGCAGTGACCCCGACGCAGCAATTTACTGGATGGCAAGAATGCTCAAAGGCGGCGAAGACCCGAAGTTTATTGCAAGAAGGATGGTTATACTCGCATCTGAAGATATCGGTAATGCAGACCCGTATGCTCTTACACTAGCTGTAAGTACCTTTACGGCAGTTACATATATCGGAATGCCTGAATCACAGATAATATTATCACAAACTGCGGCGTATTTAGCTGCATGTCCCAAAAGCAATGCAGCAGTTGCGGCTATTGGCAGTGCTAACTCAGACGTGGAGAATTTACCAAATTATGATGTTCCGCTGCATATAAGAAATGCTCCGACTAAACTAATGAAGGAACTTGGCTACGGAAAAGATTATAAATACTCACATGATTATGAAGGCAACTTTGAAGAGCAGCAGTATTTACCCGATGAAATAAAGAATAAAATATATTATGTTCCGGGAAATAATGACAGGGAGAACAGGATAAGGGAGAGATTGCAGAAGCTTTGGAAGAATAAGAAGTATCCAAAATGATGAATTATTTAATTTCGAATTGCGGATTGCCAATTGCGGATTGGAAGGTTGAAAGATTAAACCATACCTCTCTTTCCCCTGCCTGCGGCAGGCAGGCAAATTTCCATTTGGGAAAATCTCAGAAGGTTTACAATTTGAAAACTTCTAATTCAAGTGGAAGAAAAATTAAATGCAGGGTAATCATATAGAAAACAACGAAGTTTATAATTAAGAAATTTTACATAGAAATTGAGCAACAATATTAAATATGCAATTGGAATAGACCTGGGCGGTACATTTATTAAAGCAGGAATAGTAGATTCAAACGGAAAGCTGTTAAAGGAAGCAAAGACAGATTCATATGCAGAAATCTCACCGAAGAAAGTAATATCACAGATTGAAAAAGTTGTAAATGATATAAAGGGTGGCTTCGAAAAAAAGATATCCGGAATAGGCATTGGTGCACCGGGAGTTGTAATGAACGGCATAGTAAAATATCCTCCGAATTTTAAGGATTGGAAAGTTGTCAATCTAAAAAATAAGATAAAGAATAAATTTAAAATTGAAACAGAAGTAGATAATGATGCAAATGCTGCAGGACTTGCTGAATTAAAATTCGGATATGGGAAAAAAATAAAAAATTTTATTTTCCTTACTCTTGGTACGGGAATCGGCGGTGCTGTTATAATAAATGATAATATATACAGAGGTGAGCAGTGCGGAGCGGGAGAGTTTGGCTGGACATCAATTAACTTTGACGGACCGGAAGGACCCGGCGGGAATCCGGGAGCTGTTGAAGTTTATATAGGCAGAAATTATTTTCTTGAACGTGAGAAAAAGGAAATAAAAAAACTCGGGAAAAATATCGATTTCAAAGAGCTCACTGAATTTGCAGAACAGGGAAATAAAATTGCCCGGCAATTGTTCGATAAATATGGTTTTTATCTTGGTGCCGGAATTACTAATTATTTCAATTTAATGGATGTGAGAACCTGTATTGTAACAGGCGGAATTGCAAATGCTTACCCGTATTTTATTAAATCATGTACTGCTACAATTAAAGAAAGAGCTTTAAAAACTATCAGGGGTAATTTTAAAGTGTTACATTCAAAAGTTAAAGAGCCCGGTGTACTTGGAGCAGCAGGTTTGGTATTAACTTAAATTCATAATATGTCATTCAAAAATATTCTTTACAATGTTTCCGGTGGTATTGCTGAAATTATATTAAACCGTCCGGAGAAGATGAACTCCCTGGATGAGGTTCTTATTTCAGAGCTTACAGGGTTATTTAATCAGATAAGTGAAAGCAAAGATATAAAAACTGTTGTCATTTCAGGCGCAGGAGGAAATTTCTGCTCGGGTTTATATCTTGATTACCTGCAGAAGATATCACAATACGATATACATGAGAACAAAGCAGATTCACAGAGATTCAAAAGCATGCTGCTGAGCATTTACAATTGTTCAAAACCTGTAATTGCGAAAATCAGCGGTTATGCACTTGCCGGTGGATGCGGAATTGCTACTGCATGTGACCTTATTATTGCTGATGAAACTGCTAAGTTCGGCTATACTGAAGTGAAGATAGGGTTTATTCCTGCTATAGTTATGCCGTTCTTAATGAAACGTGTGCCTGAAACTCATGCAAAAGATTTGCTGTTAACTGCAAGAATTATTTCATCTGTTGAAGCATATGAAATTGGATTAATAAACAAAATAACAATCAATGAAGACCTTGATAAAGAGGTGAAAGAACTTTGCAGTATCTTTTCAAAGAACTCAGCAAGCTCAATGGCACTTACCAAGGAGATGTTCAGGAATGTACCTGCAATGACATTTGAAAATGCGCTTGATTATGCATGCGATTTAAATGCCAATACCAGAATGACAGAGGATTTCAAGAACGGAATTGCAAAGTTTCTTAACAGGGAGAAAAAGTAATGTTAAAAAAATCCACATTAAATTTCTTAAAAAAATTAAAACAGAACAACAACCGCGATTGGTTCAACGAAAACAAACATCTTTACGAAGATGCAAAGAATGATTTTGATGAGTTTGTTGATGAATTGATACAGAAAGTCTGCAAATTTGATAATTCAGTAGAACACTTACAGCCGAAGGATTGTACATACAGGATTTACAGGGACATTCGTTTTTCGAAAGATAAAACACCTTACAAAACCTGGATGGGTGCGGTTATAAATGAAGGGGGCAGGAAAAATCCGATTGCAGGATATTATTTTCATTTACAGCCTAACCAGTATTTTTTGGCAGGCGGCTTATATATGCCTGAACCGGATAAGCTGTTCGCTGTAAGAAATGCTATCTTAAACAGTAACGGTGAGTTCAGAAAAATTGTGAATGCAAAAGAGTTTAAGAAATATTTTGGAGGATTGTGGGATAATAAATTGAAAACACCGCCAAAAGGTTTTCCGAAAGAGCATCCTGATATCGAATATCTCAAATACAAGAGCTTTCTTGTTGAACATAAAATAAACGAAAAGCAGCTTCTCTCAAAAGAGATATTTGATTATTCCGTTAAAGTGTTTAAAGCAATGAAACCGATGATAGATTTTTTAAATAATGCGAAGTGAAAATAATTATGGAGTGCAGTAACCGTGTTACTGTGCAATCACATTTGCAGTAACACGGTTACTGCACTCCATAATGTTACTGCACTCCATAATGTTACTGCACTCCATAATGTTACTGCACTCCATAATGTTACTGCACTCCATAATGTTACTGCACTCCATAATGTTACTGCACTCCATAATGTTACTGCA
>RPQH01000031.1 GCA_003820375.1 Ignavibacteriota bacterium
TACATGATTTATAATTGATAACGCAGTTGATTATTTAATAAAAACAACAATCTCAGGCAATAGCTGGACTTTAATATCAGGTCAACCGGGATTTACAGATATGTACTTTATAAATAGCTTAACAGGTTGGAGAGCTTATGGCTCAATGAGGAAAACTACCGATGGGGGGCTTAACTGGACTACTCAAACACTTCCTTCAGGAGGAAATTTTGTGATTTCGCAGATAACCAGATTTTCTAATGTAAATAAAGACACTATATGGGGTGTTGGAGGTCATGTATTTTACCCACAAAACGGAAATAGAGGTGTAATATATAGAACTACTAACGGAGGAAATAACTGGCTATTTCAAATACCAGATACAAGTATTCACATATCTTTTTATGAATATGTAAAATTCATAAATAAAAACACCGGGTGGGCACTTCCACTTACTGCAGGAGTCCATACCACTACTGGAGGAGACCCTGTATTTTATACAGGAGTTAAACAAGTAGTAGTTAACACCCCCGGGGTTTATTTTTTGTTTCAGAACTATCCTAATCCATTTAATCCTTCTACTACTATAAGATTTGAAATACGGAATACTTCATCAGTGAAGGTAACAGTATTTGATATTACAGGAAAAGAAGTCTCAAACTTATTGGATGAGAGAAAATCTCCGGGTAAATATCAGGTTGATTTCTCCGGCTTAGGTTATTCATCAGGGGTGTATTTTTATAGTATGATTATTGATGGAAATATAATTGATACAAAAAAAATGATTCTGATTAAATAAAATTATTAATTTATAATAAAAATATAAATTAACTTTTATTTCAAACTTTAACATTTCAAAGTCATGAAACAAAAACTTACCGGTATTGGACTATTATTTTTTATTTCAGTGCTAGTTTATGGATTAATAATTCCGGCTAAGATGTCTACACCTCCACAATCCAAAAATGCAGCATATTTTCCTCTTGGAGCAATGCATAACCAAATTGATTATGACCATCAATATATTACCGATCCAAGTAAATTCGGTATGAATCTTTGGCATTATTATACAGGTTCGCATCGTGATACTGTTCGTCATCAGTGGCAGCCAATGGGATGGTCAACTATTTCGGGTGACAGAGCTGATTCACTTTATGCTGACTATAACAGCTATTGGCCGGGTGTTAAACTATTTTTAGATAAAGAAGCAGGTTTATTTCACCCGAACGACCCTAGTTTTAAAATGAAAATGCTTATGCAAAGACCAAAAATTGAATGGCTAAGCTATGGACAACGTTCAGATTACCAATGTGAAACTATACTACCAAGTGATTATAAATGGTTCTATTCCTTTAATACACATGAAACCGGTGACAATAAACTTGATTCCGGTCAAATGGTCAGAGTATGCCGGACTATGCCTGATTTTCCTATTGCAGATAGTCCCGGTTTTATTGTGAAAAAGCTAAAGGCAAATAATGAACAGAATAACACACCTCCATTTGATACATATTATCATGGAGATGATAGCCAATACCGATGGTATATTAAACCGAGAATTAGGATTGACCCTGATTTTGCTGTGAACAATCCAAATGTACCTGTTTGCAGTGTTAATATTGTAAGCAGTGATAGCGTAACTTTAAGAAATGTAATCTTAAAGGGCAGAAATTTTTGGGATCAATATGATAAATATGACGGCAGATATTTAGAACAATATAGAATATTTTCCGGTGATGATACATTAGAAGTACAGGGAGCATGGGGTTCCAATACCCGCCGAATGTCAAGAGGTAATGAAATAAATGAAGGCAGTGGAATTAGCCAGATGGATATACAGGTCTACTGGTACGGCAACTGTAATATGTGGATTGATTATGTAAGAGTTGATAATGAGATTGCTAATCGTTTATTGAAATCCGGAGGTGATGATGAATATGAAAGATGGATTCGTTGGGAAGCTGATATAGCAAATTATATTCCACCTAACCTTTTTAAACCTCAGTTTAAGTTTTACATTGAAGAATTTGAGTTTAACAATATTCCCTGTATGGGATATGTTAATAAAAAGCTGCAGCAGCTTACTTCACCTGATACAGTTGACCTAATGGCTTGTTATTACTATGGACTGTTCAGAAATCATTTGCCATGGAACGATTATAACAGCCTGGGAATGTGGACTGATACTAAAAAGCTTGATGCAGATATTGTTAACGAATTGTTGATACAGCCAACAGGCATGAGACATTTTTTTACAGAGATTTATCCTTTCACTTCAAATGACGTAAAAAAAATACCACCTGAGCCGCTATTCAGCAAACTACCTGTCACTATACCTTCAACAAACACCGGCTGTATTTATGCCATTTTAGAATCACCTGACTCTTATGATACATGGCTTCAAACACAGCTAGATAACCCGTCATTTCCAACTACGGAATATGAAAGCGGCTGGTTTACTAATGCTATTAAGCTGGCAAATGATTTAACTAAAATATCAGGCAAGCAGTTTATAACAATGCCGCAGACTCATAGCTGCCAGACCACAGGCATAGAAAACAGGCGTGAGCCGACAAATGAAGAGATAAGGTTAACCACTAATCTCGCACTAAGTTACGGAACAAAAGGAATAATATATTTCTGGTATGGCGGTTACGGTGATTGCAGCCCGGAAGTTTATAACGCTATGAATGGTTTTCTTACAATGGAAGTAAATGGACTCGATACTTCATATGTTCCAAGAACAAATAATTCATATGAACAGAATAAGTGGGACGGCTTGATAGCATTACATAAACAAATAAGACAATGGGCACCGTATTTTTTAAATTTCAATACTGCTTTCACTAACTCATATATATACTATAAAGATAACGAGAGACAATCATTTCTTACAAAATCTTATTTTAATTATATAGCATCATTTAAGCCGGGGGACCCACAGGTATTGTGCCCGGGAGAAATAGAGAAAATGTCGGATATACCCCCCGAACAGAATTTAATATTTGATTGCCAAAGTGAGACTTATGTACAGGCAGCGACATTTAAAGTTACCGGCAGTTCTACTCCTTATTTTATGATAATTAACAGACGCTGCTCACCTGTAAAAACAGGATTTGCTGATGGAAGACGAAAAATAAAAGTTATATTTGATTCATATCATAATGACATAAACAGTTCTGAGGTATGGGATATTAAAGACCTAGGTCAGCCGGGCGAGCCAACTGTAACCAGCTTTTACAGACCGGGTGCATTGTTTGCTGATCTTGGATGGTTTGAACCGGGAGAAGCAAAATTATACAAGCTTGTACCGTTGTAGGCAGGCGGTGCACGTCTTGCAGATGAAAATATATCAGGTGATAAAGACATTGGAAGAAGTTGTAAAGCTTCAAATACCCAAATCCTTTTAATCCTGTTACAAAAATAAACTATGACCTTCCGAAGGATTGTAAAGTAACAATGATAATCTATGATATTCTTGGCAGAGAAGTAATAAAGTTAGTGAACAATGAATTCAAAAAAGCCGGAAGATATACAGCAACATTCAGCGAAAGCAATCTTGCATCAGGAGTATATTTTTATAGGATAGTCGCAGATCCCTTTGGGAAAGCTGATAAATTTGTGCAAAGTAAAAAGATGGTGCTGGTAAAATAAACATAGGATTATTTTATTATAAATTAAAAAGGCATCCGGCTTACGCCGGATGCCTTTTTTAGAACGCCCCCGTTCTATGATGTGTATGTGTTTTTTATTTTATTAGAACAAGCTTCATTGTTTTAACGAAGCTTTCATTTGGAGATGTAAAGTTTATTCGGTAAAAATATATTCCGCTGGAAAGATTCATTCCGTTAAATACTGCAGTATGGTAACCCGCTTCCATTTCTTTATCAACTAAAGAAGCGACTTCACGCCCGGTTAAGTCGTACACTTTTAATGATACTTTTCCTGCGGCAGGTATTTCATAATCAATATTCGATACCGGGTTAGACGGATTGGGATAATTCTGACACATTATAAAGGTTGAAGGTGTACCGATTGATATTATTTCAGGACTACGCAGTTCGAAATATTCAAAATAACCGTTATAATCAATTTGCTTTATTCTGTATTTATATTCGGCGGAGTTAAGTCTTGTATCATTATACTCATAATGTACACGCGAATTGGAATTCCCGGCACCTTCTATAAATCCTGCTTTAACCCATTGCGGATTCGGGTCGTTTTTATTTATTACCTTTCTTTCAATATCAAATCCTTTATTGTTTATTTCACTTGTAGTAACCCATGTAAGCTGAACATCCCTGCCTGTTATTTCAGCATTAAATGATTCAATATTAACAGGAAGCGGGAAAGTATTATCCGTTAATGTATAAGATGTAAATGTTGTAATTCCGTGAATGACAATAGTTTTGTTGGCAGTATTCAGTTCATATTGTCCCGTACCGGTTCCCTGTTCCAGGTATGGTATCCAGGTGTTACCGCTGTTATTGGTTTTAGCAATCCTGATATTGCTTTCACCTGTAATTGTGCCAAGAATTGCGGCATCATAATAAATGGTTAAGTCATATTCATGACCTGAGCCGCCGTTTGAATTAATTACCCAGTAAGCATTGGAATACAGTGAGCCGATAATCCTGTTAAGCGGATCAACACCTGAATAATATTCAACATCAACGGAATTAGGCAGAGCACCGTGATTGCCCCATTTGATTGCACAAATAGTCCTGTTACCAAATGTATAATATGTAGTTTGATTTGGTCCTATTGTACCAACCTGTTGTGTAGAAACCGGTTCGCTTACAGGTATTATTTCACTTGAACCGATATCAGGCACACCTGAGGTTTGAATATTGCTTCTTGTATTTCCGGAATAATCGGTTGTAACAGAAGCGACCTGTGTTCCTTTTCCGTTTACATACCATGCTTCCTGGCTTGCAGAATTGATGTTTAAATTGCCTGTAGATATACCTGTAAACAGGTTAGCAGGATTTACTGAACCTGCACCCAAACTCCATGTTTGCATATCGCCCGTTGATGAAGTTCTCCATTGGTCAATAGTGCGTAAAACACCGGGACCCCATTCACAAACCGCATTAACATTCTGCGAGATAAATAAATTATAATTTGAAGCTGTTGAATTCCAGTTATTAGAAGGCGGGTTAACTTCATTGGCAATTGCAAAATGATATCCTGTACCGCCTGTACGTGCATTATAAAAAATGTTGCTTCTTAATTCCGGAACTGTTGACGCAGTTCTTACATAAGCATATGAATTAGCATTTCCCGATGATGCATTTCCGCCGATATATATTGAATTAAAATAAAGATGGGTTCCCACACCTGCTTCATCGTTAAATCCCCTGATGATTGTTCCGTTAGTGCTGTAATCAAAATTTTCATCCGTCTGCTTACCGGTATATCCGGGCACACTCAGGTTATCAGTTATTATTTCTAAATACGTTCTTATGGTTCCTTTATCGGGAAGGGAAGTGGTTAACTCATATTTGCTTTTATTTTTGTTTTCCTGTGATAACTGTTCTAAGTTAAAGTTATCGGTTATTTCGCCGTTAGTAAGTGTAATCTGGTTATTCACATAAATCCAGTTACCCCAATAAGCATCAATTCCGTAAATAGAAGGAGCACCTGATGTTGATGAATTTGTGAGGTCAAATATTCTGTTCCTCGAAATTGTACCCGTGCTTGTTTGTTCAGTGTGTGCAATTCCCGTTACACATGTATTACTGTTGGCAGTGCTTCTTATTGCATAAACAGTATTATTGCTGATTGTCTGAGAAGCGCTTGTGGAACCTGACATAATTCCGATAGCCGCACAGATATTCGGCTGAACATTAGCCGTTACCGAAGAAGCGGATAAATTACAAATTATATTATTTGAGATATCTGCAACAGGTGTTGTTCCTCTTAATAAATAAATTCCTCTGATCTTTGAGCCGTCTGAAGTGCTTGCATTATTTATATTTGCTGTTGTATTCCCGGTTATGCTTAAGTTTGATGAACCTGATAAATTTACTTCTATTCCGTTAAGCAAAACAATAAGAGCAGGGGATAATACCCTGATGCTGTTTGCAGTAGTAGGGCTGCCGATTGAGTTATTTGTGATGTAAGTTGTTCCGGAAGGAGAACCTGCCCTGTATATACCATCAAAGATAACTGAATCTAATATTGTACCTGATATAGAAAATGAACCTATTGTATTATTTATTATTGAACCTGAAGACCTGTGGTCAATGCCTCTTATTATTTGTGAATTTGCTAAAGTACCGTTATAAGTTATTGCAATATTGCCCGTACTTGTATTATTACCGATTATATTAGCAGATGCTGCACCAATATTTATAAGACCTGACTGGCATAATATTCCCGAGAAGGTTAATTCACCGTCAGTTGTTGTTGCAGTGTTTATGCTGATATTAGATATCCTGTTTCCATCGACAGAGGTTGTAGTGCCTGAACCAACCGCGGTTCTTATCCCTGAAAACTGAATTGAATAAGTTACAGAAGCTGCAGTCCATGGTGTACCATTGCATAATGCAGAAGAGCCGCCGATATAATTACTGCTGATTGCAGTATTGTTAATGGCAGTAGAATTTACAAAAATAACATTCCACCCGCTGACAGAAGCGGAAACAAAATTACGTGCAGAGGTCTGGTAAAAACTATTTCCGCTGATTACCCAGTTATTTCCTGTTCCGGAATTAAGCGATACTCCGCTGCAAATTGCTCCGTCTTTCCAGAAATTATAAATATTATTATAGAGAATATTATTTTCACTGTTGTATTTTGATGAAGTAAAGCTTCCGGAAGAATATATTGCATAAGCAGGATAACCAGCTGCGTCACTTCTGTCTCTTATATCGCAATAGCTTATTGTGTTGAAATCATTTCCCGTAGTACCGGTGGTATTTCCGAAAATTATTGTACCTGCCTGCGTAGCTGATGATGTATTTGAATTATTGCTTTCAATAGTACAGTATGTAATTGTATTGTAAGTTGCATCATTAGTGAATGAAAATGCCGGGTTAGAGCCGTTGGTGTTTCTGAATTTGAGATATTTACCGCTTCCGGAATACCTGCCGTCAATTGTAACTCTATCAGCTCCGTTAAATCTTATGAGTACACTGTCAGAATTTGCAGATATATTTTTTTCGTTTGCATTTGACGGTAAAATGGTAATTGTATAATTGCCCGCCCATTGATTCAATGCAGTAGTACCGTCTTCATTTAAATTTGATGTAATGTAAATAGTCACATTACCGTTTAATCCTCTTGTATTAACATCAGCAAAAAAACCGTTCTGTCTTGTTAAAGAGTTGTAAGTTTGCCCGTTGCCAACATTGTATGAACCGGATAATCCCTGAGCAAATAAATTTAAATTCGTGAAAGCCGCCAGCAGAATTACGTAAAGTACTGTTTTCCTAATCATTTCTGTTTTGTGTTTTGTTGTGTTTTCGTATATTTAAGTAACGTATTTAAGTTATGAAAAATACGCAAATTAGCTATACGTACTTAACAAAAATCAGTGATTTATATCGCATAGTCTATACACTATATCAGGTATAATCAACAAGTTGAAAAATGGAAGAAAAATGCGGATCAAGAGCGAAAAATGAGGTTTTTCTAAATCTTTACTGCGGTAATTGATTTGATGAAACCAAGGAATCTCTCTTTTATTACTTTTGAATCCGGAAAAAGCAGTTTCATCTGTTTTATGCTTAATAAATTTATTGATTGTGCGAGCGCTTTTGCTTCATTATAATCTTTGATTTTTTGAAACCAGCCTAAATTAAAATTTCTTATCAGAAATATTTTTAAAGATAAAGGCAAATATTGAAAAAACGGAAATAAAAAATGCGGCTCAATGGGGAAGTGGTAATAAGGTGTCTGTACAAAATAAGACTTTCCAACTCTTCTTATTTCATTTGCCATTTTTTTACTTTCTTCAAAGCTTCCGGCATGTTCAATAACCGAATTGGAAAAAACTATATCAAATTCTTTATCTTTGAGGCATTTCATGTCCCTTGCGTCACAATTGATAAATTCAAACTTTACGTCAGCAACGGGATTAATATCAATATTGCCAATCGTAATTCTAATTCCATCCATATTCATATTCATATTTTTCCAGAAATTGTAGGTGCCGCCAACATCAAGAATTGAAACAGGTTTTTCAAATTTATTAACAAACTCTAAGAATTTCTTAAACCTTTTCCTTCTCAGCTTTGATGCCAGTGAGTTTTTATTTTCGTTGTTTGCCAGATTTATAAGCAGCTTTTTCAAGGTGAAATAAAATAATTATTCTTCTAAATTTAATATATACAAAACTTTAGCACGGTAATTGCATTATAACTGTCTCGATGAACACATCATAATTACTTAAATGATAAAAATCAAACATAAAATAAGCTTTTATGTATTATTGATGCTTTTAATTAAACCGGTTTCCACTGATGCCCAGGTATTGTGTGACAATTTTGAGTATGCAGTTGGGACATTTTTAACCAGTAACGGATGGATTGCATACAGTTCAAACGGAATTAATCCAATACTGGTTGTCAGTGGAAATCTTTCTTACCCCGGATATATTTCATCGGGAATCGGAAGCTCCGTGCTGATTTCAAATACTGGGGGAGAAGATGTCTGCACTAACTTTCTTGTACTCAATGATGGAAATGTTTATTGTGCATTTTTAGCAAAGGTTGTTTCAGCAACTGCCAATGGTGATTTCTTTTTCCATTTTGGGACTAACACTTCCGGAACTGATGTACGCGGGAGAATATTTGTCAGGGCTGTACCAGGCGGAATAAATTTTGGTATCAGTAAAAGCAAAGATAACGGTGTTTATTCAAATACTGTTTATTCTCTTGACTCGGTTTATCTGCTCGTTTTAAAATATACTTTCAATGAGGCAAACTCAATTGATGATATTGTGAGTTTATACGTCAATCCCCCAATGGATTTAAATGAGCCTGAACCTTTAATTACAGCAGGATATGGTGAAAATGATGCAACAAATAATATTAATATTATTGCACTGCGGCAGGGTGATCCTGCCGACGCACCAAAGGTTGTCATAGACGGATTTAGGGTTGGATTAACATGGAATGAAACCCCTATGCCGGTTTCAATGCTTTATTTTAATTCGGTTGTGAACAAAGAATCTGTTACACTTAATTGGGCAACAGCATATGAAATAAACAATAAAGGATTTGATATTGAAAGAAAGCAATCATCAGATAAAAACCCGTGGGAACATATTACATTTGTAACAGGCAATGGCACAACATGGAATAACAACTTATACCAATATACCGATAGAATAAGCAATTCAGGTTCATACCAATACCGCCTGAAGCAAATAGATTATAACGGATTTTTCGCTTATTATAATTTGGATAACGATGTTGATATTGCTGCACCGGGGAATTATTCACTGGAGCAGAATTATCCGAATCCGTTCAACCCGAAAACAACTATCGATTATCAATTAGCAAAGAGCAATTATGTGCAGTTAATAATCTATGATGCAGCAGGCATTGAAGCTGCAACTTTGGTTAACCAAAAGCAAAATGCAGGCAGTTACAAAGTTGAGTGGAATGCTTCCGGTCATCCTTCAGGAATATATTTTTACAGGTTAACCGTAACGGATGGAAGCATTACGTTATTTTCAGATTCAAAAAAATTAATATTATTGAAATAAAAAATACAAATACCAGAGAATTCATCGGTTAATTAGAGTTTTCAAGGGGTAATCAGATAATCATAGTCTGGAGTTGTTTATTAAATGTAATCTGCGATTTCTGCTTGTCAGTACCAGTTTCAGTAACCCCTTGTCTAACTTTTATTACAAATCTTCCTAAGTGACCTGCCTAGGGCAGTCAGGCACTGACAGTACGAAACTCACAACTCTACGAACTCTACGAACTCTACGAACTTACTTCCGGTAAACTCCTGCTGTTGTATTTAAAAATTTACTGTTTTCAAGTTTATCAATTGCATTGCCCTGAAGCTCAATCCCATTCCAGTCTCCTGTTAAACTTTGGAATATTACTTCATTTCCTTTTGCATCTATCGTTCCTCCATCCTGAACTGTAATCTTTGTACCTGCTTTCATATTAATTTTACATGGGAAGGGGAATATTAAATTTCCCCCTTTGCAAACTACAATTTCATTTTCAACATTTGTCCCTGCATCATCACTGTTCAAAACAAAATTATCCTTTACATATATTTTTCCGGGAACAGGTATTTCCCAGATGCCCCTGCCGTATGTACTTACACGCAGCTTACCCGAAACCCTGCTGTAATACATTTTTGTTATCATGCAATTTGGCAGTCCTGCACCATATTCCTTCCATGAAACACCATCATTTGTACTTATGAATACACCTGCATCAGTTGCCGCCAGTATATTTTTTGTCGTTTCATCCGAAAAATAAATCAGTATATCAGTAACCGGACCGTCAGGCAAATTACTGCTGATGTTTATCCAGCTCAAGCCGCCGTCTGTTGATTTAAATAAATGCGGTATCTTAAATCCATACAAGCCGATATAGATTTCATTTTCATTAACCGGATTTATGGCAAGTGATGAGAAATAATTATCCGGTATTTTTTTCCTGTGGTAATCAAACAGGTCCGCCCAGCTTCCCGTTGTCCTGTCATATTTATATATACGGTTCGTAACATGCCATTCGGGTATAATAATGCTTCCTGTGGTAGCATAAAAAATATTCGGATTTGACCTGCTGATTGCAAGCTGCTGCGGCAAAAAGTTAACGGGCATTGTAGAATAAGGTGTCTTGCTGTCAAAGCTTGCACCGTTATCGGTTGACCTGAGTAGTAAAATATTTCCTGTTTCTTTAGTACCTGTCTCCCGGTTTTTAAGTATAAAAAATACTCCCGGCTCTGTTGGGTGTGAAATAATAGGGAATATCGCAGCTCCGGGAAGGAACCTGGCTTCAGCATTTGATGATTGACCGTAGCTTTTACCTGCATCTGAAGTATAATAAACAGTACCGGGAATTGAACCGGTCATGCTGCATACAAAAACATTCGGCACGGTTTCAGAAGTTGTTGTAGTTGCACCATCACCTACTATTGTAACGTTCCAGATTAAGTTGTCCTGATTTTTATACATCATACCCATATCCTGTGCGCCGCCTGCAAGTATATCCGGATTAAATTGGGTGGACGAGAAGCGGATAAATTGTGTCAGATTAAGTGTATTATTTAAGCCGGTATTCCATGTTTTTCCGCCATCATCTGAAGTGTTAACACCTCCGTCACAGCCAACTATTATCTTTTCAGGGTTTGATGGATTAAAATCCAGTGCGTGAAGGTCCGGATGGATCGGCTGTGTTGTTGCTCCTTCTTCACATGCATTGCATCCCCAGTAGCCTATTGTTCCGATACAGCAGAAAGATTTTCCCCAATCTGACGTCTTATATAAATTAGATAAACCAAAATAAATTATATTGTGGTCATCTGGATGTACTGCAAGCATAAGATTAAATCCTGCATTTCCGCCTCCGGGTCCAATATCTGTTTCCGAAAATTTATATCCTCCGTCTGATGATGTGCAAAGATATGTATGTTCGCCCATATCAAAAAATATAGTAACATACTGCGGCTCGTTTTGACACACTGCAATTTTTGTCCTTCTGTTCTCCAGCTTTGTAAATTCATGCTTGCGGAAGCTCTCGCCTCCGTCTTCAGATATCCAGTACCCGATACTCGGATAAAATTGATATTCTGATGATGGACCGATTGCATATACTTTCCTTCCATCCGGTGAAAAAGCAACATCGGTGCATTGTCTTTTAGCAGTATCGGATGGGATAATTTTTTCCCAGCTTTCCCCGGCATCTTCACTGCGATAGAGACCGGTTTGTAATGCGGCAAATAACTGGTCAGGATTACGCGGATTAATGGCAACCTTGTAAAATGTAGTTCTGTATGGCAAGCCTTTTCTGTATAGAGTCCATGTTTCACCGCCATCTGTAGATTTTAATATTCCGCAGCCTGAATACGGTCCGCCGCCGAACCAGACACCTTCACCGGTTCCGCAATATATTATGGAATACTCACCGGAAAGATTCGGGTCTATTGCTATTGAACCTGAAGCAAGTGCTTTTTCATTATCGGTTTTTGGCGACCAGTGAAGTCCGCCATCCGTTGTTTTCCAGACACCGCCCTGTGCACCGCCTAAAAATATCGTGTTACCGCTTTTATCACGCGGGTCATATGCAACTGTTGACACTCTTCCTGATGATGTACCATAAAAATTAATCGGAGTTGGGCCTAAGCTTGTCCACTGCTCCGTATCCTGTAAATGGTATCCTTGCTTTTTACGTAAGGCAAATTTTTGCTCCATCATTTGATAAAAAGCGTCTTCAGGAGCATTAAAATAATGTGTAAACAGGGGATTAGCCAGCATTTTATCAGGAGGAGTATCCGGTTTATTATTTTGTGAATGCAGATTATGTAAAGAAACAAATAAGCATATAAAAAAGAAAAAATATTTTATTGTTTTCATAACTTATTATTCATATCATTTTACTTGGCAATTTACTATATCTAAAGTAAACACTAAAACCAATAAAATCAGTTCAAACAAATAGTAGTAAAAAAGTCGGGAGTCAGGGAGTCATTGAGTTTGTGAGCCGGGAGTCAAAAGGCAGTATTGAAAAATCATCTGTGAATGTAAAATAAAAAAAGGCGGTCAAAACTTAACCGCCTAATAATAATTTATAATCTGCTGAGCGAAGCAAAGTCCCGTTACCCCGGGATAATCTATAATCTGTTATTTCACAAGAACCATCTTCTTAACATCACTGAACAATAAAGAGTTTGAGCCATGTTTAGTTGCTTCCATTTTATAGAAGTATATACCGCTGCTTAATCCTTTGTAGAAGTTTGCATCAAATTCAATTTTATGTGTACCTGCATCTCTTACATTGTTTATCAGTATTGCAATTTCCCGTCCTATTGCATCGAATACTTTCACCGTGACAAATGATTTTTCAGCAAGTGAATAAGTAATAATTGTTGCAGGGTTGAACGGATTTGGAAAGTTCTGTGATAATGAAAAGACAAGAGGTACTTCAATATTCGGGTCTGTTCCTGTAACAGTACCAAACGGGAAATTAGTTGTTTGTGCCAGTGTTGTATAATAACTTACAATATGCGTGTTGTTTGTCATACCCAGGTCAAGTGTATGGGTTGAAACAGCAGTTGACTTAGTCTTAATTGTAAGGAGTATATGTCTTACTGTATCTGTAACTTTAAATTTAAGTGTGTCGAATGATGCCTGGGTTAAGTCTGTAATACCGGTAAATGGAGCTTCTTTAAGAAGCCTGTCTCCGGCATCAGCAATATTATTTTTATTGATATCCCAGTATAACCTGAATTTTTCAACATCTGTAGTTGTTGCTGTACCGCCAATATTATATAATAATTTCTTTAATGAACCAATCCATGGAGATGCTGTATTCTTAAATTTTAATCCCACTAATTCTCTTGCTGTATCATTCGGAAGAGTTGTATTGCCAAGCAGCCAGTTGCTTGCACCATTAACACCTTCAGCAAAAAGAGCAGGTGAGGTTGTTGCAAGGAGAGCATCGATTCTTCCGGTACCATACCTGTAATCTTTACCCGGGTCTCCCTTTTCAATAGCAGTTAATTCCAGCACCCTGTCAACATCCCTGGGAAGCATTTCAGGATTATTTGAAAGCATCAACGCAACACATCCTCCTGTATGAGGAGTTGCCGATGATGTTCCACCGAAAGTACCATAGCCTGTTCCTGAACTGACATATGTAGAAATAGAGCTTTCTCCCGGAGCAGAAACGTCGGGTTTTAATAAGCCCATTGAGTCGGGAATTTCAACAGGAGCTACACGGCTGTAAGGATAATCCTTATGCTCCGGTAATATTGAATATGTGTATGTCCCCCATAATGCCCAGTTACCCCACGTTGATGGTCCCCATGGAGAGCTTGACGCAATAACATCTGTATTGCAATTGACATTACCTACACCAATAACACCGCTCAGGTTACCTACTTTTTGCTGGTCAGTATGACGCCATGGTGCAGGGCAGTTTCCTACACTTGATATGTTCAATGGAACACCGTATGAATTACCGTCATTACTTGTTGAGTTTGTATGAATAACACCTGCTGCAAGTGACATATCTGTTGCCTGCCTCATTAAGCTGTAATCCGGTTTAGGATTCATACCCCATTTCCAGCTTAAAGAGCTAGTAATAACATCAGCACCCATCAGAACGGCATACTGAAAAGCTGATATCTGCTGTGTGAATCCTGAACTGTTCCTGCAGCAAATTCCTTTTGCATTAGGAGCAACACCTGTTTGTGTTCCGCCTGTTCCATCTCCAACAACATGTCCCATTGTAGCAGAACCGTGTGATGCTGTGGTAATGTTGTAATTGTTAGTTGTAAAATCCCATCCGATAAGGTCGTCAATTTTACCGTTTCCATCGTTATCGACACCGTTGATATCACCGGCATCAAGTGCTGATGTTGTTCCCGAGCCGAAGATTATAGTCATGCCATTATTATTTGCATCTTCTCCAAGGTTTTGAAATATACCGTGTACAAGGTCAGGATGTCTCCACCAGAAACCGTCATCACAGTTTGCAACTGTAACGCCTTTGCCCCGGTTTCCTAAAGCCCAGCAATCGTCGGCATTCATTAATAAAATACCGGGTTCAATTGCACGTGAGTCTGTACCGTTCGGAGCTGCATTCCAGAAGGGGACAATTGCTTCGATATCAAGCATTTGTTCTTCGGGATACGTTGGGTTGTAACAAATCTGCGAAATATCATTATAAGCTGCTGCGAGCTGATTAATAACTGTAGGCGTGGCTTTCAATATTATTATATTAACCAGCCAGACAGTTTCAATTTCCTGTACTTCATCTGTTGAGCGTGAAGTAAGAAAATTCTTTACACTGCTTTGTTTCTGCTCAGCAAAATTTTGCAGCCTGCTGATTACGATAGCTCTTCTCTCTTTTTTAGGCGTATCATAAGAGATATCATTAAAGTTGTTTAATGTTAAATTGCTGTTGAACTTTATATAAATGGGAATCAGTTCATTGGCTGAAGATTGTCCCATTACTGATTGCAGAAATACATCAATTTTTTGTACATCTGAATTTATATTTGCAAAAGAGCCTGTTGATGCTGATAAAGAAAATAATAAAGCAAGAAAAATTAATTTTAATATGTAATTTTTCGTTTTCATGATTACCGCTTTTAAGTTTATAAAAGATATAAGTTGTAGGATAAATATACGTAGAAATGTAGGAAAACAATATGAACTTTAATATGTATTTGACGGCTCCTGAAACATGCTATTTAAAAAGTTCCATATTAAAAATAAAAAAAACGGGGTAACTTTAATTACCCCGTTATAAAACTAAAAATAGATTTTATTTTACAAGTATCATCTTTTTTATAGCGGTAAAATCTGCAGTCTCCAGCTTGTAGAAATATACACCGCTCGATAAACTGGATGCATTAAAATTAATGCTGTAAGAACCGGCATTATAATTCTCATTTACGACGGTTGAAACCAGATTACCGGATATGTCATACACGTTTAATTTTACCATACCTTCTTTGGCAATATCAAATTTTATATTAGTAGATGGATTAAAAGGATTTGGATAGTTCTGTGCCAATGAAAACGTTTTTTCAGTAATATCATTATTAACATTTAGCGTGAAATTATGGCCGGAACCGGGATTATCATTAATAATGCCTGAAATCCCTTTCATTAAATTATTTATAATATTCCATCTGGGATTGTTTTGATACGGTATACAATCCCTGATAAAATACCACCAGAACACACCTCCCTGAACGTTTGCAGAAATATTGTCCAGGATAAAAGGCTGCTGATAATATTTGCTGATATAAGGATTAATATTTCCCTGAATATTAGTGCCGCATTCTCCGATTCCAATTACAGAATTCGGGAACCTGCTGTGCAATTCTCTGAAAACATTTACCCAGTTTGGCTGGTAATTATTACAATCATCTTCATAATATGCAACAAAAATATAATCAATATTTTTTTCATCAATTCTTGACGGTAAAAAATAATTATCTATCCAGTGAAACATTTCGTTATTCGGATTTTCCCAACATTCGTGATTATAATAAAATGTAAATGAAATGGTTTTATTTCTCAAAATTTTAGTTTGCTGATAAGCAGTCTCAAGCTTTGCTATAACTTCAGGTATAGAACCCAGCCATTCACCATTTACTTCATTACCAATTTCCCAGATATCTACATTTTCCTGAAGTCCTGTCTGAGTAACATATTCTATTATACGGTCAGTGAACTGCTGATGATTGTAAAGGTAGAAAGGTTCACTGTCAAGTATATCGCCCATTATATAGCTTACCTGGTGTAATTGCTGAACGGCATTAATATATGTATTAGCAGGTCTCCATTCGTCAAATACAACCCGGGTAGTCGGTTTTTTTATGAAATGTGATAAAGCTTCTTTCTTTGCTATCAGGTTGGTATCAACATCATCAAGTGTGACTCCCCATATCCAGTTAGGGTTTCCTATCTGTGATTCTACTTTAATAATTGATAAATTTATGAAGACAAAAATTATCGTAAACTTTATAGTAATTTTCATAAAGGATTTTTTTAATTTAACAAATTAATTGACTATTTATCAGCAGGTTGAGTATTTTTTAATAATCAATTAGTTACAAATAAAATTCCTGATATTATGAAACTTATTTAATGCAGAAAATTCCCGGTTTATTAATATATAACTATATGGTTTTATGAAAGTACGGGTTTTTATTAAAGATATGATTATTATAGGTTTCCATAGAGGGTAACAGGTGAATTAAAATTTATAAACGGGATAACTTTCGTTACCCCGTTATAAAATACAAAATAATTTTATTTTACAAGTATCATCTTTTTTATACTGGTGAAATCAGCAGTCTCCAGTTTGTAGAAGTAAATTCCGCTGGATAAGCCGGATGCATTAAAATCTACACTGTACTGACCTGCATAATAATTGTCATTTATCAAAGCTGAAACCAGTTTGCCTGTTACATCATATACATTTAATTTAACCATGCCTGATTTAGCAAGGTCAAATCTTACTGTTGTTGATGGGTTGAACGGGTTCGGGAAATTTTGATATAAATAAAACTTCTCAGGAACTTCAGTGTTATTAATAGTCAATCCTACCGGGTTAACAGTCAATGCTATTGATCTTACATGAATAGGTGTTCCGTTTGAACCGGCACCGGTTACTTTGATTGTGTAAGAACCTGAAGTTACTCCGCCCGATGTTTTAATTCTCAATCTTAAAGAATCAGGGAACGTATTAATTGAATCTTTTAATACAGGAGTAGTTTTATTCAGGAATGACAGGGCAATTGTACCTGCACCCGGAGTTGGCGTAACCGTTGCCGTAAACTTTGCAACATCTGTATAAAGTTTTGTTGACGGTATTGATACCCATGTAAAGTCACTGTCATTTGATGCTTGTATAGTATGTGCGGAAGGTATAGCTGTTAAAGCGAAATCAGGGAAATAACCTACATATGTATTTGCCTGTCCGCTGTTTCTGCCGTCAAACCAAACAGACATAGATGTTTTTGAATTTGCTGCAATCATGTGATAATCACCTTTGTAACATGGAGCGCCGCAGCTTCCGCCGGGATATACCCATGATTGGTTGGTTACCCTCTGGTTTGGCACAAATGATGTTCCGCCTGTTGTTGTATATGTTGCATAAACATCTACTAACTGGTTATTGGGGTCATTTCTCATATCATACCAGTTAATATATAATTTTCCTGTTGTCTTTTCACACCATATTGATGAGAACCATTGATGTGTTAATGTGGGGTTCGGATTATCATTTACTACTGTAATTGGTGACCATGATAATCCCTGGTCTGTTGAATATCTTAAAAACACATCTGATTTGTTTCCGCTTCCCGGAGGATTGTTGCCTGAGTATACCAAATACAATCTTCCTCTGTACGGACCGTAACTATTATCACATGCAATCCACGGATATGCTCTGCATCTTGCTCCATTAACAGTACCGCGAGAGCTTATTTCCAGACCAATAGTGCCAATACCTGATAAACTTGACACAACCTGGAAGTTCAAGCCGCCGTTTGTTGAGCGGTGGAATGTATAGGTTCCATTGTTATTAGAACCTGAATAGGTAACAAGCCAAACACATCCGCCCTGAATGGTACCGTTTGGTCCTACAGCTATATGTACACCCGGTAAGTTATGAGGGGAACCATTATATGTTTGTTGAAAAGATGCTCCGTGATCAGTGCTTCTAGCAAAGTATGCAGAGCCTGAGCCGGTCATTGCCTGGTAGATATATCCGGCATATGGTCCATTGGTTTGATCAATTGCCATTGTGTTTCTATCAACACCGTTAACACCGGATACCGCAGTGGTCCATGTAACTCCGTTATCACTTGATTTAATAACCCATGTTCCTGTAACAGGGCTTTTCATCGTCTGATAAAATAAAGTGCCGTTGCTGTCTGCGGCAGTCCACGGGTCACCTGCACTGTTTGGAACAACAGGGTACCATGTTGTCCAGTTTTCACCGTTTAATGTATAATGACCGGTATTAATATTTGAACATGTGAAGAAGTTATTTGGGGCTCTCATATTTGCAGATATATGCTGCTCCATAAAGTCAACGCCAAGGTCCCAGTTATCATACCCGTTATTAGTAATAACTGCAAATGGTTCCGGAGTTCTGGGTATAGCCGCATCTCTTATAACACTCGGCGGCGGCTGATCTAAATACGGATTGTCGGCTTCTGTTTTTGGACTGTCAGATGCCTGGAAAAGTAATGTTAAAGTTCCTCCTATTAACAATACCAGTAATGATTTGAAACTGAAAAGATTCTTCATGAGAAATAAGTTAAGTTAAGATAAAAAAAATGTTATTGATATATTTATTGGTTGATGTAAATATTTGTGAATATATATGCTTAATAATAGCAAAAAACTATATTATAAAAAATTCTTTTTTCTTTATATAGAGATAATCTTTCATTTTTACTGAATTTTTAGCTTCTCATGAAAAGTTACAGGTTGCAAGTTGAAAAGTTGAAAAGTTGAAAAGTTGAAAAGTTGGAAGATTGGAAAATTGGAAAATTGGAAGATTGGAAGATTGGAAGATTGGAAGATTGGAAGATTGAAAGATTGAAAGATTGAAAAATTTGGGATTTAAATTCGCAATTGGCAATGGCTCCCTGCACGCCCGACTGCAACGGGCAGGCAGTCGAAATTCGAAATTAAGAGGCAGTCAAGCTGCCGTTGGTAGTAGTTTGCCTCCAATAACATGCAAATTTCCAACAACATGTCTATATTTTATGCAGTAATTAACATCTTGATAATATAAACTAAGCATATGAAATTACATTGTTTATACGACATTTCCCATTTAATGTTTTTTTACTCCGGTAGATTGGGAAAACTGATAAAGACTTACCGGATAATGCTGCTTTTATTAAATATTTTACATTTAAATAATGTTGATATTTATGAATCACAAAATAAATTTTTACACAAGAAAAAATACAAATCACAAATTTGTCAGCAGTGTGTTGTGCAAATTACTAATTACTGTTTTTATTCTTCAAACATTCTTATTTATTTCCTGCAAAGATAACCAGGTTTCAATTATTGATCCATCAACTCCACAAGTAATAGACAGCTCATTTTTTGATTGGAAGTTTATTCGTATACCAAATTATAGTGCTGGCGAAATATATGTAGCTGATAGTAATAATATCTTTATTACTACCGCCACCTATGTTTATCACTATAAAGATAGTATATTTAACATTATTGGTTACAGCACTGCTGAAGATCAAAAGATATATATTTCGGGATCTAATGAAAAAAATGTATATATTGGCGGGACAGGTGGGACACCTGTTAACTCCTTTAGCAAAATATGGCATTGGAATGGTGAAACACTAGTGGATATTCAATTACCTGAAGATACATCGCAATCAATCCGCTCGATATATATACAAGATGAAAGCAATGTATGGTTTTCTACAGAATCGGTTATTGTTTACCATTATGATGGCATAAATATTAAATCTTATAATCTTCCTGCTAGAATAATTGATTCAAAATTTCATATAATTAATGGAGTAATATACTTAATCGGAAACAATTATTTCCCTGCAGAATATGATTTATTTTATTCATTTAAGTTTGAAAATGATTCATGGAAAATTGTTACTGAAGATACTGTAATTGATAATAACAGTGTTATGGGTGACCGTTTTGGCACAGCAGGTGATGATTTCCTTAGAGAAGGAAAGAACTCTTTATTTGAATTTACCGGATATTCTTGGAATAAATTATTTGATGCACCGCAATTTGAATATTATCATTCCGCAGGTTATTCAAAACAGGAATTTTTAATCTACGGCTTCGATATATTCAGTCTTCCAACATTAAAGATGTATTATTATAAAAATGGTATTTGGTATTTTCAGAGCAATTACTGGGAAAATATACCTTACGGATATCACGAAGTAGGGCTTGGAAATTTTAAATTTGTAAACAATGTATTCTATGGATATTTTCCTTCGTATGGTGATACATATTTAATTATAGCAAGGTATAAACAGTAAAAAAAGAAAGGGGATAGTTCCAATGGACAATAAATAAAGGCAGCCCTGATAGAATTTGCCCGCCAAAGCTTAAATTCTCAATCCTATAATATAGGAGTGTCCAAAGTCTTTCGTACTGCCGGTGTCTCTATGGAGAATCTTTCATATCAGAATAATTAATAATCTAGGACACCGGCAGAATAAGGTGATTTCAGATAAAAGGATAATATGTTCCAAGGTAATTAAAGATTCTCTATCTGCCAGTGTCCTAGATTATTATTCATCATTAATTAAAGAACATACATGAGAGACATCGGCAGTACGGAGATTTGCAGTTAATTTGGGATGGGTTAATTATAAATCTCCTTATTCTTTGCGGTCTTTGCGGCTTGGCGTGATAGTACCACCGGCAAAAATCAGAGTTGGGCTCAAAACAGAGCTGAGTTGGGTTCAAGTTGTGCCGGAGTTGGGTTCAAGTTGGTATCAAGTTGGGTTATCGTTTTTGAAAAACATGGGTTAACTCATTGCAGTATAAGGAGATAACGCCGTCAGAAATGTGAGATTTTCGATTTAAGATTGGCGATTTTGAGCCGGAATCGCCAATTTTTCATCAAAATAAAACTTCACTATATCGTTAACCATTATCGCTATGGGAAAAATTTGACAGCAAATTATTGTCGCAGATGTTGGAGAGTTAAAGTATTACTTGAAGGTACTTCCTGCTTATTTAAACTCACACCCCCTTAGTCCCCCTCAAGGGGGAAATTCAATCCTGTTAAATCCTCTAATCTGAAAAATCCCGGTTCTGACGTGTTTTTAATGAGTGATTGAACTATTTTTAGATAAAACTTGACAATAAGCTATGGCTATATTATTTTATAGTAGTGACATGTATAATTTATCACTGTTAGTAATAACCGTTATTTGATAATTTAGAGATGAACTAATGCATGTCGTATAATTGTTTGAAAATACTGCTCACGGATTTAGTTAGATTTTGAATGGCTGAAAAAAATATGTATAGAAAAATACCCTAAATGGGAAGAAAAAGAAAAACCGCCTGTTACAGCGGTTTTTCATGAAAATATATATTTTCAGACTACTTCACTATTATCATCTTTCTTATGCTCGTAAAATCTGTTGTTTCCAATTTGTAGAAATATACGCCGCTTGAAAGATTTGAAGCATTGAAGTTAATGTTATATGAACCGGGGTTATAATTTTCATTAGCCAGTGTTGAAACTAATCTGCCTGTTACATCATATACGTTTAATTTAACCAAGCCCTGTTTAGCTATATCAACCTTAATGGATGTTGAAGGGTTGAACGGGTTCGGGAAATTCTGATACAGGTAGAATTTTTCCGGTATTTCAGTGTTGGTGTTTGTTAAACCTGTCGGGCTGACTGTTAATGTTATTGTTCTTACATGAACAGGTGTTCCGTTCGGTCCTGTTGCTTTAACTGTTATCGTATATGAGCCTGATGTTACACCGCCTGAGGTTTTCATTCTTAATCTTAATGAATCAGGATAAGTGGTTAAAGAATCAAGAAGCTGGGCAGATGATTTATTAACAAACTGTAATGATAAAGTACCTGCAGCAGGAGTCGGTGATACTGTTGCTGAGAACTTAACACTGTTTGTGTAAAGCTTAACAGCCGGAACACTGCAATATGAGAAATCACTGTCATTGGTTGCAGCAATAGTTTGAATAGCCGGCTGAACTCTCAGTGCATAATCCGGGAAATAAGCACCCATATTTGCTGCTGTACAATTTCTGTGGTCAGACCAGATTGCAAAACCTGTTACAGGATTAGCAACTATAGCATCATAGTCACCGCGGTAGCAGTTTGTATTTGCTCCGCAGGCAGGACACGGCCAGTTAGTTGTTGCTGCATTGGTTAATTTTTGGTTTGTTACGAAAGATGTTCCGCCTGTTGTTGAATATGTTGCATATACATCTGTTGTATAGTTTGACGGACCGTTTCTTGTATCATACCATTTGATATAAAGCTTTCCTGTAGTTTGCTCACACCATATTGCAGGGAACCATTGGTCACTTGATGATGGATTGGCATTATCGTTTACTACTATATAATTAGACCAAGTAGCACCCTGGTCTGTTGAATACTGAAGCTTAATGTCCGGCTTATTGCCGTTGCCTGCAGGAATGTTTGAGGAATACACCAAATATAATCTTCCTCTGTAAGGGCCATTGCTGTTATCCATTGCAATCATAGGATATGTTCTGTGTCTTGCATTGTTGATAACAAGTCTTCCGGCACTGTTATATGTACCGCTGTAACCGGCAACTGTTAAGCTTGACATAACCTGGAAAGATGTTCCGCCATCAGTTGAACGGTGGAAACCGTAAGTTGCATTCTGTGAACCGCCGCTTGATGTTACCAGTATAACACAGCCGCCGTTAGTTGAACCGTTGGGACCTACTGCTATCATTGCACCCGGTAAGCTGTGCGGTGATGCTGTGTATGTTGTTGTCCATGAAGCTCCGTTATCTGTGCTTCTGGAAAATGGTGCACCGCCTGAACCTGTTATTGATGCATATGCATAATTTGCATACGGACCTGTTCCTGTTACTTCTACGCCAATTGTGTTTCTGTCAAACCCTGATACTGAAAGAACAGGTGCTGTCCATGTGTTACCATTGTTTGTTGAACGGTAAACATATTGTCCGTTAACACCCGAACCGTAAATTAAAGTACCATTGGCAAGGTATCCCGACCATGGGTCACAGCATGTTCCGCCGGGGTATGATGGATTGAACAGAGTCCAGTTCAAACCGCCGTTTGTTGTATTCCAGGCATTCTGGGTACCTGCATTAACGCCAAAGAATATCCATAGGGGATTATTCTGATTTATTGTTGCATTCTGTTCATAAAAATCGGTTCCCATTTCAAAATTGTCAAAACCTGTTGCGTCGGTTACCGTTAATGGAGTAGAAGATTGCCCTGTTGATTGAAAATGTGAATAAGCTTCACGTGTGGGCTGGTCTATATTTGGATTATTATCATCGAATTTTGGTATATCATAAGCCTGAAGCAGAAATGTAATGATTACTCCGATGAATAATACAAAATAGACTTTAAATGAATACAGTTTTTTCATGTATATATGAATTTTAAAGTTATAAGTTAATGTTAATTATGAATTTTAAAAAAATTATTTTATACACATACACCAAACCCCTTCCATTTGGGTAGGGCAGGGTGCCGCGGCGGAATTCTTATTCCTTAAACAATCTTAAGTGATTGTTCTAAAAATGGGCTTTTATCATTCCTTTTATTTTAAAAGCAGCATTTTGATAGTTGAATTATAACTTTTGCTGCTAAGTACTGTAAAATATACACCTGAGGGATAAGATGATGCATCGAATCTGAATGTATGGTTTCCCGTGTTTAAAACTGTATTGTTTAAAACCTTTACTTGATGTCCTAAAATATCATAAATAACAAGCTTAACTAATTCCTTTTTCCCAATATATACTTCTATATTTGTTTCCGGATTAAAAGGATTAGGAAAATTCTGATTTAGTTTAAATCCATCTGCAATTTTTGAATTATTGTTCACAGAAATTGGATTATATACGGTAATGGTAAAATTGTCACTAAAATTCCATCTATCCAAAGAATCTGCCAATCCATTATTATTTGTGCTGTTTCCTACAGCGTATAATGTATCAACCAGCAGTGTGGTTGGAGCAGTATATTTGAAAGTCCAGTAAACCGTATCATTCGAAAATAGTTTTGGAAACCTGTGCGTTAATTCGCCTCTTGAACTGTCTAATCTTAAAGTTGTATCCGAAATCACCGGGTCTAATTGCCCTGAGTATGAAGCAGCATCAAAACCACCGCTTGTACCGGTGTTATTTACAATTTTAATTAGGTATGTTGCAGATTCACCTGCAGCAACACTGTCAGGACCTTCAAAAAAAACTGATGTTGAAGCTGAAGGATCAGGATTATGACAAATGCAGCCAATTCCTCCATCTTTTTTTGTTACTCCTGTAAATCCGTTAGGATATGAATGAATCACAATTGATGTATATATGAACAGAACTGCACAAAATATTATTGAGATTAAAAGATATTTCTTTTGTTTCATTTTTTCCTATTTTATTATTATCATTTTTTTTGTATCTATTTTAACATCATCAGAGAAGAGAGAATAAAAATATATTCCACTGGCATAACTTGAAGCATTCCATTCAACTTCATAGTTACCGGCATTTTGCTTTTTATCGACAAGTACAGCTATTTCTCTTCCCAATACATTATATATAATCAGCTTCACATAATTGCTTTTTGCTAATTGATAATTTATAGTTGTTTTAGGATTAAACGGATTGGGATAGTTTTGCTTAAGTGAAAATTCCTTCGGTAACTGCAAACCAGCAATATTATTACTTGTAATTACAGAGTAAGTTATATTAAGCTTATAAACTCCTCCTCCATGCTGTGCAAATAAATTACCTTTATCATAAAACAGCATACCGGCTTCAGGCACACTGCCAACAGATGTAGAGATAAAGTTAGTACCTGTGTTAGTTGAAACATATACAGTAGTTGCATAAGTGCCGTAAGCCATTGCAGTAGGGTCATCTTTTGCAATATCAATTGCCCAGCAGTTGCTGGTGGTAGCCGGCTGTGTAAAATTTAACCACTGGTCTGTGGTTTTCCATATACCACCTGAGCTCCACGTTGTATGAAAAGCAAGATTAGGATTTTGTGCTGAGATAGCAATCATTGGTATTTCCGAACCGCTGACAGTATGTATACTGGTCCAGTTTACACCACCATTTGTTGATTTCAAAAATTCACCTGAACCACTGCCTGTTGTACCATCACCGCAATACAGTGTATTAGGATTACCATACAACACAACAAAATCGCAGGGGCTTCTGAAAACAGTGGTTCCGATATTTGTCCATGTTTCACCAAAATCTGTCGATTTTTTCAAAACACTGTTATCAGGTCCCAGGTAGCAAATATTCGGATTGTTCTGGTCTACCTCAAGCGGCATACCGTATGAAGTAAGATTAATCGGACCAAGAATATCAGTCCATGTCTGTCCGTAATTAGTGCTCCTGATTATTCTTCCGCTTGTACTGCCTTTAGCGGCAAGCATTAGGTTAGTGTCAATTGCATTAACATAGAAGGAATGTGCAGAACCTCCTAAAGTAATTGTACTGATAATAGTCCATGTTTCACCCCTGTTAAGCGACCTGTAAAGGTTATTGCCCATCATAATAAAAATACCATCCTTATTTTTAGGATGAAGACAGAAGCCGTTCCCGATATTGCCTGTACTGGCTTGCTTCAACACCCAGTTATAAGCAATTGCAGTATTAGCAGGAAGAGACCAGGTAATTCCTCCATCAGTAGTTCTGATTATAGCATTATTAAGTGAGCTTACTGCCCACCCGGTTTGAGCATTGTAAAAAAATATATTAACGAGGTTTGCCATCATAGGATTTTGCTGGTAATTAAAAGTAAGTCCTGCATCAGTACTTTTATTTATGAATCCACCGCCTCCGCAAGTATAAAAAATATTTGTGTCAAGCATCTTAACACTGTACACACTTGATTTGGTATCAATTTTATAATCAATTGTTGACCAGCTTGTACCGTTGTATTTTATAATAAAACCATCAGCCCCGGTAGCAATAATTTTTACCCCGGTTTGATCGATTGATAAAAGATTTCCTGTTACAGGAGTAACATAAGTATTCCAGGCAGTTCCGCCATTAGTAGTATAAATAACTTTACCGGAGTTACCGCAAGCAGTTCCATTATTTGCAGAAATGAACTTAATACTGTTTATGTCTGTAGAAAGGGTTGAATTCTGTGCTGTCCAATTTACACCGCCGTTTGTTGATTTCAAAATTGTACCGTTTGCACCTGCAATCCAGCCTGTAATTGCATCAATAAAGAAAACACATTTCAAATGTTGGGCGTTTAAAGTCTGATTTGACCACGCGATGCCATTGTTAGAACTACTGTAAAAAGCACCGTTATTACCGACTATCCAGATATTGTTTCCAACACCATAAACGGAATTCAGATCTAAAATACCCAGCGGATAAGAGCCCCAATTGAGGCCGCCATCAATAGAGCGGAAAACATTGCCGTTCTTTCCAACGGCAATAACCTCAGTACCGTTATTAGAAAAAATTGAATTAAACCCCTGGGCATTTGACAATCCCGTTATAAATAATACACATAGCAGAAAAACAGAAACGGATTTGGTAAAATCGGACATTTTTATACTTATTTTAATTTCAAAAAAGTTCGTGAAAATAGATATTGCTTTAATTAATAGCAATAGACTTATTTTTTCAAATAGTAGTAGAAACAGTTATTTGTTAAACCTTTTTCACTTTATAATAGTTTACTTGACGGCTGAACAAATTTTAAATATTGAAAATTTGTTATTGGTTTATAAGAAAAAATATTGTATGTTAAAAATATAAATTCCGGAATTACATATGAAATACAGTTTAATAACATTATTATTCGTTATTATTTTATTACCCGGCTGCAGAGATTACTTAAGTAATTTAGAAACAAACTCTCCACCAGTTTTATTTACAAATGCGGCAGAATATATATCAGGTGATTCGATTATTGTTACTCTTTCTAATAATTCCACAAAAACTATCTACACTAATGAAGTTTACAATTTTGCACAAAAAAAGATAAACGGGGCATGGGAGTTCTATGCTTCTTTTTCCTGTAACAATTGCTATGAATTTTCTTTAGTAAAAAACCAGGCTTTTTCTGTTAAAAGTAAGCCGATTAATGATAAGGGTGTGTTCAGATTTGTTTGTCTTTATGGTACCAGCTTAGGTACATCGGAAGAGAACAAGATTAAGTTGTTTTCAAATGAGTTTTCTATAAATTGATACCGCCATTTTCCTGAAAGCGGTTTAGCTGTTATTCCTCCGGCTCACATGTCATTCCTGCCTGCCTGTAGCAGGCATGCAGGAATAACAATGTTCATGATTACATAATAAGAAAATTGGCATTATATCATAATATTTTCATTTCTGTTTAAATTTATTTAATGTTTTATGCATTATAATTTCACTTCAATATTTTTCCACATATGATATCTGAAAAGCTTTATTTTAAAAACCATAGGGGATTAAAGCTTGCGGCATGTCTTGATTTGCCGGATAATAAATCACCAATAACCTATGCAATCTTTTCGCACTGCTTTACCTGTTCCAAAGAACTTAAATCAATAGCAAATATAAATTTATCATTAACAGAAGCGGGTATTGCGGTTTTAAGATTTGATTATACAGGAATAGGAGAAAGCGAAGGTAATTTCACTGATTCAAATTATTCAATCTATATTGAAGACCTTTTCTCAGCTTCAGAATTTCTTGAAAAAGAATTTGGTAAGCCGGAGCTCCTGATAGGGCATTCACTTGGCGGAAATATATCGTTAGAAGCAGCAGGAAGGATTAAATCATCTAAGGCAATTGCAGTAATAGGTACAGCAGCAGAGCCTGGTTTAATTTCAGTTAAGCTGAAGAAAACAAAAGCAAGAGCTATTGCGGAAGGAAGTGCTGTAACTAATATCGGGGGAGTTGATTTAACGTTTAAACCGCAATTTTTTGAAGATGTGGAAAAACATTTACTCAAACCTTATATAGAAAGCTTAAATAAGCCGCTGTTAATTTTGCATTCACCTGCTGATACTTACTCATCAATCGAAAATGCAGCTATAATTTTTCAAACAGCAAAACACCCCAAGAGCTTTATATCATTAGATGATATGGACCATCTACTCCTTAAAAAGAAAGATGCATTATATACAGGGAAGCTGATTGCTGCATGGAGTGAAAGGTATATTAGATAGTTTATAAGGTTTATAAGGTTTATAAGGTTTATAAGGTTTATAAGGTTTATAAGGTTTATAAGGTTTATAAGGAAAGAATCACGAAGTGATGTTATTATTATAGCTTTATAGTTATTGACAAGAGTATTTGTTTTATTATTTTCAACTATTTTACATAATGAAGAAAAAATTTATTGCAAAAGATAAAAAGAAATATTTTTTGTGTGATGATAAATCAATACTTAATGTAAAAGATGTAATCGAATTATTCGCATCAGTTAATTGGGGAAAGAATGAAGATTATAATATAAGCGAGGTAAAGAAAGCAATAAAGTGCACTTCAATACTATATTTTGTTATTGATGAAAACGGAAAGCTTGCAGGATTAATAAGAGGATTGAGTGATTTTAACTATTGTACTTATATAACGGACATTATTGTTCGTCCTGCCTATCAAAGAAAAGGAATAGGAGAAGTTTTAATTAAAGCTGTAAAAAAGAAAACTAGCAATATTCCAATTTTTTTACATACTTACGCAAAAGATAGTAAATTCTTCTCTGATTCCGGAATGAAATACAAACCCGGTATGAAAGTATTTACTTACAAAAACAAAAATAAATAAAATGGAAGAACTACAGAATAATCATCCCTGGTATTCAGAAGAAGCAGGATTATTCAGCGAAGCTTATTTGAAAATATTCCAGGGAAAGCTGAAAGCTAAATCAACTGAAATCGAATCGGATTTTGTTCAGAAAACACTTGGACTGGAAGTTGACTCGAAAATTCTTGATTTAGCATGCGGTCATGGAAGAATTACAATTGAGCTTGCTAAAAGAGGATTTAATATGACGGGATTAGACCTTACGAAATATTTTCTCAATATTGCTCAAACCGATGCTGAGATAGAAGGTTTAAATATTTCCTGGGTTAACAGTGACATGCGTAAAATTCCTTTTGAAAATGAATTTGATGCTGTGATAAATATGTTTTCCGCTTTTGGATATTTGGAAAATGATGAAGAAGATGAAAAGGTCATCAAAGAAGTTTATAAATCCTTGAAGCCCAAAGGAAAGTTTTTAATAGAAACAAATAATTCTTTAAGGATTATTAAAAATTATTCATTTGAAAGTAAACAGGATATTGAAGGCGGTTATGTTGTTACAAAACGTACTTTTGATTATTTACGCAACCGTCATCGTGAAGATTATAAGATATATATGAATGATGAATTATTTAGAGAGTATTCAATTGAGTTTAGATTTTATATGATAACAGAATTAAAATCAATGCTTGAAAGAAATGGTTTTAATGTTATCAAAGTGTATGGTAATTTTGATTTTCAGGAGCTTACATTTGACTCTCCGAGAAATATAATATTAGCAGAGAAAGTATAAGATTTACCAATTAGTGTGTATAAATCCGGGCAAGAGCGTTAAAGATTGGTACAGCAAACTTAAGATAAAAAATTAATACAGCTTAGCTGATTCCCAGTAAATGCAGGCCATTATAAGCAATAAATGCAAGGATGTATGCAGCCGTTGTGTAGACGAATATTTGAAGCATTGGTATCTTCCATGAACCGGTCTCTTTTTTACCAACTACTACAGTAGATAAACACTGCATTGCAAACATAAAATATATTATGAGTGCAATTACAGATGCTGTTGTAAACAACGGTTGACCTGTATCCTGAATTTTTGCTTCACGCATCGATTGAAGTATAGAGCTTTGCATATTATCTTCATCATCATCTGTAATACTAAAGGTGATTGCCATTGCACTTACAAATACTTCACGGGCGGCAAATGCTGATATTAATGATACTCCAACCCGCCAATCCCATCCCAGCGGACGCAGAACGGGTTCAAGTATTGTTCCGAATTCAGCGGCGTATGAATGAGTTAATCTTTCCGATTCGGTTAACTTTGAAATCTGTTCTTCGGATAAGGTTTTTGTTTTTTCATCTGCTAATTCAGGATTGTTATTCGGGAAATAAGTTAATGCCCATAGTACCATGGATATCATTACAATCGTAGGACCTGCTTTCTTAACATAAATCAAAGACTTGTAATATGTATTTTTGACAATATGTTTTAATACAGGTTTCCTGTAAGCAGGCAGCTCGAGCATAAATGTTGATTTCTCTTCAGACTTTTTAAACTTGCTTATAACAGCGGCAACAAGAGAACCTGATATCAGGCTGAATAAGTATAATGCTCCGAGGCCGATTCCTGCAATCCATGCTTTATCCGGTGGTACAACAAAAGCAAGAAGCAGTGCATAAACCGGGAGACGGGCACTGCAGCTCATTAAAGGAATAATCATTATCGTCAGGAATCTTTCTTTCCTGTTGGGAATGGTCCTTGCAGCCATAATTGCAGGTATAGCACATGCATAACCCGATATCATCGGTACAAATGAACGTCCGTTTAAGCCAATCTTCGAAAGCGGCTTGTCTATAAGCATTGCCGCACGGGCAAGGTAACCTGTATCCTCCAATATACCCAGGAACAGGAATAATATTACTATCTGAGGGAGGAAAAGCAAAACAGAACCGACACCATTTATCAAACCCTTAGTAATAAGGTCATTATACCAGGTATTTTGCGGCAATGCGGTTGAAAGTGAATCTGAAACAATACTGAAAACCGAATCTATCAATGCCATTAACGGCTGTGCTATCCAGAATATCGATGTAAAGATTATTCCCATTGAAACAAGGAATATTAATATTCCCCAAACCGGGTGAAGGAAAATTTTATCAAGCTTTATCGAGTTACCATCCGGTTCTCTGTTTAGCGATTTAAATATCTTCTTATTTAGTTCACTGATTTCCCTGCCGTTCTTCCCGTTATGGGTAATTACTGCATGCTCGGTTTCTTCGGTAAACTTATATAAATTCTTTATTGAATCTTCAGTAGGGAAAACCGGTTTTTTGATATTCTTCTTGTATCCGTTGTATTTCTTATCAGTGTGCAGTTTCATTATTTCAGCTGCTAAACCGTCTATACCATTGCCAATTCTGCCATCTATTTTTACAACAGAGCATTTCATTATTTCCGATAACTTCTTTTCATCAAGAGAGAGAGACTTTTTTGACATCAGGTCATTCATTGTTAATGCTACAACAACCTTGAATCCTGCATCCAGTACCTGCTTTACAAGAAATAACTGACGTGACAGCTGAGTACAATCAGCCGTTACAACAACTATATCAGGTAAGCCAAACTTAGGATGGTTGAATAAAGCATTAACGGTAACTTCTTCATCTGGGGAGTTTGGAGTTAAGCTAATTATGCCGGGGGAATCGATAACAAGAGCATTAAAATTAAACCTGTTAACAAGCTTACCGACTGAATATTCAACAGTAGCGCCGGGGTAGTTTGATGTTTTAAAATTAGAACCGGTTAACGAATTGAATAAAGTTGTTTTACCGGAATTAGGCTGACCAACGAGTGCTATAACGGGAAAGCTGCTGTTCGAACTGTTTAGTTCTACAGATTGAGGTGTATGGCAATTAGCCGTAGTATTTTCATCTTTGATATCTTTTATATTTTTATGCATTCTGCTTCACTGCTTCTTAGTGCAATAATGGTTCCTCTAACAGATACAGCGAGCGGGTCTTTGAACGGTGCTTTTGCAATTAATGTAACTTCCTGACCGGGAGTAAAACCCAGTTCAAGTAATCTTAAACAATGACAATGCACATCAAGGCAGTCATCACCAACGGAAGTGATAACTGCGGTTTCACCACAGCTCATTTCTGCTACCGATTTCGGATTAAACATCTATGTTCCCCTTAATAGGACTAAATATGGCTAATTTTGTTTTAATATTCAATTGATAAGTTCTAACTATTTTAGTGACTGTTCAAAAATAACACTTTTAATAAATCCAAAAACTGATATTTATCAGTTTCAGAAAATATTTTAAACAGGTAAAAAATCTTATATTTAGAGTATATATTTTAACATTTAAATTTTTATATTTGTTACATGAAAATTCATAACCCTGTAGAAGTTATTAAAAGGAAGCGCAACGGGCATATACTATCTGAGGAAGAAATTCATTATTTCATCACACATTTCTTAAAAGGAGAAATTCCCGAATACCAGGTTTCAGCTTTATTGATGGCTATACACTTCAGAGGATTAAATGAAGATGAGACAATGGCGTTTACAAGGGAATTGATAGATTCAGGTGAAACAGTAGACCTTTCATTTATTAATAAACCGAAAATAGATAAACATTCTACAGGTGGAGTTGGTGATAAAACATCAATAATCCTCGCCCCGTTGATTGCATGCTTTGATGTAGTTGTTCCTATGATGTCCGGCAGGGGGCTTGGTCATACAGGCGGTACATTAGATAAGCTTGAATCTATCCCCGGTTTTAATGTAAATTTTTCAACTAAAGAATTTGTTAAAATTTTACAGGCAAAGAACGTATGCATGATAGGACAGACTGAAACCCTTACACCGGGAGATAAAAAATTATATGAAATGAGAGATGTTACTGCAACAGTTGAGAATGTAGGATTAATTACTGCAAGCATTACAAGCAAAAAAATAGCTGAAGGCGCAGACGGAATTGTATATGATGTGAAAGTCGGTACAGGCTCTACCTTACCGACGTTTGAAGAATCAAAAGAACTTGCAGGAAGATTAATTAAAACTACAAGACATTTCAATAAGAAGGCAATTGCAGTTTTAACAGATATGAATGAACCGCTTGGATATGCTATCGGCAACTGGAATGAGATAGATGAATGTGTATCGATAATGAATCCGAAACTAAGGGCAAATCCTTTGTCAAATGATCTTATTGAAATAACATTAACTTTGGCAGGGGCTATGCTGATGCTGGCGGGAAAATGCAATACTATTGAAGAGGGAATTGTATTATCAAAACAAAAGCTGGAAAGCGGTGAATGCTTTGATAAATTTATTGATATGGTAGAAACACAAGGCGGTGACTCATCTTATTTTAAAACACTAAAACCGTATCCACAGGCAAAAGTGAGAGAAGAAATAACAATTGAGAAAGATGGATATGTATATAAGCTTGATGCACTTCAGTTTGGGCTTGCTGCCGTGAATCTCGGATGCGGAAGAAGAAAGATAGATGATACGATAGATTATTCATCAGGAATAATGTTGTTAAAGAAGGTCGGAGATAAAGTGAAAAAGGGGGATATTTTATGCTTATTATTTGGTGAATCGGATGAAAAAATAAATCACGCTTTAGAATATTTAAGAACGGGAATTGAAATATCGGATTCTTCTGTTACAAAAAATACAAAAATCATAGAAATCATTGTTTAAACTATTAGTAAAATCAGTTGTAACTCTCGGAGTTATTGCACTCTTTATTTATTTTGCATGGGTTTATATAATACCTAAGTTATCTGAGCATGAGTCAAAGCAAAAAGAAACATTTCTTGTAAAGAGAGTGATAGACGGTGACACATTTGAGCTCGAAAACAAAGAACGGGTTCGCTTGCTCGGAATAGATACACCTGAAAAGTTCCAATCAAATAAGCTTGATAAAGATGTTGAACGAAGCGGGCAGGATAAAAAGACCATACAGCGGCTTGGTACACTTTCAAGTGATTATGCTAAGAAACTGGTCGAAGGCAAGCAGGTTGTTTTGATGACTGAACCCAATCATGAAGAAAAAGATAAGTACGGAAGATTATTAAGGTATGTATATCTTGAAGACGGCACATTCATAAATAAAAAGCTAATAGAAGACGGCTATGCGAATGCTTACAGGCAGTTTCCGTTATCGAAACTGGATGAATTTATTCAGGCTGAAAAGGTAGCAAGGGAGAACCGTAGGGGATTATGGGGTGAGGTTGAAGGATTAAAGCAATTTGATGAATCCCCTGGTAAGGATAAAAAAACAGAGCCGAAAGAAAAGCAAAAAGAAACAAAAAAGAAAAAGAAACTAGTAAATTAAAGTGTCACCCATATTTATTTTTTAAACTTTATTAGTTAAATTAAACATATTATTAATTAAATCTAGGTCAAGAAGACCGGGAAGGGAGCATTCATGAAGAATGTAAAAATATTTACAGCATTTATATTACTTTTTTTAGTTGTTGTATCCTGCTCAAAACTAAAAGATCTGACAGACGGAGATAAACTTTATTTCTGTGAAAAATACACCTCCACGGAAATTGGGGAAGGAACAAAATTTCCTCCAGGTCCTGTAACTGTTATGCTTAAGCTTTCTAAACCTATTGGAGTTACTTCTGTAGATGTAAATATAACTGATGTTGCAACAAACAAGCCGGTAAATACAGTACCGTTTACGGTTCAATCAAGCTGGGATTACATACATTTTGATGATGTAGAATTTCCTGACCCGGGAAAATATAAGGTTAGCGTTTTAAAGAAAGACGGCACAGTTCTGGCTACAAACGAAGTTGAAATTAAATAATCAAATGCAATTATTACAGCGGATGGCAAAACCATCCGCTGATTGTTTATATGAATAAGCTAAAATATCTTTTTATATTATTTCTGATTTTTGTACTGCCTTCAGAATCATTTTCGCAAAATGGGAACAATGTAAAAAAGATACTTGACGAACTTGGTAATAGTGCACGTTCGTATTTATTAAGTGCTACACGTCCTTCATACAGTGTTAGTGCATATACATTGGGAAAGAACCGCATTAACCTGAATTTAAATATTGTGTTCAGCCAGGGAATATTTGAACTGCCTTTATCGGTTACTTATGGTGTTTCAGACAAAATTGATATTTTTACTGATGTTTCACCTATTACACAGACTTTTAATTTTGATGGTGATAAGATAAATGGATTTGGTGATATTGTTGCCGGTTTAAGATACCGGTTTCATGAATCGAAATATTTTTCGCATGCTGTTCAATCAGCTGTTAAAATACCGACAGCAAACAAGAGCAAGGAACTAGGAACGGGACTTATAGATTTCCATTTGGGTATTGCAGAAGGATTCACCTATAAGAAATTCAGTTACGATATAAGTGCTGAACTGGATTTTCTCAGGAGGAGAGACCTTCCGCCTTTAGGATTAAATGCACCGCCGTATATTAAGCATGTTATTGACAGTCTGAAAAGTGTATTTAATTATAAATATGAAACGGAGTTAGTTGTTTCGGGGGGACCGGGTTTTGATATTTCAGACAGGGTCTCGGTATATACAGGTTTATCTTTTTCAAGAAATTTTAAACTTGATTACAATACTTTACAAAATTACTCGGGAATAGGAATTTCATTATCTGATAGAACTGCACTTGGCTTTAGTGCGATGTTTGGTTTGAAAAATTCATCAGCGTGGGGTTTGTCTACAGGAGTATCAATATTATTTTAGGTATGAAAATTATGTGTACAATCGTTCATACTTTTTATTTCTTCAATTATATCTGCAAATAGAAAACGGTTATCCAATACCGGAAAAATATATATAGTGAATTACGGAATGTAAAAAACTGTGTAAAAATAGTTTTACAATAAAATATTCTAGATTCAAATATAATTTGCCGTTTCACAGCTGAAAAACAATTATTATTTTTAAACTTTTCAAAAAAGAGGGGAAAAAATGAAACTAATTATTTCAACAATAGTTGCAGGTATTGTATTGTTCATTCTCGGCTGGGTGTTTTACGGGATGCTATTTATGGATTATTTCTCAACACATTATGCCAAAATGCAGCGTTCACCTGAAGATATGAAGATGTGGGCAATTGCCTTATCATGTTTGCTCCAGGGATTCTTCCTGTCATTTATTTATCCGCGTATGTATAAAAGCGGGTCTCCGGTCGGGAACGGGCTGAAATACGGCATAATCATTGGCCTATTCATGTCACTGCCTTATATGTTTTCAAGCTGGGCAACTATGCCTATAACATATAGAGTGGTAATTGTAGATGCTGCCATTTTGTTTGTGATGATATTTATTGCTTGCATAGCGGTCGCACTTGTATATGGCAGAAGGGAACCGGAAAAAATCGTATTAAAGGAATCTCCCGGCGTTACTGCAAAAGCAACAACTTAAAAGCTATAAAAAATGTTGTCATCATAACGTCCGGCTTTGTTCGGACGTTTTTTTTAACTGGAACCCGACTTTGTTAAGATTTATTGGAGATAAAAAATGCAGGAACATAAAAATTTACATAAACACGAAGCACATCATCCTGAACATGATGTTCAAATGCATCATCACCAAATGAATAACGGCGATAAAATGCAAGAAATGGCAAATCATAAGGAACATAAAAGCCATGGAGGCCATGCACATCATGAAGGAATGATAGATGATTTTAAGAGAAGGTTTTATATAAGCCTTATAGTTACCATTCCTATAATTATTCTTACACCGATGCTTCAGCATTGGGTGGGGTTGGGCGATGTTCTGCGGTTTTCGGGTGATTTATATATTTTATTCGCATTATCATCGTTTGTTTATTTCTATGGCGGGTACCCGTTTCTTAAAGGGTTTACAGATGAAATAAAAACCGGTAAGCCGGGAATGATGACTCTGATTGCAGTAGCAATTACAATTGCTTTTGTTTACAGCAGTGTAGTTGTATTCGGTTTAAAAGGAGATATATTCTTCTGGGAAACAGCTACGTTAATTGATATTATGCTTCTCGGTCACTGGATTGAAATGAAATCCATTATGGGTGCTTCACGTGCTTTGGAGAACCTTGCAAAAATTTTGCCCTCAGAAGCTCATTTGAAATCAGATGATGGAAATGTTAGGGATGTACCAATAGAGCAATTACAAATAGGAAACAAAATTTTGATTAAGCCGGGAGAGAAAATTCCTGCTGACGGAGAAGTAGTAGATGGTGAAACTTCCATAAATGAATCAGTATTAACAGGTGAATCAAAACCTGCATCAAAATCAAAAGGGGATTCGGTTATTGGAGGCTCAATAAATGTTGAAGGTTCTATCACAGTAGAAGTGAAAAGGACAGGCAAAGACTCATTTTTATCACAGGTGATAGAGCTGGTTAAATCAGCGCAGGAAAGTAAATCAAGAACACAGGATTTAGCAAACAGAGCGGCTTTATGGCTTACTATAATTGCATTTGTATGCGGAGGGTTAACCTTAGCCGCATGGCTTATTCTGGAGGATATGGGTCTGGCATTTGCATTAGAAAGAACTGTTACGGTTATGGTTATTACATGTCCGCATGCATTAGGACTTGCAGTGCCTTTAGTTGTTGCAGTATCCACTTCTCTGGCTGCAAAGAGAGGATTGTTGATACGGGACAGGTTAGCTTTCGAAAATGCACGGAAGATAAATGCAGTGATTTTCGATAAAACCGGAACATTAACTGAAGGAAAATTTGGAGTTACTGAAATTGTGCCGCTTGATGTAATGAAAAACGAAGATATACTTTCTTATGCTGCATCAATAGAAAGTTTATCTGAACATCCAATTGCACAGGCAATTGCAAATTCAGATACTGTTAAAAAAGAAGTGAAAAGCTTTAAAGCAATACCGGGCAAAGGTGCAGAAGGAATTATCGATGGCAAGAAAGTAATGGTTGTTAGTCCAGGGTATTTAAGAGAGAAAAAAATGAATTATGAAAATGTAAATATAAATAAATTATTTGAGCAGGGGAAGACTGTTGTATTTTTATTAATTGAAAATGAATTAAAAGGAGCAATTGCATTATCAGATATTATCCGTAATGAATCAAAAGAAGCGGTGAAACAATTAAAGGAGATGGGTATAAAGTGCATGATGCTGACCGGTGATAATAAGCAGGTAGCTCAATATGTATCTGAAGAAATTGGGCTGGATGAATTTTTTGCAGAAGTACTGCCCGATAAGAAATCTGAAAAGGTAAAGGAAGTGCAGTCACGCGGATATACAGTTGCGATGGTAGGTGACGGAGTAAATGATGCACCTGCATTAGCACAGGCAGATGTGGGAATTGCAATAGGTGCAGGAACAGATGTAGCTGTTGAGACAGCTGATATAGTACTGGTAAAAAACAATCCGCAGGATGTTGTATCAACTATAGAGCTTGCAAAAGTAACTTACAAAAAAATGGTCCAGAATCTCTTTTGGGCAACAGGATACAATGCATTTGCTATACCTCTTGCAGCGGGAGTATTATTTTCACTTGGTATATTATTAAGCCCTGCTTTAGGTGCTGTGCTAATGTCATTAAGTACGGTTATAGTTGCAGTAAATGCGAGAATGATGAAAGTTAAGAGTTCGAGAGTTGAGAATTTTTGAGAGTTGTGAGTTTGAGAGTTAGTTTTGGAAAGACATTGGCAGTAAATAACCCCGCAATTGCGGGGTTTTTTTTATTCACAGATTCCGAATTTTCATATTGCTATATTCGTATTCAATATTAAAATTACAGGATGTTATTCGAAAGGTTTATTGCAGGCAGGTATCTGCTTTCTAAAAAGAAGATTCAGTTTATTACCATAATCACTTTTATATCTATTGTTGGAGTGGCTATCGGTGTAGCGGCGTTAATAGCAGTGTTATCTGTGTTTAATGGCTTTAATCAATACCAGACAAAAGCATTAACCGGCTTTGACCCGCATTTACGGATTGAACCGCAGGGTGATAATAAGCTGGTTGACTATAACCTGCTTATCAGTAAAGTAAAGGATGAATCTGAAATAACAGGTATTGCCCCTTTTACTATGAATAAAGGTGTGATTTCTTCCAAAAGGGATAACATTGTGGTTTTTTTAAAAGGAGTGGACGATAAAAAAATTGCTGAAGTATCTAATGTAAAAGATGAAACATCAATTGGTGATTTTGTTTTTAAGGACAATGAGAATTTCGGCGGGATTATATTAGGGCAAACATTAGCGGCTAAGCTTATGGCAAGAGTACTGGATACGCTTACTGTAATGAGCACCTCAGGAATGGAACAGGCACTTACACAGATTGTTACACCCAAATCTTTAAAGTTTGTAGTGAGAGGCATTTTCGATGCTAACAACAGGGACTATGACAAATACTATGCATTTATTTCAATCCGCTATGCTCAGCAATTATTTGACCTTGGCAGCTCGGTAAATGGTGTGGAAATAAGACTGAACAATATTAATAATTCGGAGAGTTTTAAACAAAAAATTCAGCCTGTTGTGGGGCAGGAGTTTGCAGTAAGCACATGGTATGACCTTCACAGTGATTTATATTCCGTTATGAACCTGGAAAGATGGGTTGCTTATGTAATTCTTTCACTGATTATTGCAGTAGCAACATTTAATATACTTGGCTCACTCACTATGACCGTAATTGAAAAGAAACGCGATATTGGAATATTGAAAACGATGGGTTCAACAAATGGAAGTATAATAAAAATATTTATGTTTGAAGGAATTTTAATAGGAATTTACGGAACAATATCCGGATGCCTGCTCGGTTTAGCTGTATGCCTTCTCCAGATTAAATATAAATTGTTTGCACTCGATGTAACGGTGTATTCGATTGATGCACTGCCAATCGATATGAGATGGACAGATTTTGTATTTGTAGGACTGGCAGCAATGATATTATCATTCCTTGCATCACTTTATCCTGCATTAAGAGCTGCTAAGCAGGAACCGATTAAAGCCATAAGATGGGAATAAAAAATTAATTATATAAATTGGATAACAAAATAATAGTTAAAACCTCAGAACTCGTAAAAGAATATAAGATATCGAAAGATAAAAGCTTAAGGGTATTAAAAGGAATAAACCTTGTAATTTATGAAGGTGAAATTGTATCCATAATAGGTGCATCAGGAGCCGGTAAAAGCACATTGCTTCATCTGCTCGGAACACTGGATAAGCCTTCCAGCGGAGAAGTGCAGTACGAAGGTGAGAATGTATTTAAGTTAAGCAGTGATAAGCTTGCGAAGTTCAGAAATTCAAAGATAGGATTTATATTTCAATTCCATCATTTACTTCCGGAGTTTACTGCAATTGAAAATGTTTCGCTTGCTTCAATGATATCGGGTAAATCGTTTAAAGAGGTTTACAATTCAGCAAAAAATATATTGACAGATGTAGGATTAGGTGACAGATTGGAACATAAGCCTTCAGAGCTGTCCGGTGGTGAGGCACAGCGGGTTGCAATAGCACGTGCTTTGATAAATTCACCGCGGATTATTTTTGCCGATGAGCCTACAGGAAATCTTGATACGAAAAACAGCGATGAAGTGATGAACTTAATATTTGACCTGAGGAAAAAGTATAACCAGACATTTGTGATTGTAACACATAACGAGAGATTTTCAGCTATGACAGACAGGACACTGAAGATGGTGGACGGACAGATTGTGAATCATCATTGATGTTTGCAGGATGAAGGTTGGAAAGTTGGAAGGTTGAAAAAATTGAAAGGTTTCACTCTTTCCAACATTTCTATTTAGGAAAGAGAGCAATACTTCGAATGTAAAAAGTATTGAAATTTTTGAAACAGAAATATTTTATTGAAGAGTATATATTTATTAATATTATTATTCATCTTATTTTCCTCAGCTATCTATGGACAGGATACAGCAAAGGTTACCGGTCCTTCGGATAGCGGAAGAGTAACTATCCGTTCAGATTCATTAAGAGCTATTAATCCCGAAGATACTGTAAGAATTCCACCTCCGTTTATTGCAAATTATAAATACCAGTATATAAACATCTCAAATCCCGATACTATTTCACGCAGCAGGTTTTTATGGATGCCTCTTAAAGTATTTGAGGATGTTGCTAATTATTTACCCGGATATTTCCTTAACTTTATGGATGCGGGACAGGTGAACAGGATGAATTACAATCAGCTTGACCAGCACTATACTGCATTGCTAAGGCATGGAAGGCCTTTGAATGACCTGTTCGATGGAAGTCTGGATATGAATTTATTATCAAGGAATGAAATATCTGTACTTGAACTCTCAAACGGTTTTGGCAATTCTTTGTATAACTATGCAAACAATATAAACATCATACAAAGGCAGCTATTCCGTTTTACACCATACTCGGAAATCAGCTATTATGATGACAGGTATGAAAATATTTTTCTTGATGGAAATTTTCATATGAATTTTTCAAGATATCTGAATTTTAATTTCGGAATAACAAAACATTCATATGACGGGAAGTATATAAATTCTGATTTCGACAAATGGCTTGGAAGATTTAACTTCAATTATATCGGCTCGAAAAAATTCAATGCTTTCCTTTATCTAAATTATTCACGTATTCAACGCGGATTAAATGAAGGGCTGTACCCGGTAACCTTACCCGGCACAGATAAAACCAGCTTATATGAAGCTTCAACATATGTGAATAATCCCGATGCCTATGAAATAAGAGAAAGGTTTGATGTAGATGCAGGAGGAATTTTTACTTACGGTAAGAATGAAAATTCATTTACAAAATTTCAATTGTTTGTAAGCAATTCTTTCCGAAAATACAGGGACGAGGAGAATAGGGGGCAGTTCCAGCCGCTAAACGGAATTTATATTAAAGATAATATTCACTGGATAAATTACGGTGCAAAGGTTATACAAAATTTCGATATACCGCTTACCAAAAAGGTTAATTTAAATTCAAGAACAGAAGCCGAAGTTGACCTCGATATCATTTTTGCAAATACTTTTTATTATACAAAACAAGAATCTAACAGGCAATTTTTACTGCAGGAATTAAATCTTAATTACGGGAAATATAATGTTGGTGGTTATGTTAAGCTTTCTAAATATGCTTATGCAAGCGATAAATACTATTTTAATTACGGCTCTAAAATATTGTTCAATGTTTTTTCGGATTCATCAACAGGACTTAATTTGTTTGCAAATTATTCTTTTATGAGACGGCTGCCCGAATACGGAGAGTATTCTCCGTTATGGGGTGATATTGAAAAAGTTCATAGCTTACTCGGGGGTTTTGATTTCAGGTTTAATTTTGGAAATCTCAGAGCGGAATATTATTATAATAGCAGGCTGCAGCATATAGTTAGGCTTGATGTTATTTCAAGCATGATCGACTTGAATAATTATTATAACACTTCAGGAATAAATACAAAGCTGTTTTTAAAGCTATGGAAATTTGAAATTGACGGTACATATCAATACAATATTTTGCCCGGTGAGGGAACAGAAGTATCACGCGATAATAATTATTATCCAAAACACAGCGGGAATGTCATGCTGTCATATCATTCACAGCATTTAAATAATAAGCTTGAAATACAAATCGGAGTAAATTCCAGGTTCTGGACTACATTTATAGCTCCGGTTTACAACGGACATAATAATGAATTCTACAACAGGTTTAATAAGATAGTACAACAAACTCCTTATATCGCTGTATATTCTGTGACTGATAAAGCTACATTGGACTTCTTTATAAGCGGGAGAATAAGTAAGGCAATTTTCGGGATAACATTTGAAAATATTATAAACAGGCCTGCTGTTACAACTGCAATTTATCCGAACCAGCAGAGAGGTGGGCTAGCTAATGTCTTATCGCGGTTTAATGTGACTTGGTACTTCCTCAACTAATTTTACACAAGCAGAAAAAACTTCATCGACCGTAATTGTTTTTATACATTTAAATTCGTCTTCACCTGTCCATATACATTGCACAGGACGCGGTGAATTAAAGAAACAGGGGCTGCATTCCAGCTCTTTTCTTACTATTACGTGCTTATTCTTCCATGGATGAAGCTCTTTGTAATTTGTGTAGGCAAAGATTGCAACCTGTTGAATATTTAACGCTGCGGCAATATGCATTAACGCTGTATCATTTGATACAAACAGCTTGCATTTTTGCATCAGTGCCAGGCTTTGCTTAATGTTTGACGTCTCCGGAATGCATGTAAAGCTTGGAATTTCTTTGTAAATAGATTCATTCAGTTCTTTTTCAGTACCGAATAATAAAATGCTTGCCATATATTTCCTGTGGAGCAGTTTTGCAAGCTCAACATACTTTTCAGCAGACCAGCGTTTATTAATATGCCTTTTAAATAAAGCAGAGCCCACATGAAATCCGACAATAAACCTGTCTATTAATAAATTATCAATAAGATATTCAGTTGCATGAACTTCATCGTCAAGTTTTAACTTAATTTCGTATGGTCCCAGCTCATCTTCCTTTGCATTTTTTGCTATTACTTTAACAAGCTCAGAGTTCTCAAGTACATTATGCCTGTCATTGACTTCTTTCACCAGTATTGAATTCAGAAAATCAAAATTTTTAGCTGAAAAGTTATTGTATTTTGTAGCAATTCTTTTCTTAGCTCCGAGCATTAAATTCAGAAGGTTATATTCTTTCCTGTTTGAAGGATAGACATTAATGGAATAGTCGTAATGATTTGCACGGATAGTAAGAACCTCTTTTAATGATTTGAATTTAGATTGATGAAGAAAATCTATGAAATAGATTTTATTTAAATGTGGATTAGTTCTGAAAATATCCTGCACCTGCTGAAACATTGCCAGCATGTCAATTCTTGCTTCAGGAAAATGTTTTTTAAGCACTGCAAGAGCAGGGGAGAACATAACCGCATCACCGATGCCTGATAATGCGTTTATTAAAATTCTCATTTCAGGATTTTTTTATTATTAATAAATATTTATCGTTAAAATCTGTTTTAGAAAGAACCTGTCCGTGTTCACCGAAAACGTTTTTATACCATTCAAGCCCGCGCGGCTTTTCTATCCTGTTCAGTCTCAGCTTGTTGGCCAGATAAACATTCTTCTCCGGGTCCCAAATAGTTACTATAAAATAACCATCTTTTTTTATAGAATTCCAGATATTAGAAATTGCCTTAAAAAATCTGCCGTCATCAGTGATATGCTGTGTAACATCAATCATTACAGCTATGTCAAACTCCTCTCTGGGCAGTTCAATCTCGCTGATATCACCGAGTATAAAATTATATTCCGGGTATTGTTCTTTTAATTTCTCAACTGAAATTTCAGCAATATCATTTCCTGTGTATTTCTTAATTCCAAATTCTTTCAGGTATTCGGTCCAATAGCCGACTCCGCAGCCAATTTCCAGAACATTCATGTCAGGAATTATGTTTAAGCCAATTGTTTTCAAATCATGTGATAATATCCGTTTCTTCTCCTCATACATTTTCAGGTTTTCTTCATTGCTCATCCTGTAGTGTCCGACTCCCTTAAGGTCGAAAGAATTAGATAACAGGTCATTCCAGAATTTCTTCGGCTTATAATTGAACATCATCTGGAAATATATTTTTATATCGTGTAATAAAGGCATAATTTTATAAAATTACGAATGACGAATTAATTGGTTTGTAAAGTTTATAAAGTTTGTAAAGTTTGTAAAGTTTATAAAGTTTATAAAGTTTGTAAAGTTTGTAAAGTTTGTAAAGTTTGTAAAGTGCAATATGTTTCAGTAACTCTAAACACTCTAAACACTCTAAACACTCTAAACACTCTAAACACTCTAAACACTCTAAACACTCTAAACACTCTAAACACTCTAAACACTCTAAACACTCTAAACACTCTAAACACTCTA
>RPQH01000032.1 GCA_003820375.1 Ignavibacteriota bacterium
GGAGAGAGAGGTAATGCTCCTGCAGGCTCTGACCCGCATAATGTTTTTGAAAATAAAAATATTCTGTATGAAGCAAACTCTCTTTCTATAACTGCAAATAAATATGAAATATCAACCGATAAAGTATTTGATATAATCCGGGAATCAAGAAAAATATTATTTGAAGCAAGAGAAAAACGTCCTCATCCGCATCTTGATGATAAGGTCCTGACATCATGGAATGGGTTAATGATTAGTGCTTATGCAAAAGCTTACCGGATATTACATAAGACAGAATACCTTGAACGTGCAGTTGAAGCATCAGAGTTTATATTAAATAATCTGTATGACCGTGATAAAAGAATTCTTCTGCACAGGTACAGAGACGGCGAAGCGAAAATTGAAGGCGGTTTGCAGGATTATGCTTTCTTTGTTCAATCATTGATTGACCTGTATGAATCGGTGTTTGAAATAAGATATCTTGAAACTGCAATTGAATTGAATAAGCTTATGATTGAATATTTTTATGATAATGAAGACGGCGGGTTCTGGGATACATCTGGTAATGATGAAAGTATATTGTTAAGAACAAAGGAAGATTATGATTCGGCTGAACCGACGGGGAATTCAATAGCAGTTATGAATTTATTGCGCCTGTCTCAATTCACGGATAATAAGGACCTTTATGACAAAGCATATAAATCACTGCAATTGTTTAGTGAGAAAATAAGCTCACATCCATACTCCATGCCGCAGATGTTATGTGCCCTTGATTTCGCTTTGCAGAAACCAAAACAGATTATTGCTGCAGGAAAAAAAGATGATAATGAAACCCTGGATATGCTGAATGAAATTTACCGGTATTACATTCCAAATAAGATATTGATACAGGCAGAACCGGGAGTGGAAAATCCTGTCATTCCTTTTTTATCACAGATTATTCATGCTTCAATTGATAAAGCAACTGTTTATATTTGTGAAAATTATACATGCCAGTTACCGGTGTATGATGTGGAAGAACTGAGAAAGCAATTGACTGCTCCCGTGAAAGCGGAAATAACAAAATAATATGGAGCGTATTAACCATGTTAATGCTCATCAATGGTAAATTTTATAATTCAATGCCATGATAAAATACCAGAACAATTTAGTGGGTATTACTCCTTCAATGCTTGAGGGGTTTTTTGTAAAATGGGGCAGTATTTATCCATCACAGCAAAAACATTTTGAAATTCTGCAAAATAGTGCTTACATAGTTTTAGCAGTCGATGATGAAATAAATAAAGTTATCGGATTTGTTAATGCTATATCGGATAAAATCCTTTCAGTTTATATTCCATTATTAGAAGTACTTCCTGCTTATAAGATAAAAGGTGTTGGAATTGAGTTAATGAAAAGAATGATGGCTCAGTTGAAAGATTTTTATATGATAGACCTGTGCTGCGATGACCGGCATATTAAAGGTTATGGAAAGTTTGGATTTATTAAAAGTAACGGAATGATTATTAGAAACTACGATAAGAAGGATGGAAAATAATAATTATTAAATATCTTCTGCAACTTAAAGGGATTCCCGCTTCCGCGGGAATAGTATAGTCTAATGAAAGCAATGATATTGGAGAAACCGGGTACACTGTTGATATTAAAAGATGTACCGGTACCCGATATTTCTCCTGAACAAATATTAATTAAAGTTCATGCATGCGGTGTGTGCAGAACCGACCTGCATATTGTTGATGGTGAGTTAACATCTCCCAAATTACCTCTGATTATTGGCCATGAAATTGCAGGAGAGGTCGTCAAAGTTGGAGGAAATGTATATAGGTTCAAATCTGGCGATAGAGTAGGTATCCCATGGCTCGGTTACACTTGCGGCAAATGCAAATACTGCTTAAGCGGAAAAGAAAACTTATGTGAATTCCCGAAGTTCACCGGATACACTATTGATGGCGGCTATGCTGAATATACCGCCGCTGATGAAAAATATTGCTTTTCGCTGCCGGAAAAATATGATTACACCAATGCTGCTCCATTGCTGTGTGCAGGATTGATAGGTTACCGCTCATACAAAATGGCAGGTGAGCCGGAAAAAATTGGCATTTATGGTTTTGGCGGAGCGGCTCATATCATTACACAGATTGCAGTCCATAAAGGAAAGAAGGTTTATGCTTTCACAAAATCAGGTGATACCGAGGGACAGGAATTTGCTTTAAAGCTTGGTGCTGTTTGGGCAGGGGATGCCGATGAAATACCGCCGGATAAGCTTGATGCTTCAATTATTTTTGCTCCTGCCGGTGCATTAGTGCCATTGGCATTGAAGGCAACTGATAAAGGCGGAGTTGTTGTTTGCGGCGGTATACATATGAGTGATATTCCTTCATTCCCTTATAATTTATTATGGGAAGAAAGAATGATTAGGTCAGTTGCAAACCTGACAAGAGATGATGGCGATGAGTTAATGAAAATTGCACCGGAAGTGCCGGTTAAAACCGAAGTACAAATATATAAGGTTGAAGAAGCGAATAATGCATTAAATGATTTAAGAGCAGGCAGAGTGAAGGGTGCCGCAGTGCTGGTGATGGATTAATCTTTTCTTCTTTTTCTATCCCTGATACTATTATCATATTCTTCACGTGCTCTTCTGGATTTATCGATAACATATTTTAGTTTTTCATCTAAAGACAAGTCTTTCACTTCTTCAGCTATTTCTTCCTTAATTTCCCAGAGTTCAATTTGTGCTTTAGAAATGGCACTTTCTCTATTATAAATTATCATAAAATACCTCCAATATCATTATAATCTTTTTAGAAAATTCACATTATTAAAATAATGAATTGTTGTCAATTTTTCAATTTGCATGATAAGTAAAACCCCACGGTCATCCAGTGGTCACTCAGCGGGCACTCCGTGGGCATCCTGTGGGCAGTTTACGGGCACTCTGTGGGCACTTTTTGGGCAGGAGTTTTTGAAAAACGACTGTAACTTATTGCAGTATAAAGAGATAACTCCTGCCCAAAGTGCTAAAAATGGCTCAAAATATGGCGATTATAAGCAGGAAATGAGGTTTTTCAAAAACTACCCCTGCCCACGGGTTTTCAGGGTACAATCCAGAATTTATGTCGCTATATATTTAGAGTTAAAGTAATACTTTAAGGTGTTTCCGGCTCATTAAGGGGCACCCCCCGTCTCCCGATTTCTGCTATCGCTCAATCGGGATCCACCCCTCTCCAGAGTGGAATCCTTACCTGCTTATCACAGCGTTAATATAAAAACCTGCAAAATAGCTCAAAATGCCACTCTAAACACTCCACTCACTCTAAGCACTCTACTCACTCTAAACTATTTTTAGTTAAAACTTGACAAGCGGCAATCTCTGTATTAATTTTATATAGTAGTGAATGCTGCTGAAATTTATCACTCACTGTCGTTCTTTGTCAATATCGAAATCATATTTTTCAGGTCGCAATTAAAATATATTTGGAGGTCAATTTAAAGTCAGATTAGGGTGTAAAAAAAACTTCAGAAAAAAATATATCAGGGGTAGTTAAATCAGTTAGGCAAAATATGTTAGGATTGTATATACCGGGTTATGGACTATATATAAAATTGTGCAATAAAAAAACACCCTTATTGCAGGGTGTTTTTAAGCAAAGTTAATCTATATTACAATAAATATACTAGGCAGCCGGTTTTATATTCTGGTTTACCCTGAAGAAATTATTCGGGTCATATTTCTTTTTTACTGAAGCTAACCGTTGATAGTTATCTTTGTATGTTGCTTTAATTCTTTCTTCACCTTCATCCATCATAAAGTTAACATAAGCACCACCGGAAGAATATGGATGCGTAGCTTCCCAGTAATCTTTGGTCCACTTAGTAATTAAATCTTTGTTTGCCGGGTCAGGGTCGACACCAACAATAACTTCAGCCCATACTGCATCCCGGTAAGCCCATGGTGTGTCATTATTCCTTACTTCTTTTGCAACTCCGTTTATTGGATAAAGATGCATGGTAGAAAAACCCGGAGGCATTTCATTTCCATATTTAATATGCACATCTATTGCTTCATCGCTAAGCTCATTTACAAAGTCTGCTCTCCAGTACCACTGCATACCCGGGCCATACAAAGCATCAAACATACTATTAAGTGTTGGAAGCGGCATTGTACCAACAAAATCGAGTGCAGGTTTTAAAAAACTCCGTATAGGTTTAAATACATTCTCTGCCTCATTTATATCTCCGGTGTATGCCCACACTATTCCGCACATTTTTTTATTATGCAGATGCTCAGGGAATGGCGCTACAGGCGGAACAGTAAGAAATGCAAAGAAGCCGTTTAACTCATTTGGAGCATTTTGAATAAAATCACGGTACCATTGCATTACTTTTTTTGTGTCCTCTAATTCATAAAGTATAGGCCCTGCATAAACCATCTTAACAGGATTAAGTTTATAAAGGAATGAGGTAACAACTCCAAAGTTGCCTCCTCCTCCCCGTACTGCCCAGTAAAGGTCTTCGTTCTGTTTATCATTCGCAGTTACAAGAGTGCCGTTTGCAAGTACTATATCTACTTCTAATAAGTTATCAATGCTTAAACCACAGCTCCTTGATAAATGTCCAATACCGCCGCCAAGTGTTAAACCTCCAATACCGGTAGTTGATATAATTCCGCATGGAACAGCATACCCGAAAAAATGTGTGGCATGGTCAACATCTCCCCACGTGCACCCGCCGCCTGCACGGACAGTTTTTGCGACAGGATCAACCCGTGTGTATTTAATTGATGAAAGGTCAATTACCAGTCCATCATCACAAATACCAAGCCCTCCGCCGTTATGCCCTCCGCCTCTTACGGCGGTCAGTAAATTATTCTCTCTTCCAAAATTAACTGCCGTAATTACATCTGTAACATCTGTGCAGTATGCTATCATTGCAGGATGTTTATGTATCATTCCATTGTAAACCTTGCATGATTCTTCATAATCCGGGTCATCAGGCAATACGAGTCTCCCGCGCAGGTTTGCTTTGAATTCATCGATTTTTGTTTGATCAGGCATTTTATCCTCCTTATATTTATTCTTGTTAATAATTATTACTGCACAGATGTTGTTAGATGCAGCTTCGCCTCTTTAAGCATTTGTTTCCTGCATCTGGTGTTTCTTTGCATATTCAATTCCATCGAGAAGCTCCTGTTTGAACTGTTCAAAATCAAACTGCAGTCCGTTTAGGTAAGCGCTCCATCCGGCATTTGATTTTGCAAAGTGTACTGCATCTTCTATCTCTTCATTGGTTGCACCAAACATCTTAGCAACTTCAGTATGATAGAAAGCACAATACCTGCATTTTGTAGCTGCAGCTATACCAAGACCTATCAGTTCCCTGTATTTATTGGGAATTGGGCTTTCAGCTAGCTGTGTTGTCTTGAACAATTGCCATTCAAGCTCAATTGATCTGTCAGGGATCATTTTGAAAAATGTTGGCACCTGTCCGAATGTTTGTTCAATGTCTGCATAAACCTCTTTGCGATTCATAATGGTTCTCCTTTTGTTTAATTTGAAAAAATTAATAAGTAATTTATTTAAAAAATCGTAATGTCCAATTCAGTATCAGCATTTTTCCATGCAGTCTGATATTCTTCTTCAACCAGAGAAGCTTCATCATTTTTCCCTTGTGCTTTCAAGCTGCTCATTAAGCCGAATAAACCTCTGCCGTTATGCGGATATTTTTTTAACTCATCTCTGTATACTTGTTCTGCTTCAGTATATTGTCCATTGCTGTATAAAGCTCCTCCAAGTGCAATCCTTACTGATGGGTACCAATCAGGCGGCTCGTCATAAGCGACATTATTTTCTTGCTCAACTGCAGTTGTGTAAAAGTCAATTGCTTTTACTTTATCACCTTCAGCCCATGATATCCGGGCGTTTAACAAAGTGATAAGCAGGTTGGCAATTAATGAACCGCTTGTCTGTCCCATTAATACATCATCTGTTATCTTGTTTTTGTCTTCAGCCAGCTTGTTCAGTTCAATTTTTGCATCGGCAATATTACCTGTTGACGCAAATGCAGTTCCCCTGCTGTAATGCAGGATGGCTGCATATAATCCATAATTTTCATTACTTACGGGATAACTCAGTAATTCATTCCATTTATTAAACGACAGCATTACCATAAGTGCATTTGCATAAAATCCCTGCAGCATTGGCATCTGGTCTAAAGCAGGCCTGACATTTTCCACTATGATATTGGCGTTTTTAATTGCTTCAGCATAATTTCCTTCCATCATTCTTGAAGCAGCAAGGAAATTTATGTTATGATTATAATACATTAATGGATATACACCCTGCGGATTGTAGGTTTTTATATAATGGTTATCGGATTCAATGGCATTTATATTAGCGACAGACGCACCTTCGTAATCGCCAACCCTGAAAAAAATGTGAGCAGGCATATGAACAAGGTGCCCTGCAGAAGGAACCAGCTTTCCCAATACTTTCGCACTGTTCAATCCTCTTCCGGGGTCAGTAGATGCTTCAACTGCGTGTATATAGTAATGATTTGCTCCAATATGATTTGGCTCTCTTCTTAGCACATCTTCCAGTACGGTAACAATTTCAAGTGTACCTTCTGCAGGTGTGCCGTCACTGTTCCATAAAGCCCATGGTTTCAGATCCATCAGGCTCTCAGCATATAATGTTGCCGCATCAAGGTCATCGGGGTATTTTTGGTGAAGCTCTTTCATTGCATTTTTAAATTCAACATCAAGCTTCTTTTGATCAATGGTCAGATCTTCCGCGTACCTTTTTGAAAGTGTCTGAATATAATCCTGCTCCCTTTCAGAGGCATATTTTGAAAGCTCAAGCGCTTTGTTCATTGCATTCCATGCCTGCTTTCTCTGTTCATTATCTGCCGGCAGGTTATAGTTTGGACCAAGCGCAAAAGCTATTCCCCAATATGCCATTGCTAATTTTGAGTCTAACTCAATTACCCGGTTAAAAGAATTAATAGCCTCGTTATGGTTGAATCCATACAATAATGTAAATCCCTGGTTAAAGAATTTCTGTGCTTCAGTATTTTTTGTTGATACAGTGTGATTAAAATTTCCCATCCCGGGAATAAGTACAGCTGTTTTTACTTCTTCCTTTTCCATCTTCATTACATCATGGTTCTGGCTATTAATTAACGATGGAATCAAAAGAGCAGTTATAAGTAAATATTTAATTATTTTCATGTTAATAGAATAATGAATGTTTTTATAAATTTTTTTTAAGCCCGGTCTTTTTAAATTTCAACAAATATCTATTGTTGTGTTTCCGTGTGAAAAGATCTGATTATCTGTGGAGTAAACTTTGATAATTGTATAGCTCTGGCCTTATTTCTTATCATAGAAGGCACAGAAAGTAATGCCTCATCTTCACTATCAGCTTCAACAATTACCCAGCCGGTATGAACGCCTGATTCACAGCCCCAGTCGAAATGAGTTATGTGACCATGAGCGACGATGAGGTCAAGTGCATATAAGCATTCTTCAGCCGTATGTGTTGATTCTACTAGGTATCTGTTCATAATTATTAATCCTTTCTTTCGGGTATTTATTTATATTTAAGTATTGATTTCTTTTTCATGAAAACTTTGTATCATACCGGGAGTAAATTTGTTTAACCTGACAGCCCTTGCATTTCTTCTTACCAGCGGAGGTACAGATAACAATGCTTCGAATTCACTATCTGCTTCTATAATTACCCAACCGGTATGGATACCGCTGGTACATCCCCAATCGCAATGGGTTATGTACCCGCGTGCATCTATACAACGGTTTAATTTTAAGTATTCCTCTTTAGTGTGGATTGACTCCACAAGATATCTGTCCATAACATTTGAATAGTATTATGTTTCAACAATAGTGTAAATTTCTCTTTTTGCAGAATCGCAAAGTGGTATAAACTTTTGGTACCATTTCTGCCATTCATCCATCCCTAAACCATCTTTCATGCTGTTTTCCCAATCCGATAAACTGTTCCATTCGCTTTCCATAATCAATGTGTATGAATGATTTGTAACTAGGTCCGTTAAAAGCCGCCCCATCGGGAAATTCTGTTTTTTGCCAATTGCTTTAAATTCATTAAACAAAGCTTTCGCATCTTTTGCTTTTCCGAATTTGAGATAAAAGATATCATGAATTAGTATCATTGTTGTAAATCCTTTCTTATATATTTATTATAAATAATGTTTTCAAATTCTTTATAAAGATTCATGCAGGCATAAAATATTTCCATCTGCGTCTTTGAACCATGCGGCTTTTTCATTTTCACTTTCTATGATGTGGTTTATTGTTTTTAATCCCGGGGCATCGTAATCTTCAAATGTTACACCCTTGCTTTCAAGCTCTTCTAATTCCAGTTCAATATTTTTTACCTCAAATGCAGCGGCTGTATGGCCGGCTTTTGTGGATTCATCCTGATGGTAAATGTAAAGAGAAGAACCATTTCCGCATTCATATTTTATTTGTCCGTTATTTACCTTTGAGACAGGCTTTAATCCAAGAATTTCTTCGTAAAATATTCTTGCCCTGTTCAGATCAACAACCGGAAGAACTGTTGATAAAGTTGAATTAGCTAACATGTTTTTACCCATTGTTATATATTTTATATTAATGTTTTTTCTTCTTTGATTTTCCATTTTCATTCTGAAGAAGAGCCTTTAATTGTTTTTTTAATTCAGGGGTATCCTGATGGCCGTGCTCTTCGATTGCATGCCTGACTGCAACCCTTATGACCTCTTTTTCACTACCGGAAATTGTAAGTGTACATCCTATTTCATTAGGAAACTCCCTGCAGTCAATATATTTTCTTGTAGATTTAGACATATTTAGGATTTCAAATTGGAAAATATTTTCGTGTAAATACCTTTGTTTTTAATGTGGCTCAAAAATAATCTATTGATACAGGAGAATGCAAAGAAAATTTTACGGAGATGTTATAGCTTATAAAGCAGATTAATATATTATGTTATCGATTAAAACAATGTTTTTTTACCCTCTTAGAAAATTATTATGCCTGTTATAGTGTTATCAAATGTTATAATGAGATTTTCTATTTCTTTTAAAGAAAATTTATACTGTTTGTTAATAAATTATTTGAAAAAATAATTTCAATAAACAGCAATAAAGTTGGAAAATGTTGGAAAAATATATTATTTTCGCATACTTTTTCCCGTTGCCATGAATATTGAGAAGCAAAGATTGTTATAATATTTATTACAAAATAAACGGAATTTTGCATTCATCCGGCAAAGATAAATGATAAAAAGTAAATTATTTGAAATATTAAAAACTTTTACAGCTGAAGAACTAAAAGGTTTCAGAGATTTTGTTCATTCACCTTTTCATAACAGGAATAAAAAGGTTCGAATATTGTATGAGATAATAAAGAAATATATTCCTGATTTTGAGAATGATATGCTGAAGAAAGAAAAACTATACAGGTTATTATACCCGGGGAAACCGTATAATGATGTTGTAATGAGAATCCTGATTTCAGACCTGCTGAAACTCAGCGAAGAATATTTAGCTTACCAGAACTACAGGAAAAATTCCATAAATGAAAAGAAGTTTCTTCTGGATGAACTGAAAAACAGGAAGCTGGATTCACTTTTCAGAAAAAACCTGAGACAGGCAGAAGAGATTTTATGCAGGGATGATGCAATTGATTTCAAATATTTCTATGAATTACAGAATTTACAAAATTTAAAAATCGAATATCTTATATCACGGGATAAACAAAGTGAAATTGCCGGAGATGTTTTGAAGCAGGGAGAATACCTGATTTACTTTACATTAAGTGCATTGTTAAACACTACCCATGAGCTTTTACAGCAGGAAAGCGTTTTGAACATAAATTTCGGAAATAATTTAGTAAAAGAATTTTTCGATAATATAAATATTGAAAATGTATACCGGTTCATCGAAAGCAGCAATTCGGAATATGGAGAAATTGCGTCAATATATTATTACATGTATAAAGCTTATATGTCAACAGATGGTGATACTGATTATTTTAAATTGAAAAATTCTATCGAAAAACATTTTAATAAATTCACAAGAGAAGAAAAGTTTAACCTCCTGCTGATAATGGAAAGTATTTGTACCAATAAAGTCAGTTTTGGAAAGCAGGAGTTTTATAGTCATTTAATGGATATTTATGAACTAATGCTTTCGGATTCTATCTGGGGGCACTCGGATACGAGCTTTATCCAGCTTAACCTTTTCAGGAATATTTTTTTTACAGCAGTAATACTTGAAAAATATGAATGGGCTGAGGAATTTGTCAGTAAATATAAAAACCGTTTAATCCCTGAGCAGCGGGATAATATGTTATGTTTTTCCAATGCAATAATTTTGTTCGAAAAAGGAGAATTTGAAAAAGCTTTAGCTGAAATAAATAAGGTAAATTATAATTTTTTTGTCTTTAAATTTGATGCAAGAGTACTTCTTTTGAAAATTTATTGCGAGCTGGAATTAAGTGAACAGGCTTATTCGTTAATAGATTCTTTTTCTCATTTTCTGGCAAATAACAAAAATGTTTGTGCTCATGATAGGGAAAGGTTCGGTAAGTTCATTAAATATATAAAGCTTATATTAAAATATAAAGATACATTTGATAAGACAATTATAGATTCACTTGAGAACCTGCTTGAACAGGATACTATAGTCATAGGGAAAAAATGGATAACCGGAAAATTAAAAAAACTCAATCACAGCAATTTGTATTGATATAATAAATATATTATAACTATATTATGAAACCCCCGTTCATGATGTTTTTGCAAACTTTAAGGAGTTAACATCATGAGAAAATTATTAATTGTTATTCTTACTTTTTCGCTGCTGACAATAATATTATCGGTTGTTAGCTGTAATGCTCCTACAGATCTTAATCCACCAGGTGATAATTTTGCCGGATATGTATATTTCGCAGATTCTAGCTTCGCATTCACTGATGGTTTTTATGCTGTTTCAGTATACGAGGATACTATCATTGCCTTCAATTCAAAACCAATAAAAAGCGATTCATTAAGCGGAATCGAACTGATTGGATACAATTACCAGGCACGGTACAAAGTTTATGGAATACCTCCCGGAAAATATTTCATAGCTGCAACATGGAACAAATACCCGGTCCAGGAAAATGATATTCCAATCATTTTGGGTACATACGGCTGTGATACGAATATGACATGTTCTACTCATGTAAAACTTGTATTCCCAAATTTCACTGGGAATTATATAAATATAATAAGCTGGGCAGATACATCAAAGAAAATGTTTTAACACTTATTTTGATTTATTGCTCTTCACGGTTTGCTTTTTCTATTGTAAACGCGGGAATACAGATTGAGATATACTCAATCGGTTCATCAAACGGATTGGAATATTTTACTCTTGTTCCGCGGTGAACAAGAATGGATTGATTCGGGTGAACAATTATTTTTTCACCGTCAATAATAATTTCTTTTTTTCCTTTTATAACAAACGTAATTTCATCAAACTCCGGTACCTGGTATGGCTCATTCCATCCTGCCGGAGCTGTCATATGGGCTAAACTAAAAGCTTTAGTCCCAGTGCTGGGAAGTCCAAAATGTTCTTCTATTGTTTTGCCGTCTGTTGTTGGCACTATAAACGGCTTTGTTTGCAGTTTATATGAATGCATATTTTTTTATAAATATTAAAGTTCTACTCTTTCCCAAATTTCTATTTGGGAAAGTTTTGAAGTGCAAAAGATAATCGGTTTGTAATTCTAGATATAAACTTGCCCAAATGGAAATTTGGGCAAGAGGTTTAAAAGAAAATTTGTTATTTATCATCCGGCTATTTCCATTGCTCTAACAGCATTCAATAATGATTGATATCCGTTGTCTTCTGTAATAATCCGTTTATGGGCTTTATTTCTTATCCATGCAATTTGATCTTCGAACAAAGCGCGGACAATATTACCATATATATGCATCTTTTCATCTTCAAAACCATAATACAAGTCAAGCATTTGGTATATGTTTTTTTCCTTATGCCGTGATGTTATCTCCCTGTATTTTCCTGCAAAGAAATTAGTAATATTAATTCTAGCTTCCGGAAATATATCATGAATAATTTTACTTTCCGCTTCATCGAGCAGTGCATGTATCTTTATTCTGGTTGGTATCCATTCAAACAGGGTTAAGTCACCTCTTTCGAATAATAACCTTAGTTCCTGCCTGTCCATTCTCCCGGGTTGTGTAAACCCATGGTAAAAATTAAATAGTACGGTATCCCCATATTTCGATGTACAATTAACCTGCTCTTCTATATTTGTACCGGGTCGTATTATAGATTGTGCACACTGAACTTCTCCCTTAACACCAGTCCATCCATCCAGCATATCAAAAAAATGAACACCATGTTCAACAAAAATACCGCCGCTTTTCTCTTTATCCCAGAACCAGTGTTCAGGTGAAAGTCCTTCATCCGAAGCATAATTTTCGAAGAAGCCATGTAAAAGCTCACCCATCGGTTTTTTATCAATTATTTCTTTCACGCATTTATACATTGGATTATATCTCTGCATAAGATTTACTGCCATAAGCAAACCTTTTTTTCTGGCTAAAGAAACCATCTCTTCTGCCTGTGCTATATTCACAGCAAGAGGCTTTTCGCAAATTACATTTTTTCCTGCAATAAGCGCCATCATAGATTGCTCATAATGAAGAAATGGAGGAGTTGCAATATAAACAAGGTCAACATCAGGATTATTTACAAGTTCATCTATCGTATCATAATGTACAGCATCAAATCTTTTTGCGGCTGCATCAGCAGCTTCACGGTGTGTGCCTGCTAGTCCTATAAGTTTAGTATCAGGTATCTGGGTAAAATGTTGAATTGCAAACATTGCAAAACTTCCAAAGCCTATTACTCCAAGTCCTATTTTTGATTTATCTTTTTTCATGGTGTAGGTTTAATTTAAGCTAAACAATAAAAATCCCTAATATTTGTAGTTTAATATTAGGGGGATTAATAATATAACTTAAATATTTCTATTTTTGTTCTTATAAGTGACGTTACGCAAACCTTGTCCTGAGCAGAGTCGAAGGACAATAGGAACAATTGGTGCCGATTTACAATAGACAGACATATTTTATTATCAATTACCTGGAGTTCTTCGATTTCATCTCAGCTATTGTCCTTCGACTCCGCTCAGGACAGATATTCATTAATTACGTAAAGTCACTTATTAGACTATTTTATCAATTTCAGATATTCTGTTAATTTCCGAATAGTATCATCGATTATTATTTAAACTTATCAGGAAATTGTTTTATAATAGCGTTTGCAAGTCCATCTGACATCATAATAATTTCATCATGAACTTTATCATAAGCTGCAACATCTGCATTATAATCTTTATTCAACCGGGCTAGTGCTTCATCAGTCGTTAATGAAAGATGATCCTGCATCATTTTCTTCATATCCTCACCTGGTAAATTGGGATTTGCAGAGCTTAGGAAATTTGCAATTTCATCTGCATTATCAATCCATTTCTTATTAGCATCTTTGAACGCCGTTTGATCTCCTGATTTTGCCGCTTTCAAAAGGTCTGCAGCTATTGTAATATGTTCACGCAGTAATTTAGTAAGTTTATCGCCTGCATCATTACCGTAATAAGGTTTTATGGCATCTCCAATGTCATCCTGGTTCTTCAGAAGTCTTGCAACTGCTTCATCTGTTCCGGGAAGTCCATCTATAATATTTAATATGACATTTCTTGTCCATACGATATGATCTTCCCAGAGTTTTCTCATTGCAAGAGTGAAATCGCTTGAAGCAGATACTGTTGGGACACTTGCACTATGGCTCATTTGTGAAAATGTTATATTACTTCCATTAATGAAAAATAACATAATTAAAACCGGGATTATTGATTTTAGGTACTTTTTCATACTCTAAAATTCCTTTCTGTGTTTTAGGAATTAGAGTGCCGTGGACAAAAAAGGTTACAAAACTTAATAGATAGTAATTAATTGAGTGAACCGGTCGCATATCAACTTCTTTGTATTATTTATTAAAAAATACAAAGGAATAAACAATTCCGGTTATGAAGAATATTTTACTGCAAGAGCATTATTAAAGAAGCAGCAAAGCAGCTAATTGTTATTACGTAGATAATAAATCTTCCCATTAAAATTTATATTATTTGTTTAAAATAAAAAACATTATGAGAACACCAATGAATGCTACCAATGGTTCCAAAATGATTATTAACTTAGGCATAGTTTTCCGGGCAGTAGCAAAGAAAATAGAGAAAGAGACCTGCACACCGATAATTACAAACACCATTCCTGCAATAGCAGTGATGCTGAGACCTTCCATTGTAATATAAGCTGTAATAATCATCAAAGCAGGCAGTAAAACTACATGCAATGCTGTAAAAATATCAAATATTGACCTGCTCTTTATTTTATTCATATAATCTTTATAATATCTTTAACTTCATTAATGTTTCAGGACATGTTGTTATTGCAAGAGATGTGCCAAAAATATTAAATTACGATATTTGCCAAAAAACTCATTTTTATAAATTTCAAGTAACTGTTTTATCTCAGTTTAATGTGACATAGTTGACACAACAACCTGACATTACTGTCTTTATGCTGCTTAATTCAGCCAGGGGAATTATATATTTTATTGTTTGAATTATACTAAAACGGTATAAGAAGAGTTTGAGCAATATGATAATGAAAATATATAGTATATAAGAATAGATAAATAAATTTCTATATACATTAGAAAGGACAATTCAATGGCTTCAAAAAAACAAGCAGCCAATAAAGGGAAAAATAATCTCGGTAATATAAAATCCGCTGAATTAAAAAGAGGGAGAACAGAAAAAGCGGCTAATAAAATAGCAAAAGTTGAATCCGAGAAGGGGCGGAAACAATCTAAGACTAAATTGCCGGATAAGAGATAGAAAATCAACTACGGGCAAACGACCATTTGCCTGTAGTTTTTATATCCAATATATATGAACCTGTTTCTGGTACCGTTACAGACGTGGTTTCTTCAAAAGATCCCTGTTTATCAGCTATTAACGCGATTAATGTTCCATCCGGTTTTAATATACGGGAAATAAAGCGAGTGTTTCCTTCATATACTAACTTAAACGTAACATTGCCTTTAATGAGATCAATTATCTGTGCCTTATCATCTGAAAAAGTAACACCTATCCTGTATTGATCTTTTAGCTCTTCATCCGGATTTTTTTCCTGGCCGTTAACATACTTTATCTGTTTGTTATAGTATGTTGGCGTTGTTTGTTTATCTTTCTTAACGAGCAGACCTATAATAATAACTACGACCAAGATTGCAATAAATGTCCCAATATATTTAATAATTATCATAAGCGTAATTATTTAGTTGATGAAAGAACAACAAAATAATTAATGCAGTTCTCCGATGTCACTTTAACAAACTACTGCAGAAGCTAATAAAATATGACACATATGTCATCAAATTTGTCATAACTGACTGAATTATGAAAACTTATACTCACTGCAATTAAGTTTGAAATAATACCGGTATTTCATAAAATTTTACAATACAGGTATAAAAGCCAAAAGTTTCAAAAGAATTCTATTTATTGAAAGTTTGGCACTTTATTTGAAAAATTATTTCTATCTAATCATTTAACTAAAAATAAAAAGGTGATATATGCCAAACAAAGATGACAAATCCGGAAGCAGGAGTGTCGGTATAAGTAACAGCCCTGATCTGGAAAGATCTGTACCAGATACGGGAAAAGACGAGTCCGAAACTAATGAGTCATTGATGGGCAATGAAATTCCTGAATTTGATGAACCCGAAAAGCCGGATGAAGGCTACGTGAAAATCAATAATGTTGGCGGTAATGAAGAAGAAGAAGATGATGATGACGACGATGATGATGACGATCTGGATGATGTAGATGAAGCTGATGAAGATATCAGTGATATAAGTGATATTGATGATGAAGACATTGACGACGACGATGATGATGATGATTTGGATGATGTAGATGAAGAAGAAATTGACGAAGAAGATACACGGGGTTTAAATCCCGGTGCAGGTACAAAGATTAAATTAAAATGGGATTCAGGTAAAGGTAAAGGTGAATAAAATTTTTTTAATTAACCCTATTTCTATAAATTTATAAATAATGTAAATAATGCCAAGAAAACTAAGCACACTTGAAGATCTTTATGTAGATGAGCTGAAAGACCTCTACAGCGCAGAACATCAAATTTTAAAAGCACTTCCCAGGATGATGAAGAAAGCTAATTCACAGGAATTAAAGGATGCGATCGAGTCACACAGAATGGAAACAGAAGAACAGGTAAAACGCCTTGATAGAATATTTAAGGATATGGGAAAAACGGCTACAGGAAAAAAATGTAAAGCTATGGAATGCATTATAGAAGAAGGCAAGGAATTAATGGAAAAAAATACCGAGCCGGCTGTTCTTGATGCAGGACTTATTGCGTCTGCACAAAAAGTTGAACACTATGAAATATCAGGATATGGTACTGCCAGAACTTATGCACAGCTTTTAGGTTACGATGAGGCCAGAGATCTGCTTCAAACAACACTTGATGAAGAAGGAAGAACCGACGAAAAATTAAACGGCCTTGCTGAAAGCATCAATGTTGAAGCAACACAGACCGAAAACCAACATTAAGCGTTCTATAATTTATTAATACCATACAAATTAATGCGGGGTGTATTATGAGAAAACAAGATAAATCCGGAAAAACAACAAGCAGAAATGATGAGAAAGATAACAATAACTCATCAAACCCGGCTCAGGTAAACAACGAGGACTGGGAAAAGAAGCAGGAGAAATACTACATGAACCTGCTGAATGATTTAAAGCAGCCAAATATAGATGATGAAGAGATGCTGGATCATCTTGATGATTTCAGATATCCTCCATATTAGAGTATGGTGAATTTAACAGTCCTTTGTGTTAGGTTTGTTATAAAAAGGAAATCGAATGAGCCATGAAAACAAAATGGCACTGGCTATACACGGCGGTGCAGGAACAATTTCAAAAAAGGACATGACACCCGAAAAAGAACGGGCTTATAAAGATGGGCTTGAACTGGCGGTTATTGAAGGATGGAAAATTCTTGAAGAAGGCGGCACAGCTTTGGATGCAGTTATAAGGAGTACTGTTGTTCTTGAAGATAACCCATTATTTAATGCAGGCAAGGGGTCTGTTTTTACAAACCAGGGTACACATGAAATGGACGCAGCCTTAATGGATGGTAAAACACTTAAAGCCGGCTGTGCTGCAGGAATATCAACTGTAAAAAATCCCATATTACTGGCTAATAAAATTATGCTGCATTCCAGGCATGTACTTCTTGCTTATGGTGGTGCTGAAGAATTTGCAGGCAGGATGAATTTGGAATTTGCAGATAGTGAATATTTTTATACCGAATTCAGGTATAAAAAATTACTGGAAGCCCGGGAAAAGGGATTGAATAAAAATACTCCTGATAAGGCGATGGGTACTGTTGGAGCTGCTGCCTGTGACAGAGAAGGCAATTTAGCAGCCGCAACATCGACCGGTGGTATGACAAATAAAAAACCCGGAAGAATAGGCGATACTCCAATCATCGGTGCAGGAACTTATGCAAATAATAATACTTGTGCAGTGTCCTGCACAGGTGATGGAGAATATATTATCCGGGCAGTCCTGGCATACGATGTATCATGTTTAATGGAATATAAGGGGCTTACCCTTACAGAAGCATGCAAAACTGCTTTAAAAAAGTTTGGTGATATGGGCGGTGACGGAGGACTCATAGCCGTAGATAAATTCGGTAATATAGAAATGCCTTTTAACTCCGCCGGGATGTACAGGTCTTCAATTTGTACAGGAGAAAAAATTAAATCGGAAATATTTTAAATAACTGTTTGGAAATATGAGAAAAATCATACGGTATCAAATACTGTTGAAAACATTTTAATGAACATATTGTATGAAAATATTAGAGATAAATACCTACCAGGGTCCTAATGTATGGAGCCTGATCCCGGTTATCAGGATGAAGCTTGATATCGGAGAATTAGAATATAAACCCTCAAATGAAATAAAAGACTTTAACGAATCACTTCTTAAATACATTCCCTCACTTGAAACACATGGCTGTTCGTACGGATATCCCGGAGGTTTTGTAAAACGCTTGCAGGAAGGTACCTGGATGGGGCATGTAGTTGAACATGTTGCTATTGAAATTCAATGTCTGGTTGGCAATAATGTTACAAGAGGTAAAACAAGAAGTTCATCTCATAAAAGTGTATATAATGTTGTATATGCTTATGTTAACGAATCTGTTGGTGTTGAGGCAGGTAAAATAGCAGTTTCTCTTTTAGAACATATTATTAATAACATTCCCTTTTCTTTGAAAAATGAGCTTACACGTCTTGATAAAATGGCAAGAGAATGCTCGTTGGGTCCCAGTACAAACGGTCTGGTAGAAGAAGCCAAAAGAAGAAGAATACCATATTTCCGTCTGAACAATGAGAGCCTTGTACAGCTTGGTTATGGAGCTTATCAAAGGAGGATTGAATCATCTGTTACTTCGGAGACCGGTTGTATCGGAGTGGATATTGCGAGCAATAAAGACTTAACAAAGAAATTATTATCTGATATAGGCATACCCGTACCTGAAGGTTTTGTTATCAAAACTTCTGAAGAGCTTCTTAATTCAATTGAAAAACTTTCCTTTCCTTTAGTAATAAAGCCGCTTAACGGTAATCACGGCAAAGGAGTAACATTTGTTTATGAGCTTCATAATGCACTTGATGCATTTATTTGTGCTCAAAAGTTAAGTGAAGAAGTAATAATAGAGCAATTAATACCCGGTAATGATTACCGCCTTCTGGTAGTAAATGATGAGCTTGTTGCAGCGGCTGAAAGAATTCCTGCTCATATATATGGAAATGGTGTGAATACAATTGAAGAACTGATAAATATATTGAACAGTGACCCATTGAGAGGTGATGGACATGAAAAAGTTTTATCAAAGGTTGTAATAGACGATGAGACAAAACATTTACTTAAAGAGCAGGGCTTTGAACTTGATTCGGTTCCTCCGATAAGCCAATACATAAAATTAAAAGATGCGGCTAATCTAAGCTCCGGAGGTATAGCAATAGACAGGACTGACGAGGTGCATTCAACTATCGCAGATATAGCGGTCAGAGCGGCAAAGACTGTAGGGCTTGACACAGCAGGGGTAGATCTTATTACAACAGATATATCAAAGCCATTACATGAAACAGGCGGAGCAATCTGTGAAATTAATGCAGGTCCGGGTTTAAGAATGCATTTCCATCCTTCTGCCGGAAAGCCGAGAAACGTTGCAAGAAAAATTATTGAGAAGCTTTATCCTGATGGCACGCCGTCCAGAATTCCTATTGTTGCAATAACAGGAACAAACGGCAAAACTACTGTTGCACGAATGTTATCTCATATTATGAAGCATAACGGCAAAAAAGTAGGTATGACTTCAAGTGATGAAATACGGATAGACGGGAAAAGAATTTTAACGGGTGACCTGACCGGTCCATGGTCTTCACAGGTTGTTTTAAAAGACCCGACTGTAGATTTTGCAGTACTAGAAGTTGCCCGCGGTGGAATTCAAAGGTCAGGTCTTGCTTTTGATTACTGTGATATTGGTATCATTACAAATATCCAGGGAGACCATCTTGGATGCGGTGACTTAGAAACTATGGATGACCTTGCATCTATAAAATCAGTAGTTCTTGAAATTGTTAAGAAACAGGGATATGCTTTTATTAATGCTGAAGATGAAAATATTATGAAATTTATTGATGATTATGCCGGTACCCATGTTTATTTTGCTCTTGATTCTGAAAACCAGGTATTAAAAGAACATTTACAGCGAAACGGTTACGGGCTTTTTATTCGTGATAATATGATTGTGATAGCTAAAGGGAGCATCGAATTGAAAATAATTTGTATTGATAAAATACCTGCAACATTTAACGGTGCTGCAGCATGCAATGTGTTTAATTCAATGCTTGCAGTAGGAGCAGCATATTTTTCGGGAGTGAAGACAGAAACCATCTGCAAAGCAATGGAATTATTTAATACAAGCTTTGACCTGTCTCCCGGAAGGCTAAACCTGGAACAGGTTGGAGATTTTAAGGTATTGCTCGATTACGGGCATAATGCTCCTGCTGTGCAGGCAGTTGCAGATTTTATTTCAAAGATGGAAGTAAATAAAAGGATAGGTATCATTGCATCTCCCGGAGACAGAAGAAATGAAGATATTTACAAATTAGGATTTATTGCGGGGAGAGCTTTTGATGAAGTAGTTATAAAAGAAGATGAAGACCTGCGCGGCAGAAAGCCCGGGGAAATAGCCGCTATATTGAAGGAAGGTATTCAATCTGCAGGATTAGATTGTGACAGGATAAAAATAATTCCTGATGAACTGGAAGCAGTCACATATTCGTTAAGAAATGCCGGCACTAATGACCTTGTCGTCATATTTTGCGACGAGATAGAACTTGTGTGGGAAAAGGTAAGCTCTTTAAGTAAAGAAGTTTCTAATATTCATAATATTGAATCAAAAGTTTTGAACAGTTAAGCAAAATATGAAAACAACTAAGAAATCTTTAAAAGAAATAATTGAAGATAAAAGTCAGGAAGTAAAAAAAAGAAAGGGAACGTTGTTAATAATTGGAGGAAAAGAAGATAAGATTGATAAAAAGATAATATTGACAGCTGTAACCGAGAAAGTGAAATCAGGCAAGCTGGTTGTTATGACCCTGGCAAGTGATTTTCCCGAGCTCATGAAGGAAACATATGAAAAAGTATTCAGGGAGCTTGGAGTAAAGCATCTTCATTTTCTAGATTTACGGACACGTGATGAAGGAAAAACCGAAAGTAAAATAAAAATACTGGATGATGCAGTAGGTATATTTTTTACCGGTGGAGACCAGCATAAAATAACAAGCATGCTTGGTGATACACCGATATACCGGAGGATAAAAGAGATTTATGAGAACGGCGGAGTGATAGCCGGTACATCTGCAGGTGCGGCAGTTATGGCTGAAACTATGATAATGTCACCGGTACGATTGGATGGAACAGAAGAAAGAAGCTTTGAAATGGCTCCGGGGCTTGGATTTTTACCACCCGGTATTATTATTGACCAACACTTTACTCAAAGAGGCAGGATAAGCAGATTACTGAATGCTGTGGCTTTAAATCCGCGTGTGCTTGGCGTCGGGCTTGATGAGAATACTGCAATTGTTTTTGAACATGGGAAATGCTTTAAGGTGATTGGTGAAGGTATGGTTTATATTATAGACGGTTCTGATGTATCATACTCTGATTTCGAAAAAACTGCATACAATTTAAAAGTACATTTATTAAGCAAGGATAATGAATATGATTTAGTACACAGGCAGCCTGTAGTTCCAATGATGCACGAAAGTAAACATCATGAAGGGCAAAACGGAAAACCAACAAACGGTAAATCACACGAAAAATAATTACTCACACTGTTGATGTTATAATTAATTTATCTTTATAATTTTAATTCTTTCTCTATTATATTTCTGCATCTTGTTACCGAAATGTAATGGTTTGCAAGGATTTCCCCATCATAAATAAAACTGAATGTAGAATAAACCGACGGAGCTTTTTGTGCCTGCAAAGGTGTTTTAAGTTCTTTTATTTTTGCTTCGATTCCTTTTGTTCTCAGGTAATTATCAATATCGGTAATGGATTTTGCAATCCAAGGACACTGGGCAGAATAAACCAGGTTAAACCCTTTAAATTTTTTTAATTGTTTCTTCCAGTCATTAATTTTAGGCAAAGGTGCTTTTTTAAATTGAAGAACATAAAGCTCGAAATCATCCGAGCTGTCTGTTAATTTAAATCCATTTTTAAGGAAAATCCCTTTTTGTGCCATAAAAGCATTACTGCCGGTAACAACAGCAGCACCTGCATAACCATTTTTCTTAGCATCTTTTATACATTCCTTAATCAGCATAGAGCCGTAACCGGTATTCTTTTTGCTTTTTGAGTATATCCAAATGCAATGAATCATATAATAATTCTTAGCATCAACTGCTCTCCATGTATATTCACCCGGAACGTATTCAATAAAGCCCGATGGCTTCTTTTCACCCTTAGTATATAATAATTTTAGTGTCATTCCTTCAGCAAATCTTTTCTTAAGCCAGCTTTGTTTTTTTTCATGTCCAATATTCTTCGGATTAAGGAAACATGAACAGCCGTATTCTAATGCATTTTCCGGAGTGAGAGTAACAATTTTATAATCTTTTTCCATAGTATTATTTTTTAGACTTCAAAATCAACTGCGGCTTTGGTTATTCTTATGGTCTTTATAAAAGCCGCTGCCTTTACATGCTCGGGATGTTTCTGGTATATATCAAGGTCTTCAAAGCTATCAAACTCGGAAATTAAAGTGACATCAAAATTATCTTTTGATGCACGTTCATCATTAATCCCGACTTCGAATTTCCTTATCACATTTATTTTATCTTTTAATGAAAGCAATGTCTCAGCGGCAAGCTTAGCATTTTCAAACTTAGTTCTTCCGTTTGTGTCTGTCATGTTCCAGCATACAATATGTTTTACCATGGCTATAAATTATATTTATTTTCTAAATTGTTAATATAAATATGGAATAAACAATTTACTTCTTTTCATATATTCTTTATATGTATTTCCGAAGTATAAAATGTCTTCCTTTTCTTCAATCTTTGCAGTGATAAAAAGAAATATTGTTGAAAGCACTGATATAATTATTGGAAAAAGCTCAGGATTCTTCAGACAGATGCCCCATGTTAAAAATAAAAGTGAGCTGTACATTGGATGCCTAATATATTTAAAAATCCCTGTTTGAATCAGCGCAGAAGTTTTTTCGAATGAATATAATGAGCTGTCTGAACGTTCTTTATTTTGTTTTCCTATTTTTTTCATAAGCATTATAGCGGGAATCAAATTAAATAATGAAATGATAAGCAAAATCCATGAAAAAATTTGAGCAATGCTGAAGGGATTTACAAACCAGTACTTGTAATTATTTATAAAAAGCCATAAGATACACTCCCAGCTAAAGAAACGGTAAAAACCGTGGCTTAGAGGATGCATAAGAGAACGTTGGGATAAAAAAATAATGGGTATACTTAGTATTATAAAGAAAATAAATTCAATCATTTTTACAATCCAGCTTTTTCAAAAACTTTTCTGCTTTTTTCTTTACGGCAGGTCTTTTGTTACTAAGCTGTTCTTTTACAAATTCAATTACCGGTTTCTTGTATTCAAGCTTATCGTAAAATTGAGAAAATGATTTAATGGCATGACCGCAGCAGATATTTTTGCATTCTTGTGATATCTTGCCGTCAATATAGTAATTCCCATTTTGAATCTTCAATATTTCATTAACTATCTTTTTTGAAAGGTGAGGTTTTGCAAAAGCAATTTTCCATGAAATGCCGATAATATTTCCGGCTGTTATCATTACAGGTCCGGTAACAGGTGCATAATATTTCTTAAATATTTTTTCAAATTTTTTTTCCGAATCAACTTCTGCCAGGTTTGCTATGGTAAATATTGCTCCCCATTTGATTATAGTATTATCGGAATCGAGAAGCTTAGCATAATCATCGAAATAAGGGTAAATTAGCTCCGGTTTCTTTTCACTTATAATTCGAAGAATCTTTTCATAACCGAATTTAAAGTGTGATGTATCGGTTTTTAATCCTTTAACAATATCCTTAATGCTTTCCGGATTCCTGATAACTTTTTCAGCAATTTTTTCCTTATCGGCTTTTTGCTTCATTTGCTTGTTGAGCAAATCGGTTGTTATGGCTTGTTCCATGCTAATTTTTCTTTTCTTTTATTGTAAAATATTCCGGTAATATACACAGATATGAATATTAATAAGAAAGGTATCCATGTTCCTAAAATGCTTTTAAACATATCAAAGCTTTTTTCAATAACAGGAGCAACCAGCCCGGCATCCATTATCATAACAAAAAGCATAAAAACAATTGCTGTGCTGATAGGTGATGTATAATTATATTTTTTATAATAGAACCTCGAAATTAACGAAGCAAATACAGGAGCAGCAATTGCATGAATTATTAATGTTAATTCAATTGATGTGACGGAACGTCCTATCCCGATTACAGCTCCGCAAAGAATCCATAGAATGAAAGCATAAATCACGATAATAGCTTTTTTTATGATTGAAGAATTCATGACAATCAAAAATAACAGAATATATTTGATTAATCAGTGGAAATCCATGGCGACACAGGAGAATTGTTAAAAAATAATATAACCTAATATAAAAAGAGTCAGTCTCATTTTACATGCCATATTAGATAATTTGCTTCTCAACCAGATAAGCAATTCTTGATAACCTTCTTTCAGATGTAAGACGGTGCACAGCTTCAAAGAATTTCTGCAGACCTTTAAAACGTTCTTCTCCTTCGATTTGCAATAAGTCATCTTTGAAATGCTGCCTTGCATCATGCCATCTCCTTGAAACCAATGCTGCATTATCTGTAACATCTTCCTGTTGTAAAAGGTGGAATCCTGCACTTTCTATTAATTGTTCATTGATACCCGGCGGTACGAATAAGAAGAGTCCTATCAAGCTGCGTAATGCTAATTCGTCATTTGTTACAGGTCCTGTAATTACCACAGGGTCGGTGAAAACTGCACGCTGTCCCCGGCGGAGGACCCTGCACCATTCCTTCAGTACACTACGCCGGTCAGGGAGATGATTCATTGAATCAATACATAATAACGCATCAAAAGTATTGTCTTCAAAAGGCAATGGTGCATTTACATCTGCCACTTGAAAGCTTACCTGATGAGTAAGCTTTGATTTAATAACGCTTTGCATAGCCGTATTGATTCCATTTTCATTGATATCAATACCTGTAACGCGGCAATTCACTTTATTGGCAATATAGAGCGCCGGTCCGCCTGACCCGCTTGCAACTTCGAGAACATGATGCCCGGGTGTAAGTTTGAGCAGGGAAATGAAGCGGTCATATTCATCAACTGTGAGCCAGCTGTTCTGTCCGATGTCCTGTCCGTAAGTTTCTTTTCGGATAGCCTCCAGAACCTGCTCGCTAAAGTTGCTGTAAGTGCTGTCAAATAAGTCAATACGTTTGTTCATATTTAACAATAAATTAAATTAAAGAATTAAGAAATAATAATAATTTACCGGAAAAAATTAACAGAGACGATAAAATAATGAGAAACAAGGTTTAAATTCATCAAGATACTGAATATATCCCGTGAATAAGAAACAATTTTTTTTTATATTTACGTTCTTGCAATCAAAATGCGCATCGGAGAGCTCGCATAATGGTATTGCAGCGGTCTTGAAAACCGCCGCCCGCAAGGGTGTGGGGGTTCGAGTCCCTCGCTCTCCGCAAAGTAGGGTGTGGTCCCGAGCAGTCGGGATCGCTCTCCGCAAAGTAGAGTGTGGTCCCGAGCAGTCGGGATCGCTCTCCGCAAAGTAGAGTGTGGTCCCGAGCAGTCGGGATCGCTCTCCGCAAAGTTACAGTGGTTACGCATTAACACGGTTAATGTACTCCAAAAAATTAACAAAACATTAGACAAGGGAATTTTTCCCTTGTTCTTTATAAGTAATTGTAAAATGAATTTGAAATACTTCCCTTTATTTATTTTTTTTCTGATTCCTCTTTCTGTTTTTTCGCAGTCAAAATCACTTAATTTTGACTTAAAATATGAAGTGACAAGCAATGATTTCCTGCTTGTCGCAGATACAGCAGATCATAAAATGGGAAAAGCTGAAGGAATAGGTTCTGTTATTTTTAATGATGGAACACAGGGAACAGTGAAAGTTTATTTTATTTACGATTATGTTAAAGGGAATGGTGATTTTATTGAATATTATGATATTACTTTAAGTGATGGTTCATTATTAACAATACAGGCTAAAGGACAATCAATAGGTGCTTCAAGCGATGGAACAGCTCCTTTATTTACGGGAACAGTTACGATAACAGGAGGCAATGGCAAATATGAAGGAGTATATGGAACCGGCTCTGTATCAGGAAACAGGAATGAATCATTGATTTCAGGTGCTAAAGTTAAGTTAAGCTTTAATATTACAACGCGGTAAAAGTTCTTTCATAGTTAAATAACCGGAGAGGTGCTCGAGTGGTTGAAGAGGCACGCCTGGAAAGTGTGTAACCGTTAATAGCGGTTCGTGGGTTCGAATCCCACCTTCTCCGCAAAATTATTTAAAATTTTTTCAACCCGTTTTTTCCCCAATTTTCTCTACGACATTCCCGCTTTTTTTCTTTAATTTGAACTTATTGTAATTGGTTTAATATTGTAATTTCAGTATTTTACCTTTTATTTTTGATAATAAAAGTATAATTTATATCGTCTTTTGGAATTCCAAATTATTTTAACAAATTTCGAATTTTATGAATCAGGACAAATATGTCAAAGGTATGTATTGGGGTTCAAAAGATTTTTCTCTGACAGATTTATCAAATTACAGGAAATATCAATTTTCTTTAATTAAAAATTACATCGGGAAAAATATTCTTGAAGTAGGAAGCGGTGACAGAGGATTTACACAGTTATTAGTTAATTCATTCAATGATTGTGAAAGAATAATTTCAATAGAGCCTTCTATAACTCTTCTGAGTAATTACGAAGGCAAATATGTATTTCCGGATTACGTAAATTTTCAATGTATTGATTTATTTGATATGAATGTGAAGGATACAGGATATTTCGATACAATAATATTTATTCATGTACTCGAACATATTGAAAATGACAGAAACGCTTTAAACAAAGCGTACGAATTATTAAAAAAGAATGGGAATGTATTAATTGAGGTTCCGGCTTTGCCATTTCTATATTCTCCTAACGATGAGCTACTTGGCCATTACAGAAGATACGACAAAAAAACATTGAGATCGATTATCGATAAAGATAAATATAAGATTCTGGATATCTGGTACCAGGATATTTTCGGAGTCTTTGGATCGCTTTATTATTTTAAAATAAAAAAAATTAAATTAAAATCTGATACAGGTGTTGATTTAGTAAAAAATCAGGGGAAAATATATGATAAATATTTAATCCCTTTTCAAAGTTTATTTGAAAATTTTTTCAGATTACCATTAGGTTTATCACTTACTGCAGTTCTAAAAAAGATATAATGTAACCATGCTTTATACTAAAATTGTGTAATATTCTTATTTTTTGAGACGCAATTTATAATGTAAATATTACTGATTTAAGTACATTTCCGTTTTTCTGGTTAATTTTTTCTAATAATAATTTACAATTTACTGCACTTTCTTTTGAATAATGCAGGCAAAATAAATGTAACAAAAACATATTTTCCTCCAATAGAAGACTATATTTCATATTTGAGAAAAATATGGGCTAACGGCTGGATTACAAACCATGGTCCGTTGGTTATTGAATTGGAAAAAAAATTAAAAAAATTTTTGGGGGTTAAACATTTATTCCTTGTTTCCAATGGTACTATTGCCCTTGAAATTGCATTAAAAGCATTAGATATATCTGAAGAAATTATCACTACACCTTTTTCATATGTTGCAACAATTTCCTCCATCGCCTGGATAAATTGCAAACCGGTTTTTGTAGACATTGACCCAGATTCGCTTTGCATCAATCCTTCTTTAATTGCTGAAAAAGTTACAAATAAAACAGAGGCAATTTTAGCCACACATGTTTATGGAAGCCCCTGTAATCTTGAATATTTGGAAAATATTGTACAGAAATATAATTTAAAACTTATATATGATGCATCGCATTGCTTTGGAGTAAAATACAAAGGCGAATCCATTTTGAATTATGGAGATATATCTACATTAAGCTTTCATGCAACAAAGCTGTTTCATATGGCTGAAGGCGGTGCTGTAATAACAAATGACGATGATATTGCTCATAAAATATCTTATTTGAGAAATTTTGGGCACAGAGGCCAGGAAGATTTTTGGGGATTGGGAATTAATGGTAAAAATTCAGAGCTGCATGCAGCTATGGGTCTGTGTGTTCTGCCAAACATAATGTCAATCATCTGCTACAGGAAGAAAGCTTCTTTAGAATATGATAAGTGTTTAAAGGATACAAAGCTTGAGCATATAAAAATAAATAACGATACAGAGTATAATTATTCATACTACCCGGTTATATTCGAATCCGAAGAACAACTTTTAAAAACAAGATGTGCTCTTAACGATAATAATATCTATCCACGAAGATATTTTTATCCATCATTAGACAAGCTTAACTATATAAATAAATACGAAGTCCCTGTGGCTGATAACATATCAAAGAGGATTATGTGCCTGCCTTTATATCATTGTTTATCTATAACTGATGTTAAGAATATTTCAAAAATTATAATTAGTTCTTTAGTATGAAGTTAGGTATAATGCAGCCATATTTTTTCCCATATATAGGATACTTTCAGTTAATTAATTCTGTGGATAAATGGGTTGTCTTTGATAACGTTCAATATATTTATCATGGGTGGATTAACAGGAATAGGATATTACACCCCAGCAGAGAAGACTGGCAGTATATAATAATTCCTATAAACAAGCATAATAGAAATGACAATATAAATGAAATTATTGTAAGTGATGACCAGGATTGGAGAAACAGAATTATACGGCAACTTGAACACTATAAAAAACTTGCTCCATATTATAATGAAACATTACAATTAGTAAATGAATGTTTATGCACTGAAGAAAAGTACTTAGCTAGATTTAACGTGAGAATTTTTGAATTAATTTGTTCAAGATTAAATATTAGTTTTTTATATCAGTATTCTTCTGAATTAAATATTAATTTGGAAAAAATTCAGGAGCCAGGTGATTGGGCGTTAAACATTTCGCATGACTTAAATGCTTCTGAATATATTAATCCTATTGGAGGAAAGGATATTTTCAATAAAGAGAAATTTGATAACTATTGTATTGAATTGAAATTTTTAAAACCAAAAGAGATAAGATATAATCAAAAAAACAAACAGTTTATTACGGATTTATCTATTATAGATATTCTTATGTTCAATGATACAGTTAAAATCAGGGAAATGTTAAATCAATTCGAGTTAAGTCAATGAAGGAGATAGGCGGTTTTTTTGAACTTGAATTGCATAAGGGTCAGGATTATCACCCTAATGCAATTAAATTAAATACAGCCAGAAATGCGCTAAGGTATTTAATTGAATTAAAACATATTAAAAAGTTAGTTCTTCCTTATTACATATGCAGTGCAACACTTGAACCTTTACAGATTCTTAATATTCCCTATTCTTCCTATCATATAGACCACAATTTTGAACCTATAATAGATTTTGAGCTGCATCAAGACGAATATATGATGTATGTAAATTACTTTGGAATCAACGGTACAAACAGCCATTCATTGTTAAAAAAATTAAGGAATGTTATTATTGATAATTCCCAGGCCTTTTTCGAAAAACCGCAGCGAAACATAGACACTATTTATTCTTCAAGAAAATTTTTTGGTGTTTCAGATGGAGCTTATCTATATACTAACAAAAGATTGAAAAAAATTCCGGAAAAAGATAAGTCTTTGAATAGAACGGAATTTCTTTTAAAAAGAATAGAAGATGGACCGGAAAGTGCATACGAACTCTTTCAAATGAATGAAAAATCTTTGTTTGGACAGCCTGTTAAATCAATGTCTAATCTGACGGATGCTATAATGAAATCCATTGATTATAAGGAAGTAGTAAACATCAGGAATAGAAATTTTGCACTCTATCACAAATATCTTGGCAAAATAAATGAAATAAATATTGATATATCTAAGGTAAATGCCCCTATGGTCTATCCCTTTTTAATACATAATAAAGGCTTAAAAGCTAACCTGATAAAAAACAAAATATTTGTTGCTACTTATTGGAAAGAAGTACTTGATGTTGTTGATAAAGATTGTTTTGAGTGGTATTTGGTAAATTATCTTGTACCTTTACCAATTGACCAGAGATATACAAAAGATGAAATTTTATATGTTATAAAAAAAATATATAAATTTAATAAAAAATAAAATTTATACGGCACGATATTGGGAAAATGTTTTAAAATTAACTGGCAAAAATACCATTGAAAATAATTTAGCGTATTTTTTGATACCATTACCTGTAGACCAAAGATATAATAAAAAAGAATTAAACATAGTAATCAATCTTATTTTAAATGAAATCAAAAACTAATGTTTTAGTTTTTCCATGTGGTTCTGAAAATGCGATAGAAATACATTCAGCATTAAAAGATGTTTTATATATTGAGTTATATGGTGCTTCCGGAAAAGATGATCATGGCAGATTTATCTTTAAAAACTACATCGGCAATGTGCCTTATATTACTGAAACTGGTTTTATTGATTTTTTTAATTCAATAATTAATAAATATTCAATAAATGCTGTTTTTCCAACACATGATGATATTTCCCTGTTCTTTGCAAAAAACATCAAAAATATTCAGGCAAAAATTGCAGTTCCCGGGTTAAGGCAAGCAGAAATCTGCAGAAGCAAAAAAGAAACATATGATATTTTCAAAGATTACGATTTTTGTCCTCAGGTTATTGAAAATAAATATCAAATAAAAAAATTACCCTTATTTGCAAAACCCGATAAAGGTCAGGGCTCTAAAGGTTCTTTCAAAATAATTGATAATAATAATATTGATAATGTATTTACAGGTAACTTAGTAATAACCGAGTATTTACCGGGTGATGAATTAACTGTTGATTGTTTTACTGACTATAAGAACAATTTAAAGTTTATTGGTCCGCGAAAAAGAAAAAGAATTTTAGGCGGTATAAGTGTAAATTCAAGCACAGAAAAAGTTACGGATGAAATTAAGGCAATCTCAAACGCAATAAACGACAAACTGCAAATGAGGGGATTATGGTTTTATCAAATTAAAAAAAGCGAAGATAACAAATACAAATTGATGGAAATATCTGTGAGAACTGCCGGGACTATGAATTTATACAGAGGATTAGGTGTAAATTTTCCTTTATTAACATTATATGATTTGTTTGAATGTGAAGTTGAAATTTTAGCCAATGATTACTATCTGGAAGTAGACAGATTTTTATTTAACAGGTATATTAGTACATTAAATTACAATACTGTTTATATTGATCTTGATGATACAATAATAAAAAATAATAAAATAAATGCTAATGTAATGATGTTTTTATATAACGCAAAGAATAATAATAAATCCATTAAACTAATTACAAAGAACATCAGCGATGTAAGCCAGATTTTAGATAAATATTCAATTCATAAAAATTTATTTAATAAAATAATAATTTTAAAAGATACAGATGAAAAATACAAATGGATAAGAGAAAAAGATAATGTTATATTCATTGATAACGCATTTAATGAAAGAAAGGAAGTAAAAAATAAATTAAATATACCTGTATTTGATGTTGATGCAATAAATACTCTAATCGATTGGAGAGAATAAGTAAAATATAACATATATAGAAGTGAATATATGAAAATCATTAATAATCAAAATGAAATTATTAAGTCTGCAAAAAGCTTTTTTGCGGATATTAGTAATGAAATATATATACTTGGTACAAATAAATATGGATTGAGTATGTTAAAATGGTTAGAGGGCAAAAATTATTCAGTAAAAGGATTTATTAATGATGAATTAAATACAGATACATTTGAAGGTTATAAAATTGTACGTTCAGAAAATAATTTTCTCGGTTCATCAATAATTAATTGTATTATTGAGGGTCGAACTATTGATGCATACAATAACATAATTCAATTAAGTCCTAAAAATTTTATAGATTATTTTGCCTTAGAATTAGCTTTTCCATATGAACTTTGCCCTGTCGATTATTTATGCAATACTGATTTAATTATTGAAAAAATAAAAAGTTACAAAACAATCTATTCGAAATTAGAGGATTCGGAATCAAAAGAGACTTTTAGTAATATTATTAATTTTAGATATAACCGCGATATAAATTATTTGAAAAAATTTACTTTCAGACTTGATAAACAATATTTTGAAGATTTTGTTATGAATGACAATATTGAATATTTTGTAGATGGTGGTGGTTTTGACGGTCAAACAACTTTAAATTTCATTAATAGGAATGCCCAATATTTAAGAATATATTATTTTGAACCGGAACCTGAATTTTTTAAGTTGTCACAAGATACTCTTAAAAGATATAGAAACATCGAATATATAAATAAAGGATTATGGAGCGAATCGAAAAAAATAAAATTTGATAACTCATTAGGTGCTGCAAGCAAAATTGATAAGAATGGTATCATTGAAGTAGATTTGACTTCTTTGGATGAAACACTAAACGGTAAAACCGATTTTATAAAATTGGATATCGAAGGAGCAGAATTTGAGGCTTTAACCGGTGCTGAACAAATAATAAAAAAATTTAAACCCAAAATCGCTGTTTGTGTATATCACAACCAAAATGATTTCATACGAATACCGGATCTATTGTTAAATTATAATAGCAGTTATAAAGTATATTTACGTCATTACACACAAGGTATTTTTGAAACTGTTATGTATTTTATATAATAAATTTATTATGCTTCAATAATATTTTATAAGTAAAAACCACATGCTAAATTTTGAACGGAGTATAGTTTTTCTCTGTACAATAAGATAAAAATGAGAGCAATAAATCAATACTGAATATTAATTTTTACGTTGTTTTCTAAAAAGCTATTTTTTCAATTGGAAGTTTGACAATATAATTTTTAAACAATATAAAAAGATTTAGATAAATAAATTTAACATGGAAAAAAAATTAATTACCATAATTATTCCTGTATACATGAACGAGGGGTCATTGTATCCTTCATACATTAATCTTACAGGCATGTTAAAAGAATTCTGCGATGAATTTAACTATGAGATAATCTTCATAAATGACGGTTCAAAAGATAAATCCGGGGAAGAATTATGTTCAATAAAAAAGATTGATGACAGGGTGAAAATAATCAGTTTCACAAGGAATTTCGGACAACTATCGGCAATATATGCAGGTTTTGGCCATGCAGAAGGTGATTTATTGGTAACAATATCTGCTGATATGCAGGACCCTCCTGAACTTATCTCCCAAATGATCAGGAAATGGCAGGAAGGTTATAAATTTGTTGCGTGCAAACGCACAGAGAGGGAAGATAGCTTTATTGCAGAATTTTCTTCAAAAATATTTTATAGAATTATCAATATGACTATCCCCCAAATGCCCCGCGGCGGATATGATTGTTTTTTATTGGACAAGATAGTTTATAAAAAAATTTTTGACCTTGATGAAAGGAATAATTTTCTGCAGGGCGATATAATGTGGCTTGGATATGAACCTTATTTTATCGGTTATAAAAGATTAAAAAGAAAATACGGAAAATCACAATGGACTTTAGCTAAAAAAATAAAAGGGTTCATAGATGGAATAATAAACACATCTTATTTCCCTATACGTATTATGTCTTTAATAGGAATAATTACATCTATGTTTGCGTTTATTTACATAATTGTTGTATTTTTAGCCTGGTTTTATAATTCAACTCCTTTTTCTGGATATGCACCAATAATCAGTATACTATTATTTACAACGGGCTTAATAATGATCATGTTAGGTATTATTGGTGAATACCTCTGGAGAACTTATGACCAGGTGAGGGGAAGACCCAGGTATATTATTAAAGAAAGTAATAAATAAAGAAATTTAACTGTTCAAATTTGATAGTTGGTTTTTGCATTGTACTGTATCTCCGGAAATTAAATTTGATAAATAAATAAGAGTAATACAGCCATACCGAAAAATTTTTTATCTTATAAATGAGAGCACTTTTGTTATTTAGAAATTTTGTCTTCAGCAACAAGCTCTTCATTTTCTTTTTTGGACTGCTGGGATTACTTTCAATAAGTATTGCAATTTCTTCCTTGTTTTGGACCATTGATGGAGATAATATAGGATTATTATATGCGGCTTTTTTAACAGATAAGTTTCATCTTATTCCTTACCGGGATTTTTTCTATTTTCAGCTTCCTTTTGTTCATTTTTTTTATCTGCTCCTTCTAAAGATTTTCGGATACAGTATTCTAGGATTCAGGATTGCAAACTTAATTTTCCTGTTGGTATTTTCGGTTGTTTCTTACTTGTTATTCAAAAAAATTTCTATTAAAACTGCCGTTTGCGGAATTATTACTTTTTCATTGATTTATTTCATAGGCAGAACTTATTTAAGCCTGCAAAGAGATTATGTTTTAATCCTGCCTGTTATTGCTGCAATTTTATATTCTTACTCATATCCAAATAAAAAAATAAATAGTAAATCATTTTTTCTTGGATTCTGCTGTGCTTTGTCTTCTTCAATAAAACCTCATGCAATAATTATTTTTCCTGTGCTTTTTATTTTTAATATTTTGAGCAATACTGATAATGGCTTAAAAAATCATGCTTCAAAAATAATAATAAAGCAATTACTTTTTTCGGTGATGGGATTTTCACTCCCATTATTATTTACGGTTTTATATCTATGGTTTACAGGTTCCTTCAACCCGTTTTGGGATATTCAAACAAATTTCACGGTACTGTATAGAGATTCAAAAATGTTTCTGGAAATTAATCCTTCAGAAACAAATATCTTTACCAGGATACTAAAATTTCATACATACAGACCATTCCTATTGCCGGCAGCTTGTGGCTTTTATATATCTATATTCAGGTCTAATCTAAACAGACAACAAAAACTTTTAATTTACGAATTAGCTGCTCTGATAGTATTTTTCTTATTGTATGTAATAATAGCTGCAAAATTTTTCTGGTATCACTGGCTGCCGTTTGCATATTTTACAATATTTCTAAGTTCTGCATGCTTTGTTGAACAAAAAAAGTCTGCTAATAAATTTGCATCGTTATCCGAATTTATTCCTCCATTAATAATTTTTTTAATTATCGGAATTCAAATAGGCAGAGAGCAAAACAGGGACATTTTTATTGAGGAATTGTCAGGTAAATCGCGGGAATATTCTGCGCCGCATCCTTTTTACGACGATATTATTACTTCGGCTGAATTCTTAAAAATAAATCTCAAGCCGGGAGACAAAGTCTTACCCCTTGATAATACATCCACAGCAATTTATTCAATGTATCTTGCAAGAGCTGAAATGGCTAGTTATTATTCTTTGGTAACTGTGTTTTATTTAGGTGAAAAGGAATTTCCTAATTCAGAATATTTTCACAGAACGCATAAGGATTATATGGATAAATTCAGAGCAGCAAACCCACGCTTTGTTCTTAATTTTGCCGGAAGTAATATTTTTATAGATCTAAAGCAAATATTGGAAACTGAATACAATGCTATATCATTAAAATATGGCACCTTATATCAAAGAAAGAATGAATGAATTATCCTGCCCATATAAGTCCGTCAACATTATCCCTGAAATCTTTTAACCTGCACCATCCAGTAAAGCCATCTTCTGTTTTTATTAAAAACCAATCACAATTATCATCATACTTATAGTCTGTTTCATCATTTAAACATTTAGGTGTAATATCCACTTTTATCAGCGATATTTTTGTCTTAGGTTGAAGAGTCTTTACGGCATTGGAATTATCATACTTTGCATTTAAGATATTAAATGATTTGGTTACTTCTGCCGGAACATTAATGTCGTAAACATCTTCCATAATGTATGAAAGTGTTTTATTCTTTGAGTCAAACTTATGTCTAAAATCAATGGAATAAAATCCCATCCATATATTTTCTTCCAAAATTTTATTACCTGTAGTATTAACTCCAAAGTTTCCGGGTAAATATCCGCATTGAACTATTTCTCCGTTAACAAACTGGTAAAAAAAACACTCCATGTAATCACTTGAACCATATCCTTTTACAATGATTTCGCATAAGTTATCATTTCTATCCATGTCAATAATTTCTATTGATGCATCATATCCTTCTGCAAACTGTCCTTCCAAAGACTTCTTATTAATTCTCAAAATATATTTCCCGTTTTCATTGCTGGAAAATTTAATATTTTCCTCAGCCCTGTCATAGTTTAAATCTATAACAACAGTTGTATCCCTTGTATAAATTTGTGAAGATAGTATAATAAGTAAAAATAAAATTATTTTTAATTTCATTGCTTAACGGTTAATTTAATAATTAATACACAAATATATGAAATATTTTTTTACATTCAATTATTAATTGTATTATATGTTGAATTTCTTAATATTTGCGAAAGGTGAATATCCAACTATTGAAGGAATAAATCTTGACAAATTCCGTAATGCATTAATAAAACAAACAAAACGCATGAAAGAAACAAAGTTCAGGGGGAAATCTAACGTAACAGCGAAAAATAAAACTAAAAAAAGTGTTCCTGCAAAAAATGTAGATGAATACCTTGCTTCTCTGCCCGAAGATGTTATGGTAATGTTAGAGAAAATCCGCAGTGCTATCAAATCTGCAGCACCAAAAGCTGAAGAAAAAATTAGTTACCAAATTCCAACTTACAAATATCACAAACCATTAATTCATTTCATGGCACACAAGGATTATTGCAGTCTTATTGCAGTAAGTAAATCAATATTGGAAAAATTTAAGAAAGAGCTTGATGGATATGATGTATCAGGTACAACAATACATTTTACAGCAGATAACCCGCTTCCTGCTTCTTTAGTTAAGAAAATTGTAAAGGAAAGAATTAAAGAGAACGAAGCAAGAAAGAAATAAGTTAATTTCATTACCATCCGCCCGCATAATCAATAGTTAATGGTTTTATTGTACTTTCCAAATATAAATATTGCAAACGGAGTATCTGCCTTATATGCAGTATATCATGTGCCAGCCATGAAACAAGCATTTGCCGTGCGTTAAAATCACCGAATTTAGGATGACTGACGGTCTTATCCAAATCGGAATCATCAATTGTATTAAGCCAATCGATTGACTGCTTCCGTTCATAAATGAAGTTATTCAAAGATTCCTGAAAATCCTTTTCAATATATTTTCTTTCAATAACCCATGCAGAAGGATGGATTGGAGCCCATTCAGTATTTCCTTCTAATATATGTTTTAACCTGTCACGGAAATCATCTCTTTCTTCATCATATAGATGATTTATAACTTCAAGCAGGCACCATTTATCCGGTGAAGGTTTCCATTTAATAAAATCTTCAGGATAAGCAGATGTAAGATTTTGAAATACATGAATATTAGATTGAAATGATATTATTGCTGATTGTATGTTCATTTTATTGGCAATTATAATTAAATTGAATTAACAAATATAATAAAATAATTTCCTTTAAATAAAACAAGCTCAACAAACTTAACGAACTCATTCCGCTTTTCCTTAGTTTCTGTAAATAAAATTAAGTAATTTTGCATTGAAATGGAATTATTTAAAATTGGATTTATAACTGTCTCTTTAATAGATGTTATTGACATATTGATTGTCTGTTACATCTTTTACAAGCTGTATATAGTAATGAGGGGTACTATTGCCTCCCAGATATTTGTAGGGCTTATCCTGATTATTATCATATCATTGGTAGCACAGACCTTTAGCATGAAATCCCTGGGATGGATTTTCAGCAGGCTGACCGATATCTGGGTAATTGCCTTCATTATATTGTTCCAGCCGGAGATAAGAAGAATACTGCTTGTGATAGGCAGAACAAGGATAGCACGGTTCTTCTTTAAGATTAGTTCCGGTGAGACAATCAATGAAGTTATAGAAGCTGTAAAAGAATTGAAACAAAGGAATTTAGGTGCGCTTATTGTTATTTCAAGGGGCGGAGGATTGACTTCATTTATTGAGACAGGCGAAACATTACAGGCAAAAGTAAATAAAGAGCTTTTAATCTCAATTTTTAATACCCGTTCGCCTCTGCATGACGGGGCTGTGATAATTCAGAATAATATAATTGAAGCAGCAAGATGTATTTTACCGCTTTCACCGGCAGAAAAAATTATGAATCGTAAGCTTGGTACAAGGCACCGGGCAGGGCTTGGTATGTCTGAGCAGGTTAATGCTTTGATAATTATTCTTTCTGAAGAGACCGGGGATATTTCAATTGCACAGGACGGAAATATGAAAACATGCAATGATTATGAAGAACTTAGAAAAGAACTTATAGGTATTTTTGAGGGTTCTGATGTGAAGAAATCGATGAAAGAGATTTTCGAGGAAATGGAGGAAGGAAGCTGATGCTCCTTTTACAGGAAGAAAAGAAATCACTGATAAATACATTAAGGGGTAAAGGGATTATCGATGAACGTATCCTTAATGCAATTTATAATGTTCCCCGTGAAAAATTCATACCTGAGGCTTTCCGTAAATATGCATACGACGATAATGCTCTCCCCATAGAGTGCCAGCAAACCATTTCGCAGCCTTTCACTGTGGCATATATGACACTTGCTTTGAATATTCAGCCGGGTGATAAAGTACTTGAGGTGGGAACAGGTTCCGGGTACCAGACTGCAATACTTTGTGAGCTTGGTGCGGATGTATATACAATTGAGAGAATCGAGCAATTATATAACTCTTCCAAAGAATTGCTGGAATCACTCGGTTACCGCTTTCATATAAATCTTGGTGACGGTACAATGGGATGGGAAGAGTGTGCGCCGTATAATAAAATAATTGTTACTGCAGGTGCTCCTTCAATTCCACCCACATTGATAGACCAGCTTGATATGAACGGCAAAATGACAATACCTGTGGGCTCGCTTGAATTCCAGAAGCTTTACGATATTACTAAAACACCGGAGAAGGTTGAATATAAAGTTCATGAGGCTTTTAAATTTGTTCCGTTGATAGGGCAAGAGGGCTGGAATAAAAGTTTACGATGAAAGCTAAAGTATTAGCTATAGTGGGACCAACTGCATCGGGTAAAACTGAAATTGCATTTCAAGTTGCAAAGCTGGTAAAAAATCATTTCAACAAAACACCTGAAATAATATCTGCTGACTCAAGGCAGATATATAAAAAAATCCAAATTGCCGCCGCACATCCCCCTGAAGAATATCTGAAAAATATTAAACATCATTTTATCAATGAATACGAACTGACAGATGAATTCAATGCAGGTGAATTTGGTGAAAAGGCAGGCGTTTTAATAAAAGATATTTTAGATAAGGGCAGTATCCCGGTAATAGCGGGCGGCAGCGGATTATATTTACGCTCTTTGATATACGGGTTATTTGACTTTGAAGAGGAGTTTGGTGAAGAAGAGTATGAAGAGAAAAAAGATGTAATAAGAAATAAGCTGAATGAAAGACTGGAAGCAGAAGGCAGTGAAGCATTATATAACGAGTTATTGAAAGTTGACAGCATTACTGCCGGAAAATTTGATGCTACAAAAAGCAGGAGAATAATCCGGGCACTTGAAGTATTTTATTTAACAGGTACACCGATATCCCAATGGCATGAAAATAAAGTTGATGTTGGATTTGAAACAATTCAGTATGGCATAAACTGGGAAAGGCCGGTGCTGTATAACAGAATAAACAAACGGGTTGATAATATGCTGAATGAAGGATTGCTTGAAGAGATTGATAATCTGAAAAAAGAAGGGTATCATTATAAGCATAATAATTCACTTAATACGGTAGGGGTAAAAGAAGCATTCGATTATCTTGACGGAAAAATTGAAAGAGAAGAAATGATTGAATTAATAAAACGGAATACCCGCCGCTATGCAAAACGCCAGATGACATGGTTCCGGAAAGATAAAAATATTAAATGGATTGATGTAAATGATGAAGTGGATTTTAAAGAAATAGCAGAATGGATATTTATAGAGTTATACGGATAAAATATTTTATGCATTCATGAAATAGATATAAGAATCTTTCATAGAAATATCTTTAAAAAATTTATTTCTAACATTATATGCATTTCTTAGCATTTTTATCGTTTTATTGTCCGGTTCCATTACTGTTACACTATCATATATTAACTGATTTATTTTCTTATTCCTGATAATTTTATCAAGTATTTTGTACAACTTTAAAGGACCATCGGTTTTAACCATAGGACTTGTTACAATAAATTTCCAATAGCCATCATCATTATCATAAATCCATAAGGCATCATGAATTTTTATATCTTCTTTTTTTAATCCATCAAGAAGTTCTTGACCGGCTGTTATTTTATTTTCTACCAATGTTGTTTTATCCATTTTAATATTCCATTTCTACTTGCAATAGCATTATACATATTTTCAGCTTTATTTTTATCATGAAATTCGTATCTGCTGTCTTCGTTCCAATCCTTTACAACAAGCCATTTTGCACTAAAGTTCACATTTGTACTTTTTTCATTTTCAAATTGTACTGATAAACCTGCAATATCCATCAAAGTTCTTAGTTCATGTGTAAATGACTTATTGGCAAGCTTTTTATCGGGAAAATCATATTTGTTTGTTTTTTTTGCTATGCAAGATTTTAGAGCACATTCTATTGCATAACCACAAAGATAATACGCACCATTATAATTTCCAGTATGTAACAATTCACGAGCTTCCTTAAGCCGTATCTTGCTAATTTTCTGTAAATCAGATCTATTCATCAGTATAAAAATACAAAATAAAATACTGATAAAATAGCACTTTCTAATTTTCAATCACCAAATGATATAAGATTGAGATATTATTAAGATTGGACAAAATCCTAAAAAATTCAGATATATGTATTGAGGATTCAATAATACTTCATTCCCAGCTTTACCATTTCTCTTAATGAGGGGTGCGGTCTGTAGCGGTCTTCACCAAACTCCTCAAATAATGAATTAAGAATATTATAAACAAGCTCTACCCCAAGCTTATCCGCCCATTCAAGAGGACCGTAAGGATAATTTGTTCCGAGCTTCATTGCTGTATCAATATCTTCCTTGTTTGCTATTTGTTCCGCATACACCTGTGCCGCTTCATTTATTATCATTGCAACAATGCGGGGGAAAACCATTCCGCTTCTGTCAGGTACTATCGTATATGCTTTGTCTTGTTCTTTCAGAAAAGCATCAACAATATACATTATCTGGTCATCTGTCTTTCTTGAAGGTGCTATTTCAAATCTCTTTGATTCGGTAATATTATTATATAATCCAATACCAATTAATCTCCCGGGAAAATTACTGCTGCTTGCCTGCTCATAAACAGGAATACATAATGATGAAGAAAGAACGGGTATATTTTTACCTGAATGTTCGTCAATAAATTTTATATTTTCAAGCTTCGTTTCTTTCGGGTAATTTGTTGTTTCTATTATTATATCAACAGAATCATCCGGTTTATCAACAAAATTAGTATTGTTTGTAAATATGGTTTTTAATTCATTATTAACAGATTCTTCGCCAAGTAAAAAGATTTTTTTCATAATATGAAATTTAATGTCCTGAAAAAAAGATTAGATGAATTATACTTAATTTATAAAAAGAAATTTTCTTCAAAAGACCCCGTATGGAATCTTCACAGGTTTTCCAATCCTGCCGATATTGAAATTACTGGGCTTATTACTTCTGCTTATTCATATGGACAGGTTGACCTTATCAATAAATTCATTGATAAGTTACTGGCAGCTACCGGTAACAAGCCGCACGAATTTACAATTAATTTTCAGAAACGTAAAGATAAAAAATTCCTTCAGGGTCTTAATTACAGATTCAACACTGATAAGGACCTGATTGACCTTTTCAGTTCCTTAAATTCTAATTTAACAGAGTTTGGTTCTTTATATAATATTTTTAATGCTTATTATTCTGAAGAGCATGAAAATATAATTCCTGCATTAACAGGTTTTACAGGAAAGCTCAGGGAACAAATGCCGGTAAGGAAAGATAAATCATACAGGGATTATTTAATACCGGCACCTGTTCAAAATAGTACATGCAAAAGGCTTAATATGTTGTTAAGATGGATGGTGAGGAAGGACGATATCGATTTAGGGATATGGCAGGGGATAAGCACTTCCAAACTAATAATTCCCGTAGATGTGCATATAGCAAGGATAGCTTTAGAACGGGGTTTTGTTAAAAGAAGAACAATTGATATGAAATTTGCTGTTGAATTAACGGCATTTCTGAAGCAATTTGATGAAAATGACCCTGTGAAATACGATTTTGCTCTTTGCCATCTGGGAATTGAGGGGAAAAAATTTTAGTGTTCATAATTGAACTTTTTACACTAAATTAGCTTCCCTGCATTAATAAAAGAATTAAATATAGGAAATTACAATGAATATCGGAATTTTGTGTTACCCGACTTACGGTGGAAGCGGTGTTGTTGCTACGGAACTTGGTAAAGAACTTGCCGAAAGAGGACATAAAGTACATTTTATTTCATACAGCATTCCAATGAGATTAAAGTTCTCTGAGAATATTTATTTCCATAAAGTTCAAATGGCAAGTTATCCTTTGTTTGATTTCGGTTTATACAGCATTGCACTGGCAAGTAAGATTGTTGAAGTCGCAAAGTTTAACGGGCTTGACCTTGTTCATGCACACTATGCAATTCCCCATGCAACCAGTGCTTACCTTGCAAGAGAAATTATTACACAGGAACATATTAACGGAAAGAACGGCAATGGTAATTTAAAGATTATTACCACACTGCATGGAACGGATATTACACTTGTAGGTCTTGAGATAAGCTTTCTTCCGACAATGAAATTCTCAATTGAAAAATCAGACGGTGTTACTGCAGTTTCTGAATTTCTTAAGGTGAAAACACAATCACAATATAATATTGATAAACATATAGAAGTGATTCCAAACTTCATTGACCTTGAACATTATAAAAGGATAGATAATGATGAAACACGATGCCTGAAGGAACGTATTGCAAAACACGGAGAAAAAATCATTGTCCACACTTCCAATTTCCGTCCGTTGAAACGGGTTGATGACTGTATCAGGATTTTCAATGAAGTGAGAAAAAAAATTCCTTCCAAGCTTCTGCTTATTGGTGACGGTCCTGAAAGAAGTGCGTGCGAGTACCTTGCAAAAGACCTTGGCATTCATGAGGATATTAAATTCTACGGAAACCTTGAATCATTTGTTGAGATACTTTCTATTGCAGACCTGTTCTTAATGCCGTCTCAATCGGAGAGCTTTGGCTTATCGGCATTGGAAGCAATGGCATGCGGCGTACCGGTAGTATCATCCAATGCAGGCGGATTACCCGAGCTTAACCTGCACGGTGAAACCGGCTACATTGCTGAGATGGGTGATATAAATAAAATGTCCGATTATGTAAAAGAGCTGCTTGAGAATAAGAACAAGTACAGGATATTTTCCGAAAATGCCCGCGAGCGTGCTGTTACTTTATTTGCTTCGGATAAAATTGTTACTCAGTATGAAAATTATTATGAGAAAGTGCTGAAGGCGTAAGAAAAACTGCTGTCTTAAAAGAGCAGCACAGACACTCCTGTCTGTGAATTTAGGGCAGTGTCAGGCCTGCCTTTTAGGTTGATCTTTCAAATAAGAATAGATTTTAACACAAGTATTTTTCCATAGACAAGAATAATTTAATCTACTCCCAAATAACCTAAAGGCAGGCCTGACACATAAGGTTATCAGCCGTTGTTGGTGTTCTCCACAAACAACGACAGAAACTCAAAAAGGTTATATTAATTATTCAAGTTCTCCGGTACAAATTGTTGTTGGTGAAAAACACCAACAACGGCAGAATACAAATCACTGAAAGATAAAATTAACAATAAAATCAGCAGGGAACATCTTAGAAATGATAATGTTTTTGATAAAGACATTGCTTTTACTCCATTTCAAATTAGA